>JAWUWM010000071.1:0-37590 GCA_034111845.1 Psychroserpens sp. | reverse complement strand
ATTCCTGTACCGTATTCAACATGTTTAGGTTCTATTTTACTTAAAATAGCAACTCCACTGTAGCCTTTTTTTTGCGCACTAAACCAGTAATTGTATTTATAACCAGCGTTTTCTATTGCTTCAATATCGACTTGCTCTTTCATAGCTTTGATTTCTTGAAGACAAATCACATCTGGATTTGCACTTGTAAGCCAATCAATAAAGCCTTTTTTCATTGCTGCTCTGATACCGTTGACGTTGTAGGAGATGATTTTCATATATTTCCTTTAAAAAATGGTCCCGACACCGCGGGATTTTAATTAGACATAGTATTTTAGCTAAAATAAATAATACTGTACTTTTACGGCATTATTTTAACCTGAATTTAAGGATAAAATAATTTCTGCCTTTAGCAGTTAATATAAGGAATGAAATTTACAATCGCACTTATTTGTTTTATGCTATCCTTTTGTGCTTTTGCACAAAAGACATCGTCTAATTATAGAACAAAAAAAGTGAAGGTTAGAGATTCAGTTAAAATTGATACCGTAAGTATTAACTCTAGCTGGTTTTTTCTTAAAAAGACCAATCAAACCCGTATTGATACCTCCTATTATAAAATTGATTTTGCTAAAGCATTACTTACTTTCAAAAAACCGGTTGACGTAGATTCTGTAGAAATAACCTATTTAAGGTATCCCGATTTTTTAACACGTAAATATGCGCAACTCGACGAAAAAATAATCGTGGCCAATACCGATAACCTTCAAAGACTTTATAAACTGAATCAATCTAATCTTCAAAGCAATTACACACCATTTGGAGGTTTAAGTACTTCTGGAAGTATTTCTCGAGGCGTGACGCTGGGAAATAATCAAAACTCGGTTTTAAATAGTGAATTAGATTTACAGATTTCGGGAAAGTTGAGTGATAAAGTTTCTCTTAGAGCCTCCATACAAGATGCAAATATTCCACTGCAAGAAAGTGGCTATTCACAACGATTAGATGAGTTTGATCAAGTGTTTATAGAGTTATTTAGTAAGGACTGGAATATAAGAGCAGGTGATATCGATTTGACCAACACTAACAGTTACTTTGCAAATTTCACAAAGCGTGTGCAGGGACTTCAAGTGCGTGCTAATTTTGGAGATGAAGACGCAAAAACGACGCTTTTTGCTTCAGGTGCTCTGGTGAGGGGTCAATTTACGACGAGTCAATTTACAGCGCAAGAAGGCAACCAAGGACCTTATAAATTAACAGGACCTAATAATGAATTGTTTGTTTTAATAGTGTCTGATAGCGAGATTGTTTACGTCAACGGTCTCCCAATAGAACGTGGCGAAAACAAAGATTATATCATAGATTATAACGCTGGTGAGATTATTTTTAATTCTACTTTCTCTATGACTTCGGAAATGAGAATCACTGTAGATTATCAGTTTAGTGAGCGTAATTTCTCCCGATTCACAATTTTTGGTGGTGGTGCTTATGAATCTGAAAAATTGAAACTAGGAGTTTCAGTCTATTCTGAGGCAGATGCTAAAAACCAACCGTTACAGCAAAACCTTTCTGCAGAACAAGTTACGGTCTTATCAAACGCAGGTGACAATCAATCGCTAATGGTTGCGCCTTCAGATGTTTCCGAAGCTTACGATGAAAATCGTATTTTATACAGAAAAGATGTTATTGATGGGATTGAACGTTTTGTGTTTTCTAATAATGAAGTCGACGATTTATTTAGTGTACGGTTTACATTGGTTGGTGCTAATCTTGGTAATTATGTTTTGATTAATAGTAATGCTGTTGAAAATATTTTCGAATATGTAGATCCAGTAGGCGACGTTTTACAAGGAAATTATGCGGCTATCGTGCGTTTAATTGCTCCAGAGAAATTGCAAATTGCAGTGGTTAATGGAAGTTACAAGCCAACCGAAAAGACAGATGTATTCTTTGAACTTGCTGGTAGTAAAAATGATGTTAACCTATTTTCTGATTTAGATGATGGTAATAATAATGGGTTTGCAGCAAAGCTTCGTATCAATCAAAATATTATTAAAACAGATAGCCTCTGGAATCTTAGCGCGACTATTGATGCAGATATTATTAACAAAGATTTTACGACTATCCAACGTTTATATAGAGCAGAATTCAACCGTGATTGGAATCTAGAAAATCCTTTGGGTAATCAGGTTTTATTATCATCTGGTTTAGAAATGATCCATTCTAAAAAAGGTTTAGCATCCTATCAATTTGAACATCTTAATTACTCTGATAATTTTAATGGTAATCGCCATAATGTGTCTGCTAATTTACAACTTAACCAGTTTAATATATTCTCTAATTCTAGTTTTTTAAATAATAACAGTAGTGTGTCCACCTCAACTTTTGTGCGCTCATTTAATAGAGTTACGTATAATTTTAAAAAACAATGGGTTGGAGCTAGAATTGCTTTAGAGGATAGTGAACAACGTGAAAAGGAAACTGATTTACTGACTAATTTGAGTCAGCGTTTCAATTCATACGACGTGTTTACAGGTTATGGTGATAGCACAGGTGTCTTTGTTGAAATAGGCTATAAAAACCGTGCTAATGATAGTTTAAGAGCTAATGAAGTAAAACGGGTAAATACATCTAATACGTATTATTTGAAATCGCAGATTATTCAAAATAAAAACACCAATTTGGGTCTTTATGCAAATTTTAGAAAACTCAAAAGTGAGGATGATACTGTGGAAGATGAAAATTCACTGAATTCTAGACTAAATTTCAATCAGAAATTATGGAATAATCTGGTATTACTAAATACCGTTTTTGAAACTAATTCTGGGAGTTTACCACAGCAAGATTTCACTTATGTAGCTGTTGAGCCTGGTCAAGGTTCATATACTTGGATTGATTATAATGATAACGGAATCCAAGAATTTGACGAATTTGAAATCGCTCAATTTACAGACCAAGGCGAGTTTATTAGAGTATTACTGCCCAACCAAGTTTTTGTGAGAACACACCAAAATAGATTTAGTCAAACATTTACTATTAATCCGCAGCAGTGGTCTGTTTCCAAAAATAAAGGAAAGAAGTTTTGGTCTTATTTTTATAATCAAGCTTCTTATTTAGTGGATAGAAAAAATAGACGAGAAGGCGAGGAGTTTGATTTGAATCCCTTTTCTTCAAGTGACGAGAATCAATTGGCTTTAAATAGAAGTATTCGTAATGTATTGTTTTTTAATAGAGGAAAACAAAACTATACGACATCATACACCTATTTATCAAATACGAATAGAACAACCTTATCCATAGGGTTTCAAGAAAATAAAATTGAAAGTCATCAATTACAGTTTAATCATAAATTTTGGACGAATTGGCTTGTTAATTTAGATTCTAGTTTTCAAAATAATGAAAGTTTGAGTGAGAATTTTGCAACCCGAAATTTTAATCTTGATGAAATAAGATTTCAACCTAAGCTATCATATATATTCAATGAAAATGCGCGTTTTGATGTGTTTTATCAATATACATCTAAAGATAATACAATAGGCAGTATGGAGCAACTGTTACAAAGTAATTATGGTACGTCATTTACCTATAATAACGCCAGTAAGATTGCATTAACGGGAGCCATTAATTTCTTTAAAAATGAATTTACAGGTAATGCCAATACACCTGTTGCTTTTCAAATATTAGAAGGCTTGCAGCCTGGGAATAATTTTACATGGAGTCTATTGGCTCAGAAGAAACTGACTAAATTTTTAGATTTGAATTTGAATTACTTTGGAAGGAAAACAGAAACCAGTAAGACGGTACATACAGGAACGGTTCAGTTAAGGGCTTATTTTTAAGCTTTAATTACTTTTTTGGTGATTTTAGTGTTGTCTTGAAAAGTGATATTTACAAAATAAACTCCAGATTTATAACTTGAAAAATCTATTGATTCATTGGTGTCTAGGGCTTTAGAACTATAGATTTCTTGAGATAGTATATTTGAAATATTGTACATCAATATATCTTTCTTGCAGGTAATAAACAAAGTATTAGTGACAGGATTAGGATACATGTTTAATTTTGAGGTGTCTAACTCACTTATAGACAATGTACTTGAACCTTCAACAATATTTAATGTTTGGTTAATATCAATGTTATAAAATATATCTTCAATATCACTGGGCCAATTTATTTTAAGATAATCCACAAGATTTGAAGTGTGCAGGCCAAAAATCATTGTTTGAGAGTTTTGTGACATATAACCTTCTCCATTATGACTTTGACGATATTGAAGGATATTATTGGCAGATAACTCTATTCTTGCACCAATACCGTCTTTATTACTTTGGGTTCCTTCAAGCTTAATTTTTAACCAGCTATTGTTTTCATCATTTAAATTTTCCCATAAATCAACAGTTTGATTATTACTGTTGGTAACTATGACATCACTAAGGCCATCATTGTTAAAATCACCAATAGCATTGCAATAACTTTGATTTTCATCATTTGCAAAACCAGCATTATTTGGTATTTGAAAAGAACCATCACTTAGTCTTTCGTACATAACAGATGTATTAATGGATGGTATGTTGTAGAGTGAACTACTAGCATATAAATCTAGATCTGAGTCATTATCGGCATCAAGAAAAACCGCTCCCCAAGTAAAGCCGCCATGTTCACAACCGGTGTTTACAGCTTGGTCAGTGAACGTTTCATCTCCATTATTTACTAATAAAACAGCATTTCCTCCATTGGTTACATAGATGTCAATCCATCCATCATTATTGTAATCACCTACTGTTGTTGACATTGCATTAATGCCTAAATTTGTTCCAGAAGACCACCCAATTTCTGTAAATGTCCCATCTCCATTATTCTTATATAACTGATTTAGATTATTACCTTTATCATTTGATGTGTAGATATCTTGCCAGCCATCATTATTAATGTCTAGAAAGACAGAACAAAATGTTAGATGTTTATCTGAATCTATACCTGCACTATCTGAAACGTCTACAAATGTCCCATCTCCATTATTTTTATAGAGAAAATTAGGTGTACTGGTTTCTGTCGTAGCGTCTTTGCTACAAAGAAACACATCCAGAAAGCCATCATTATTGTAGTCTGCCCAGGATGCACCATTAGTAAAAATATTGACTATTGGAAACCCTGATGAGATGGTAATATCTTGTAAATTTAAATTGCCAGTATTCTCAAAAAGTCTATTTCCATTAGTGTTACTTGTAACGAATAGATCTTTGTCACCATCATTATCAAAATCCACCCAGTTTATTTGTTTGGTTTGATAATTTATACTGGTAAGATTAAGGTCAATTTCTGTAAAATCACCATTATTGTTTTTAAAAAACTTAACTGATTGTCCATCGCCTGAGGCAAAAGTTAAATCGTCCCATCCATCATTATCAAAGTCCACAAAAGACGGTCCGCTTCCCAAATAAGGTGTTCCTGAAGAGTAATTTAGGCCAGTTGTAGTGGCGGTATTTTGATAGATGATTTGGCTAAATGCAAAACAATTTAGAGTACAGATTAGAAGTAACACCATATAATGCTTGCTCATGATTTTATATTTATCCACATATTATTTAAATGAGCAAAATACTAAAATTATGTTAAATGTATAAGTAATAATTTACAAATTAACAGTACAATGAGTTTTAAATCTTTGCAGATAAATAATTATTGCCTATTAAATAAACTTATATTAAAATGAACGCAACCTTTTTTACTATAATTGTATCTTAAAACTGGAATAGTTGTTGATCCAATGGCCCTATTAACTTGTAACTACACTTTTTATGAAAAATAGTCTCTTATTTATAGCTTGTATACTTGTTTTTATATCTGGGGCTTTCGCTCAAAATGACGCTATACAAGATCCTTATAAAAAGGATAATGAAATTAAATTAAATGCTGTTTTACTTTTATTAGGAGCTTTTGATGTAAGTTATGAGCGTAATTTAACGGAATCTTCTTCTGTAGGGATTTCGGTATTTGCTCCATTTGATCAAGACAATTTTGATTCAGATCTTAATTTTTACGTATCACCTTATTATCGTATTTTCTTCGGAAAAAAGTATGCCGCAGGATTTTTTGTCGAAGGTTTTGGGATGGTATCCTCGTATGATGAAAGAACGTCGTTCTTCACAGGGAATGAGTTTGATCCCATATTAGTAACTACAGAAGACACTTTTACCAATATCGCTCTTGGTTTTGGTCTCGGAGGGAAATGGGTGACAAAGGGTGGATTTGTCTTTGAAATTAGTGGCGGACTTGGCAGAAACTTAATCAATAACAGTGCTAGCAATAACGATGACTTTGATCTCGCAGGAAAACTTGGTTTTAACTTAGGGTATCGATTTTAGATAAATTAAATTTTATATAACTAAAAACTCCCAAGCCAAAGCTTGGGAGTTTTTACAGTTCTCAACCTGTCTGCCAGCAGGCAGGTAAAATATGATATTATTACATTTTCTGCAACCAATGTTTAACATCGACCTCTTTGTGAATAATTCCTTTTAAATCTTCAATCTTAACACGTTGTTGCTCCATCGTATCACGATGACGAATGGTAACAGTGTTGTCTTTTAAAGTATCATGATCTACTGTTATACAAAATGGCGTACCGTTGGCATCTTGACGTCTGTAACGTTTTCCTACGGTATCTTTTTCTTCATAAATAACGTTGAAATCCCATTTTAAATCTTCAACAATTTGTTTCGCAACTTCTGGTAAACCATCTTTTGCTAATAAAGGAAAAATTGCTGCTTTTGTTGGTGCTAAAACAGCTGGTAATTTTAAAACAGTACGTGTTTTACCATCTCCAAGTTCCTCTTCTTCTAGAGCATTTGAAAATATAGCCAAGAACATACGATCTAAACCAATAGAGGTTTCTAAAACATAAGGGGTGTAACTCTCTTTATCTTCTTGATCATAATACTGTAATTTTTTACCTGAAAACTCTTCGTGCTGTTTTAAATCAAAATCTGTACGAGAATGGATCCCTTCTAATTCTTTAAAGCCAAATGGGAATTTAAATTCGATATCTGTTGCAGCATCTGCATAGTGTGCTAATTTCTCATGATCATGAAAACGGTAATTGTCTTGGCCCATTCCTAAAGATAAGTGCCATTTCATTCTGTTTTCTTTCCAGTGCTCAAACCATTCTGCTTGAGTGCCTGGTTTGATGAAAAATTGCATTTCCATTTGTTCAAACTCACGCATTCTAAAAATAAATTGTCTAGCGACAATTTCGTTTCTAAAGGCTTTCCCTGTTTGCGCAATACCGAAAGGAATTTTCATACGTCCACTTTTTTGAACGTTCAAGAAGTTGACGAAAATACCTTGTGCTGTTTCAGGACGCAAGTATAAATCCATAGCGCTTTCTGCACTAGCTCCTAATTTTGTTCCAAACATTAAGTTAAACTGCTTAACATCTGTCCAGTTTCTAGAACCTGTCATGGGATCTGCGATCTCTAACTCTTCAATTAGAGCCTTGACATCTGCCAAATCTTCTTTTTCTAAAGATTGACCTAAGCGTTTTAAAATCGTATTGATTTTTTCTTGGTAACCAACAACACGTCCGTTAGTGCTAACGAACTCTTCTTTATTAAAGGTGTCTCCAAAGCGTTTAGCGGCTTTGTTAACTTCTTTTTCTATTTTGTTTTCTATTTTAAGGCAGTAGTCTTCAACTAAAACATCTGCACGATAGCGTTTTTTAGAATCCTTATTATCAATAAGAGGATCACTAAAAGCATCCACGTGACCTGAGGCCTTCCAAGTCGTGGGATGCATGAAAATCGCAGTATCAATACCTACAATGTTTTCGTTCATCTGTACCATGGCCTTCCACCAGTAGTCACGAATGTTTTTCTTGAGTTCTACTCCGTTTTGTGCATAATCATATACTGCACTTAATCCATCATAGATTTCACTACTTTGAAAGACGTAACCATACTCCTTTGCATGAGAGATTACTTTTTTAAATTGATCTTCGTTTGCCATAGTGCAAAAATAAAAAACCGCACCAAATAATGGTGCGGTTTTTAATAAATTATAGGTGTATTATAAACTAATTTTTAATTTAAATTTACTTGTGTACTTCCTAGTTTTCTGTCCTTATGAAAAATAGAGATATAATAATTCCCTTTTTCTAAAGGTAGATCATTTATATCTGCGTCTACATCGATACAAACTTCGACGACATCATTATTGTAATTTACAATTTTTTTTGCGCTATAGATTAACGTTGACTCACCAAAAGTAACAGAGCCTTTGTCTGCAACTACGTTGTTTTTAGGATTTACAATTTGTATGTATAATTCTTTATCTCCTGCCTCTGTTAACGAGTTTTCGGCAAGAATAAAACAAACTTCTATAGTTTGTACTTGTTTAGCTTTAGAACTAGGTTTTTTATTACCAAAGGATGATTCAAAACCTTTTGCTTTAAAAGCATTAGCTCTTAGTAAACCCCCTTTTTCTAAACTCTCGTTTAAGTTTTTATTTTTTTGTATTAAGCTTAAATTTTTACGTTTTTGTTTTCTTAAATCATTGTAAGCGCGTAGTTTTTCTCTTTCTAAATCTTTGTTTAATTTGTATAAAGAGTCTGTTGTCTTGAATAAAGTCTTATTTTTAAGTTTGAATTTACCTAGTTGTTGCTTAAATTTTGAAAGTGTGGACAAGTCGCTGCGCAGCATACTAAGAGAATCCAAAGTTAATTTGGTTGCTCGTTTAGCATCTTCCAGTTGGGAGGATATCAGATTATTGGAAATTGAAACATCATCATAGCGATCAATCATTTGAGATAATTCGCTTTTAACTAGTTTATTTTCTTGTTCTAAAAATTGTTGTTGTGTTTCAATGGATTTGTAACTTGTAAAACTGTAAACAGTTAAAACTGCAACCGCAATAATTAAAGAACCAATAATTAATCTGAAGTTAAGTAATTGAGGGTTAACTATCATTAATAATTTCGTTATTTAATAGTGCGAAACTAAAGAATATGTTAACAGAAATTAATTTTAATCGTTGAAATGATAAAAAACTTGTTAAACTTGTTTTTTCCAGAGGTTTGTAGAGCATGTAGTAATCATTTGTCTGATAATGAACTACAAATTTGTACGAATTGTCGACATGACTTGCCTTTAACAAATTTTCATAGTGATACCGAAAATGCAGTTCATAAAATGCTCTATGGAAGAGTAAAATTAGAGCAAGCTACAGCATTACTTCATTTCTCAAAAAAGGGAATTGTACAACAACTTATGCATAACCTTAAATATAGAGGACATGAAGATATTGGACAACTTTTGGGTGAGTGGTTAGGTGAAGAATTGAAGACACTTGATGGGTATTCTAATATTGATGTTGTTATTCCAGTGCCTTTACATAAACAAAAGTTGAAGCTTAGAGGTTTTAATCAAGTTGATAAATTTGGTATTGCATTAGCAGAAGCTTTACAGGTAGATTTTAATGATACTGTATTAATAAAAACAACGCATACTAAAACCCAGGTGTTTAAAGACAGAATGAAACGAAATTCTAATGAAACCACTAATTTTAAAGTTATAAACGGTGGTGTTTTAGAAAATAAACACATCCTTATCGTAGATGATATAATTACAACTGGAGCTACTATAGAGGACTGTGCTAACCGGTTATTAGAAATAAATAATATTAAATTAAGTTTAGCGACCATGTCAATCACAGATTAAACTTGCGTAAGACCCTATAAAACGACGTTAATTGTTTTGAAGATATATAGGTTTATTGTTAATTTGTTGAAATTTGAAGTACGCATGCGCAAAATTATTTTACAAAGTTTAGTTCTACTCGCAATTATTTCTTTACTTATTAGTTGTGCCAATAGAGGCAGGCCTGGTGGAGGACCTAAAGATGTGTTAGCTCCAGTAATCACAAAGTCATCTCCAGAAAATTTGACGACCAACTTTAAAGGTAAAGAAATAACAATATATTTTGATGAATATGTTAAAGTAAAAAACCTTCAAAAGCAGCTCATTATTTCTCCTCCTATGGATCCAGAGCCAACAATAACTCCTTTGGGAACTGCCAGTAAATACATTACTATAACAATAAATGATACCTTAGATGATAACACGACATATGCTTTTAATTTTGGGCAAAGTATTGTAGATAATAATGAGGAGAATCCTTATGACTACTATAGATATGTGTTTTCTACGGGGTCTTATATCGATTCATTAGCTGTTAAAGGACAGATTTTAGATGCCGAAAACAGAAGATCAGAATCATTTGTTTCTGTGATGTTATATGAGAAAGACTCTACCTTCACAGACTCTGTTGTGTATAAGAAAAAGCCAAAATACATAACCAATACACTAGATAGCCTCACCACATTTAGTATTGACAATATTAAACCTGGAACCTATAAATTAGTGGCTTTAAAAGACGATAATGGTAACTTCACATTTCAGCAAGACAAAGATAAAATAGGATTTTATGAAGGTTTCGTTACTGTACCAACCGATGAAAATTATACCATAAAGTTATTTAAAGAAGCGGTAAATTTTGATGTTAAAAGAGCACGTCAAGTTGCTGGTCAAAAAATAGCCTTTGGGTTTGAAGGGGATTATAAAACCATGGAAATTGAGTTGCTAGGCGACAAGCCAGAAGGATTTATCACAAGAGTGACTAAAGATCCAAGCGCAGATACTTTGTACTACTGGTATAGACCAAAACTTGAATTAGATTCTACCCAATTTATTGTAAGAAATAAGACCTTTGTAGATACACTTAAACATCGATTTAGAACTATTGATAAAGACACCTTGACCATAAAAATGGTGTCTTCTGGAACATTGGGTTTTAGTGATGACCTAAAAATATCTGGTACAATTCCTTTTGTGAAATTGAATGAGAAACAGATTAAAATTTTAGATAAAGATTCTCTAGATGTGCCTTTTGAGACCACTTATGATTCCTTAGAAAATGTCTATAGTTTGCAATTTGAAAAACAAGAATCGCAAAAGTATGCGATACAAGTATTGCCAGGAGCTTTGGAGGATTTCTTCGGAAATGTGAATGACACACTTGATTATAGCGCAAGAACAAAACTATATTCTGATTATTCTAATGTAAGAGTAACACTTCGAAATATGATATATCCTGCAATTGTTCAACTGGTGACTGATAAAGGAGACGTTAAATACGAGCAGTTCGCTGATCAAGAACGTTTATTTGATTTTAGAAACCTCACACCAGGAGATTACTATTTACGTGTTATTTTTGATACCAACGGTAATCAAAAATGGGATTCTGGAGATTATCTTAAACAGCTACAAGCAGAGCGTATTAGTTATTTTCCAGATCTTGTTGAAGCTAGAGCTAATTGGGATCCAGTACTTGAGTTTACTTTAGAGTAAATAAATCCCTATCGTTTAAAAAACCTAGTTTTTCTCTGTATTTAGAAATGTGTTCTTTTTTTAGAGTCACAATTTCAGTAGTTTCTTTATTAGTAGGAATTGAGTCCATGCGTTTTCCAAGAACATCATAAGCTCTTGAATTTCCAGAATATTCAAACCCATTGGCATCCAGACCAACACGATTAACACCAATACAATAACTCATGTTTTCTATAGCACGTGCTTTTAGTAACGTGTCCCAAGCAGCAATTCTAACTTTAGGCCAATTTGCTACATAAAGCAAGAGATCATAATCGTTTGTATTTCTTGACCAAACAGGGAAACGTAAATCATAACAAACTAAAGGATAAATTTTCCAGCCTAAATAACTAACTGTTATTAGGTTGGACCCAGCTTGGTAAGCCTTATGCTCACCTGCTAAAGTAAACGTATGTTTCTTATCGTAATAGTCGATTTTACCACTAGGAAAAATAAATAGTAGTCTGTTATAATAATGATCATTCTCTTCAATAACGATACTTCCCGTAATTGCAGATTTTTTAAGATTCGCTAATTTTTGCATCCATGATACTGTATTTCCAGTCATGGTTTCGGCAACTGTAGTTGGATTCATTGTAAAACCGGAAGTAAATAGTTCTGGCAGCACAATTAAATCAATAGATTCTAGTATCGCGCTTATCTTGTTAGTGAAGTTGATTCTATTTTGCTCTGGATTTTCCCAGACGAGATTAGATTGTATTAAGGCAACTTTTAGTTCGCTTTTCATGAATAGTTCATTTACTCAATGAAATTACAAATTTCAGGATAACTAAGCCTTGTATTATTGTAAAAAGTCTATTTCAGTTTTAGTTCTTTAAATTGAAGTAGAGTTCTATTGATGATTAAACAGTACTCTATAATTGATGCTTAGTTTTTTTTGACTTTCTGAGCGTCTTTGTGCACTTATTTTTCTGCACTATTTTTTATTAATTAAAAGATCAGATTCTTATATAGAGTTAGTTTCTTCAATGCTTAAAGCTTAGAAAAAGAGTTAAATTTTATTCAAGATTTCTGCTGCAGCTTTTAATGTGTCGTCAGTTTTTGCAAAACAAAATCGTAAGACATTATCATCGCGTTGATGATCATTAAAAACAGATAAAGGGATAGAGGCAATTCCTTCTTCAATCGTAAGACGTTTTGCGAAATCCGTATCTTTTTCCGAAGTGATTTCAGAAAAATCTAATACTTGAAAATACGTTCCTTTAGATGGTGTAAACTTAAATCGCGACTCTTTTATTAAATCTAAAAAGGTGTCGCGCTTTTTTTGATAAAAACCAGATAAGTCTTGATAGTGATGTGGTTCTGCTATATAGTTTGCTAATGCTTTTTGTGTAGGATGATGAACAGAAAATACATTGAATTGATGTACATTTCTAAAGGCTTCCATTAGTGCTTTTGGAGCACAACAGTATCCGATTTTCCATCCCGTATTATGAAATGTTTTCCCAAAGGAGGCTGTAATAAAACTACGTTTTTTTAACTGCGGAAATAGGCAAACACTTTGATGTTTTTCATTATCAAAAATTATGTGCTCATAAACTTCATCACTTAATACGATGATATCTGTTTCGTTGGTTAGTTCTTGGAGTTTTAAAAGATCTGATGCACTCATCACAGTTCCGCTGGGATTGTGAGGCGTATTAATCACGATCATTCTAGTTTTAGTAGTAATAGATTGCTCCACGAGGGCCCAATCAATTTTGTAATGAGGTGCTTTGAGTGCTATTGCGATAGGTTTACCTCCATTTAATTCTATGGTAGGTTGGTAACAATCATAAGCAGGCTTAAATAGGATGACTTCATCTCCTGCTTTTATAAAGGTAGATATAACAGTAAAAATCGCCTGAGTTGCACCTGCTGTAACAGTAATATCCGTTTCAGGATGGTAAGATATGTTGTATAGTAACTCAAATTTTTTGGCAATGGCTTGGCGCAACTCTAAAGTTCCAGGCATAGGAGCATATTGATTATACCCAGAATTCATGGCTTTAGAAACCGCATCAATGAGTTTTTGATCACTTTTAAAATTTGGGAACCCTTGTGATAAGTTGAGTGCATTGTGCTTGTTGGCCAATGCGCTCATGACTGAGAAAATCGATGTTTCTACGTTAGTTAGTTTTGGTTTGAAATTCATAATTGAATATACTACAACTCATTTGAAATCATTCTGAAAATCATCTAAATGTTAATTTAAAATTAAATACTACTAATGAAAGGTTATTTCGTAAAGATATCTTAAACATAAGGTAAAATGATTTGCTTTTCCAATCATTTATTTTACAAATAAATAACTAATCAAAATTTAGTACTATGAATAAACTTTATGTTTTAGTCTTATTTGCGTTTTTATCAACTCTTTTTATGTTTTCTCAAGAAGGCAATGTGAAAGGCACTGTAATAGACAAAGATGGTCTTTATGTTCCTTATGCTGTGGTTTCAATTCCAATTTTGAAAAAAGGGACAGTATCAGATGCAGATGGAAAATTTCTATTATTAAATATTCCTATTGGCAACCAAACTTTTAAAATAGAATACTTAGGTTATGCAGACAAGGACTTAGAAGTAGACGTGAAGGAGAACGAAACTTTAGAAATCAAAATTATGTTGGCATCACAATCTGAGCAATTAGATGGTGTAGTTATAACAGGTTTCAATGGTGGTCAATCCAAAGCGTTGAATACTCAAAAGAATAAACAAAATATTACCAATATCGTATCTACAGATCAGATAGGTAAATTTCCTGATGCTAATATTGGGGATGCTATGAAGCGTGTTCCTGGAATTACAATGCAAGTAGATCAGGGTGAGGCGCGCAATATCATCGTGAGAGGCCTTTCTCCTCAATTAAATTCGGTAACTCTAAATGGTTCTAGAATTCCTTCTGCTGAAGGTGACAACAGGAATATTCAAATGGATTTAATTCCTGCCGATATGATTCAGTCTATAGAAGTTAATAAAGCTGTAACTCCAGATATGGATGGTGATGCACTTGGAGGTTCTGTAAACCTAGTAACACGAACAGCACCAGAGGGATTTAGGTTATCAGCAACTGTGGGTTCAGGAGTCAGTTTTATTACCGATAAGAGAATATTAAATGGTTCATTTTTACTCGGTAATAGAAGTGAAAACGGAAAGTTTGGTTGGATGGTTTCAGCATCTGTATTAGATAATGATTTTGGTTCTGACAATATTGAAGCCGAATGGTCAGACGAATTTGAATATAATACTGGAGTATTAGACGCAGATGGAGATGCAATTTTAGAAGACGTTGATGTTAAGGCGTTCACCAATGTCTTTGAACAACGCAGTTATATTGTGCAGCGGATAAGGCGTAGTTTTTCTGCAAATTTTGATTATAATTTTAATACTAATAATTCTGTCTTTTTAAAAACGATGTATAATTGGCGAGATGACCGCGAAAATCGTTATCGATTAGAGCAAGAAATTTTAGATGGTGAGGACATTGAAATTGGAGATTTTGATATCAATAGTAATGGTATACCTACGCGTTTTCCTGTTGAAATAAAAAGACAGACTAAAGGTGGTATTAATAGTGATAGGAATAAAAATACAAGATTAGAAGACCAGCGCATGCAAAATTACAGTCTTGGCGGTAACCACTTAATTAGTAATCTGAAATTGGATTGGATGATATCTTATGCAAAAGCCTCAGAAGAGCGATTGAATGAAAGATATGCTGAGTTTGAATCAGAATACATTATTAATAATCGAATTACAGATTCTGAATTTCCACTTTTTACTCCAGTTGATAATAATGAAGCTAACGAATTATCTAATTTTGAGTATGGAGAAATTACAGAAGAAAATCAGTATACAAAAGAAGAAGATCTTAATATGTTTTTGAACTTTCAATTACCAGCAGATTTCTTTGACAAGGGAGATGGGTTTGTGAAATTTGGTTTAAGAGGTCGCTTTAAAAATAAAGTAAGAGATAATGATTTTTTTGAATTTGATTTAGAAGATACTTTTCCAACTATGTCAGACATAACAACAAGGGATTATTCAGATACTGATTATTTAGCAGGAAGTGAGTATCAAATTGGTTCTTTTGCCAGTGAGACTTGGCTTGGTGATTTAAACCTTGTTGATGGCGAATTAGTTTTTGATGAATTTCTAAGAGCTAATTTTGATGTTGAAGAAAATGTTTTCGCAGGTTATGCGATGGCAAATCAAAAAGTATCAGATAAATTAACTGTCTTAGCAGGTTTAAGAATTGAAAACACAAATATTACAGCAAAAGGGAATCAGATTGAAGACGAAGAAGACTTAGTTGGTTCAGTAACCGAGGAAAGCTCATACACTAATCTATTACCAAGTGTACATTTAAAGTATGATTTAAACCCAAAAACAGTATTACGTTTTGCTTGGACGAATACATTAGCTCGACCAAATTATGCAGATTTAATACCATCTGTAGATGTCGTTGGAAGTGATGAAGAAATATTTTTAGGGAATCCAGAATTAGACCCTACAACTTCAATGGCATTTGATCTTATGGGTGAATATTATTTTAATAGTGTTGGTATTTTATCTGGTGGTTTATTTTATAAAGATTTAGAAGACTTTATTTATACATCTCAATTTGAGGATGACGTTACAGGATTTGATATTTTTCAACCTCAAAACGGAGATGGAGCAACTATCTTTGGTGCAGAATTTGCATTTCAGAGACGGTTAGATTTTTTGTCTGGTTTTGGCAAAAATTTAAGTATTTATTTAAATTACACTTATTTAACTTCTAATGCAGATGGTGTAGCAAATGAGGATGGTGACGAGAGAACTGATTTAGACTTACCAGGGACATCACCAAATATGTTTAATGCGTCTTTAGCTTATAATGATAAGAAATTTAATATTCGTTTATCTGCAAACTATTCTGACGCTTATATAGATGAAATTGGTGGAAGTGCATTTGAAGACCGTTATTACGATGAGCAGTTTTTAGTAGATTTTAATGTGAGTTTTGCTGTGAGCGTTAATCTAACTGTCTATGCAGATTTGAATAATGTTACAAATCAACCATTACGCTATTATCAAGGCGTAAGAAGCAGAACAATGCAGGCAGAATATTATGGAAGACGTTTAACCTTTGGATTAAAATATGATGTATTTAAAAGAAAGTAATTTAAGTTTTTTAGGTCTATTAATAGTTGTTTGTTTTAGCTCTTGTGTAAATAATCTCCCAGAAATAAGTGCTACACTAATCTCGGAACAAACACCAAACGATACCGACGATCCTGCAATTTGGATAAATAAATCTAATAGTGAAGAAAGTCTTGTTTTTGGTACAGACAAAGACGAAATAAACGGGGGTATATATGCTTTTAATTTAGATGGTGAAATTGTAAAATCTAAATCAATAACAGGTTTAAGCTATCCGAATAATGTAGATATTGCTTACGATTTTAGACTAAATGATTCTACAAAAACAGATATTTTAATATTTACTGAGCGCGAAAAAAACCTAATACGTTTATTTTCAATCCCAGATATGAAACCATTAGATAATGGTGGGTTTTCTGTTTTTGAAGACGAAACAGATTTTCAAAATAGAAGACCAATGGGGATTGCGCTATATTCTCAACCGATTTCTAATGAGATTTTCGCAATAGTAAGTAGGAAAATTGGACCACTCAAAAACTATTTATATCAATATCAATTGGTTTCAGATAGTTTGGGTGTAAGAACTAAGCTTGTAAGAACGTTTGGTGATTTTAGTGGTAAAAAAGAGATTGAAGCTATTGCTGTAGATAATGAATTAGGGTTTGTATATTATTCTGATGAGATGCATTGCATACGAAAATACTATGCAGATCCAAGACAAGGAGATGAAGAGTTGGGTTGTTTTGGATCTGAAAACTTTAAAAGAGATATTGAAGGGATTTCCATTGCGAAATACGAAAACAATTCTGGGTTTTTAATTGTTTCAGATCAGCAAGCACATAGTTTTTCTGTTTTCGATCGTAAAACAAATACATTTATAAAACAAATTAATTTAGGAACTACAGAAACCGATGGATGTGAAGTGACAACCGTCCCGCTTGGAAATATATTTTCAACTGGTTTGTTTGTCTCCATGAATGATGATAAAACATTTTATTTTCATGATTTGAATTTGTTAAACCTTAAGGCAGAATAATTATTTTAAGTCGTAATCGATCGAACCCTTTCTGTTAAAGAAAGGGTTTTTTGATACTATTTGATCATATAAAAAGTTGTACAAACATAGTCAATTCAACAAACTACAAAGGCACTTCTCAATATTTACTATTCAAAATTACTTAATGATATAGTACCGCATTGTTATGGAGCCAAATTAGGTTTTAACGGTCATGTCAATACTCCAAATGAAGGTAAAATTACTTGTGGTTATTTTGTAGCCACCACCTTGACGTTGTTTGGATTTAATCTCAATCGTTATAAAATGGTGCAACAAGCAGGGCTTATTGATGCCCAATGATGACAATCTAAATGTGAACTCAAAACCTTTAGAAACTTGTCTTTTTAAGCTTTAAAACCAAAAGAGACTGGTGGTTATAGTGATGACAAGGTTATTATTGAATTGACTGAAAGGATTGCATGACTGTTTTCTAATATTTATGTTTTTATTGAAATATAAACTAATAAGAATCTAGTTAAAAATCGGATATTCAATACGTGTTTGAGTGTAACTCAAAATTAAAATGTTAGTAAGTATTTTTTTATCTTTACACATATAGTGTCTAGTCGTAAACATAGCAGTATTAAATTTGTTTGTTTTCGCGCCCTTTTCATTTATTTTTAATCGCTTGATACTAATGCATCAACTCATAAAAAGCAAATGAAAATGACATCAAAAACAATTCAAATTATAAAAATAGTCTGTTTACAACCAGACACTAAACTCAAAAAAATATCATATGCGCTTCTTAAAAATTATTTTCTTTTTTATTGCTTTTCAATTATCCGCACAACAAGGCGGTATGTGGATTCCTTCGCTTTTAGAGGGCATGAATGAAACCGAAATGCAAAGCCTTGGTAGTAAATTAACTGCTCAAGATATTTATGATGTCAATAATTCGAGTCTTAAGGATGCTATCGGACATTTTAATGGTGGTTGTACAACAGAAATTATTTCTCCAAAAGGATTAATATTAACCAATCATCATTGTGGTTTTGGTCAAATTCAGTCGCACTCCTCTTTAGAAAATGATTATCTAAAAGATGGATTTTGGGCCATGTCCTTAGAAGAAGAATTACCAAACGAAGGATTGTATGTTGAATTTATAGTGAGTATTCACGATGTTTCAGACCAAGTTTTAGCAGGTTTAGATGATTCAATGACCGAAACCGATAAGCAATCTCAAATTTCCAAAAATGGTAACGGCGTTTTAAAGGATTGGTCAAAAGAAGCCTGGCAAGATGTGAAGTTGAAATCTTTTTATAAAGGCAATCAATATTTTCTTTTTGTGACTGAGCGTTTTGAAGATATTCGTTTAGTGGGTGCGCCTCCAACAAGTATTGGGAAGTTTGGTAGTGATACAGATAATTGGGTGTTTCCTAGACATACAGGTGATTTTTCTTTATTCAGGATTTATGCAGATGCCAATAATCGTCCGGCGAAATACAGTGAAGACAATACACCATACAAGCCAAAACACTTTCTACCTATTTCATTAGACGGTATCGAAGAAGGTGATTTTACCCTTGTTTTTGGTTTTCCAGGAACTACAGACGAATATTTACCAGCAGTGGCTATTGAACACATTACTACAGAATATAATCCAACTAATATCGCCATTCGTGAAGCTGCGTTGAAAGTCATCGATGCAAAAATGAAGACCAGTGATGCTGTGCGTATTAAGTATTCGTCCAAACAAGCGAGAATTGCAAATGCTTGGAAGAAATGGATTGGTGAAAATTTAGGAATCAAAAAAAGTAATGCCGTAGAAAAACGTCGTGAGTTTGAAGCGACTTTTACAAAAGCACTTAAAGAAAAGGGTATGGAAGATACCTACGGAAATATTCTACCAGAATTTGATCGCTTATATAAAGATTTTTCGGCTATAAATATCAAGCGTAGAAACTTTATTGAGGTCTTTTTTATTACTAATGAGCTCATGAATATGACCATACGAGCTTATCAAATGGAAGCTATGATAGCAGAAATAGTAAAAAAGGATGCTATGAGTGACGACGAAAAAGCCAAAGCCATAGCTAAAACTATTGAAGCTATGAGAAATCGCTTAAAAGGCATTCATAAAAATTACGACGTGACTGTAGATCAGGGTGTTTTTGAGGCTGTTATGCCATTTTATAATAAAAATGTTGATGCTAGTATTTATAAAACATCTGCTTTTACAAATTTGGATAATACCTTAAAATTATTGGACGGAACCCCAAAAGAGGTCATCAAAAAATTAAACAAAGATGCTGCATACAGCTATGCTAAACCTATGATTGAAGAGTTTTATAGTGAGATTAACTCAGAGTTTCAACAAAAAAACGAACCAATCACAGCGTTGCAAACCACTTACATGACAGCGTTGATGAAGGTGTTGCCGGAGGAGCGCTATTTTCCTGACGCTAACAGCACACTTCGTGTAACGTATGGTCAAGTTCGCGGATACTCACCAAGAGATGCGGTGTATTATAACCCTGTAAGTTATTTAGATGGTGTTATAGAAAAACATGTACCGGGCGATTATGAATTTGATGTGCCTCAAAAATTAATCGATTTATATGAGGCTAAAGATTATGGTCAATATGCTGATGCCAACGGAAAAGTACCAGTGTGCTTTTTAGGAACAAATCATACTACTGGAGGAAACTCTGGAAGTCCAGCGATAGATGCTGAAGGCAATTTAACGGGTTTAAATTTTGATCGCGTTTGGGAAGGTACCATGAGCGACATGAATTATGATCCTGAAATTTGCAGAAATATAATGGTTGATGTCCGTTATGTACTCTTTATTGTTGATAAATATGCTGGAGCAAAACATTTGATTGAGGAGATGAAGTTGGTACATCCTAAAAGGTAGAAGACTTTAGACATTACTACAAAAAAGTCGCTCTGAATTCGGAGTGGCATTTTTCGTAAACTAATTTACTTAGTCATAATATCTTTAATAATCTTCACATGATGATTTGTATGCATTGACAAAAATTTATAAATTCTTGGTGTATTCACATTTCCGAATAAAGGATGTTTGAAATAAGCGTTCTTTTCTAAAGTGGCTATGGTATCAATATTAGCCTTAGCTAACTCAACTTGAGATATTACATCCTCTTTTGAAATAACGTCAGGTGGTCTTACGTGTTTTGGTGCTTTTGCTTTACCTCTAGGAAAAAAACCAAGTGTAAAAAACACCTTGCCTAAAAAACTGAAATCATTTTTATAGGTGTTAGGGTCTGATGATTGTAATGCTAAACTCACATTATTTATTACTTTAAGACTGTGGTCTATATGCCAAGCGATATCACTTTTAGATATTTTGGAGTTAGAAACACTGTTGTTTTTTATGTGCTCTTCTAAGCTTGTAAGTGCAAGATGTAGTTTTTCTAAACTCATAATTATTATTTGTGTGAAGTTAATAACTTTTTGTACTAAAAAAAGAAAACCCAAATTCTCTATTGAGAATTTGGGTTTTAAAATTTATTATTTAGATTCTTCGCTTATGCTCTGAATGACAATTAGTATCTGTAATGCTCAGGCTTATATGGCCCTTCAACTTTAACACCAATATAATCTGCTTGGTAATCTGCTAATTCTGTAAGCTCAACACCAATTTTTTCTAAGTGTAATTTAGCTACTTTTTCATCTAAATACTTAGGTAACATATATACATCATTTTTATATGCTGCACTATTTTTCCAAAGTTCAATTTGAGCTAAAGTTTGGTTAGTAAATGAGTTACTCATTACAAAACTAGGGTGACCAGTTGCACAACCTAAGTTTACTAAACGACCTTCAGCTAAAAGAATAATATCTTTTCCATCAATCGTGTATTTATCTACTTGTGGCTTGATTGTGTCTTTAGTATGACCATGATTATCATTTAACCAACCTACTTGAATTTCGTTATCAAAGTGACCAATGTTAGCCACAATAACTTTGTCTTTCATTGCTTCAAAATGCTCAGCACGCACGATGTCTTTATTTCCTGTCGTTGTGATAACGATATCAGAATTTCCTACAACTGTTTCTAATTTTTTAACTTCAAAACCATCCATTGCCGCTTGTAAAGCACAAATTGGGTCAATTTCAGTAACCGTTACAATACTACCAGCACCTTTGAAAGAAGCAGCAGTACCTTTACCAACATCACCATAACCACAAACAGTAACACGTTTTCCTGCAAGCATAGTATCTGTTGCACGACGAATCGCATCTACAGCACTTTCTTTACAACCGTATTTGTTATCAAACTTTGATTTTGTTACAGAATCGTTTACGTTGATGGCTGGCATAGTTAATGTTCCATTTTTTACACGTTCGTATAAACGGTGAACACCTGTTGTAGTTTCTTCAGAAAGTCCTTTAATTCCAGCTGATAATTCTGGGTAACGATCTAAAACCATATTTGTTAAATCACCACCATCATCAAGAATCATGTTTAATGGTTGACGATCTTCTCCAAAGAATAAAGTTTGTTCTATACACCAATCAAATTCTTCTTCTGACATATCTTTCCAAGCATACACAGCAGTTCCTGCAGCAGCAATTGCAGCAGCAGCTTGATCTTGTGTAGAGAAAATGTTACATGAACTCCAAGTTACTTCTGCACCTAAAGCTTGTAATGTTTCAATTAAAACAGCGGTTTGAATTGTCATGTGAAGACACCCAGCAATACGAGCACCTTTTAATGGTTGCTCATTGTTGTACTCTTCACGAAGACTCATAAGTCCAGGCATTTCAGCTTCAGCCAATTCAATTTCTTTTCTTCCCCAATCAGCAAGAGACATATCTTTTACTTTGTTAGGCACGTAAGTCGTTGTTTTATTCATGTGTTTATTTTTTCTTAATTATAATGTGTTCTGCCTTTGGCTTTAGAGTTTAAATTTGGTTAAATTCGCTTGTCTAAAAAATACAATTTACTTAAGGCGATGCAAAGATAATCATTAAGTTTCAAATAATTAAATGCCACTTTATAAAACTATTCAACCAAACTCACAAACTACTGTTAAAATCTGGAAGATTACAGAGTCTTACCTTGATTTGTTTAAGCCTTTAGATTTGAAAGTAAACAGTTTAGAGCGCGTTTTGGGAATGAAAAGCGAATTGCATCAACGCGGATTTCTTAGCGTACGTCATCTTCTTAGAGAATTTGGGTATACAGATCAAGATTTATATTATGATGAGAACGGGAAACCACATTTAAAAGACGGAATGTATATTTCTATTACACATTCCTTTACGTTTTCTGGGGTTATTATTAGTACTTCGGAAATTGGTATAGACATAGAAAAACAACGTCCAAAAATCACTATTATCGCCAAAAAATTCGTGGGTTATGAGTTTAATTATCTTTCTGATACTGATGCAGAGTATATTAAAAAGCTAACTGTTATTTGGGGAATTAAAGAGTCGCTCTATAAATTATTTTCAACTCCGGGCATGTTGTTTAGGGAACATTTTTTAGTGATTCCGTTTATGTTAGAAGATGGAGAAACAGTTGCATGGATAGATTATAAAGGCAAAAAATATAGATATAATACGCATTTTTTAGAATTTGAAGGATTCTCTTGTGCTTTTGTGACCACATAAATGAAAGCGATTTATAACAGTTTATTACAATCAATTTCCGAAGAAAAAAAAAGCTTAGCAGTTTTAATAGACCCCGATAAAATGGGTGTCGAAATGGCTTCAGGTTTTATTAAAAAAGTGAACCAATCTATAGCAACGCATATTTTTGTTGGTGGAAGTACTGTTAATGATACTGCGACGGAAGTCTTAGTAATTGAAATTAAAACACATACGACGTTACCGGTCGTTCTTTTTCCTGGTGATGTCTCACAAATTACCAATCATGCAGATGCGATTTTGTTTTTATCCTTGATTTCTGGTGACAATCCTGAGTATCTTATTGGAAAACATGTGCGAGCAGTTTCAAAATTGAGAGACTCTCTATTAGAAGTGATTCCAACAGGGTATCTATTGATTGAAAATGGAAAACAAACTGCAGTAGAAAAAGTAACACAAACAAAGCCTTTATCAAGAGGCAGTGTTCAAAAAATAGTTGATACTGCCATAGCCGGAGAATTATTAGGTATGAAACTCATTTATCTGGAGGCAGGTAGTGGTGCATTACAACCTGTAACATCAGAAATCATTAGTTTTGTAAAGCAAGAACTCAATATGCCATTAATTGTAGGAGGCGGAATTAGAACCAAGCAACAATTGGAAGATGCATACAAATCTGGAGCAGATCTTGTTGTTATTGGAACCGCTTTTGAGAATGACGAAGCTTTTTTTGATGAATTAAAAAAATAATGATGAATATATCAGTTGAACTTACATTTACCCCATTACAAGACGACTATGAGCCGGTAATAATTCATTTTATTAAAAAATTGCGAGCATCTAATTTAAAAGTGTTAGAAAACCCTTTAAGCACTCAAGTTTATGGAGACTATGATGAGGTGATGAAAACGTTGACCGTAGAAATAAAAGAAGCTTTTGACTTGATTGAAAGCGGTTTGTTACATATGAAAATAGTAAAATCTGATCGTTACGACTATGAGCCACATTTTTGAGTTCTTTTTTGAGATTTATCAAAACAGATCAACACATTTAATTGTCCTTGAGGCTATTGCTTTTGTGTTTGGTATTGTAAGTGTCGTTTATGCTAAAAAAGAAAATATTTTAGTGTACCCAACTGGTTTGGTCGCAACTATTATCACAGTTTATATTTTTTTGCAAGATGAATTAATGGGAGATATGATGATGAATTTTTATTATTCTGTTATGAGTATTTATGGTTGGTGGAATTGGTCTCGAAAAAAAGATGATAAATATGTCGTCCCAATTTCGCGAACTACCACAAAAGAAAAGTTGATAGGGTTTGCAATGTTTACATTAACAATTATTGTAACCTATTCAGTTTATATAGCTTACGGTACCGAAATAAATTCTTCGAATTATATAGATATTTTCACTTCAGGAATATTCTTTACCGCAATGTGGTTCATGGCAAATAAAAAGTTAGAAAATTGGATGCTTTGGATTGTTGCAGATATCATTACAGTGCCTCTTTACGCATATAGGGGTTGGGGCATGTTATCTTTACAATTCTTGATTTTTACAATTTTAGCGATACAAGCTTATATAGCATGGAAGAAAAACTTAAACAAATCACAGACACTAACCCAAACTGTATAAAAGTTGTTTTTTACGGTCCAGAATCTACAGGTAAGTCTTCACTTGTTAAGGCATTGGCTAGTTGGTATGATACAGTATATGTAGAAGAATTTTCTAGAATTTATGCGGAAGCTAAAGCACAAAATAATTTACAGTTAACAAAAGAAGACGTATTACCAATAGCCATCGGGCAAATAACTGCGGAAAATGAGCAACACAAAATCGCAAATAAATTATTGATTTGTGATACAGATTTGTTAGAAACAAAAGTATATTCTGAGCACTATTACGATGGGTTTTGTCCAGAATCAGTAAAAAAATATGCACAAGAAAACACTTATGATTTATATTTTTTAACTTATATTGACACTGTTTGGGAAGCAGATGGCATTCGTGATCAACCCAATGACAGACAGCAACTATTTAATCGCTTTGAGAAAGAGCTTATAGATTCTAAAAAACCTTATGTTTTGGTGAAAGGAAGCTTTCAAGAACGACTAGATACTTGCAAAACCCAAATTGAAAACCTATTAAAATAAGGATATTGAATTTTTCTAAAAAAGACATACTACAAATAGAAAATAGGGGAATAACCATAAAAGCTGTTGAGCAACAAATCGCACTTTTTGAAAATGGGATTCCTTTTACTAATCTAGTTTCTGAAGCGACAATAAATAACGGGATAATACGAATATCAAAAGACAAAATTGAAAATTATATTTTGAAATTTGATGATAAAAAGAATGATATTTCTATATTAAAGTTTGTTCCAGCATCTGGGGCAGCGACACGAATGTTTAAGTCTTTGTTTGCTTTTTTGGATGATTATAATCTAGAAAAGGGAAGCATAAATTCTTATATCAATAAAACTAAAAACCAGGATTTATCTCTATTTTTTATAGGTATTGAGAAGTTTCCATTCTATGCCATTGTTTTGAATAGACTAAAGCAAACTTTTAAAGACTTTGACGCTATGGGTGAAGATGAACAAGGATTTAAGTTTGTTCAAATGATGTTAGATAGCGATAAATTAGATTTTGGGAATTCACCTAAAGGATTATTGCCTTTTCATGAATATAAAAATCAAGTAATTTCTACTGCTTTTGAGGAGCATTTATTTGAGTCAGCCTTATATGCTTCAAATAATAAATCTGTAAAATTACACTTTACAGTATCAGAGAAGTACGAGGATAAATTTGATAAAGAGTTTAAGAAATTTGAAGAGAAAGTAGAAGGCGTTACAGGTTTGAAATTTGACATTTCATTTTCATATCAAAAAGAATCTACAGATACTATTGCGGTAACAACTAAGAATAAACCCTTTAGAGAAGAGGGTAAGTCATTACATTTTAGACCGTCTGGTCATGGCGCATTAATAGAAAATCTTAACGACTTAGATGCTGATGTTATTTTTATAAAGAATATAGATAACGTTGTTACTTATAAGTATAAAAAGGAAGTTGCTAAATATAAAAAAGTATTGGCTGGTATCTTATTAGAACTTCAAGAACAGGCTTTTAAATATCTTCGTGTACTTGAAATAGGTGCTCCTTCCGAAGAGAAACTTATTGAGATTGGTGAGTTTTTAATGAATAGAATGAATGTTAAAATAAGTTCTGAATTTGAAAAATATTCTCTAAAATATCAAGTGGAGTATTTATCTGAAAAGTTAAACCGTCCAATTCGTGTCTGCGGTATGGTAAAAAACGAAGGAGAACCAGGAGGTGGTCCTTTTTGGATTAAGGATGAAAGCGGAAACATATCACTTCAAATTGTTGAATCTGCACAAATTAATAAGAAGAGGAAACGACAAAAAGATATTTTAAAAAATGCAACGCATTTTAATCCAGTAGATTTAGTTTGCGGGATCAAAGATCATAAAGGAAAAAAGTATGATCTTAAAAAATTTATAGATTATAAAGCAGCCTTTATTACTAAGAAAACAAAAACAGGAAAAGATCTTAAAGCATTAGAGCTTCCTGGTTTATGGAATGGCAGTATGGCAAATTGGAATACAATTTTTGTTGAGGTGCCCTTGATTACTTTTAATCCTGTAAAAACAGTCAACGATTTATTAAAAGCACCACATCAAATTAAATAACATGCTTGATGAGAAAGCCATTTTAAGAGAGTTGAGCTTTAAATTTATTAGAAGTTCTGGAGCAGGCGGTCAACATGTCAATAAAACGTCATCTAAAGTAGAGTTGACTTTTGATTTAGAGAATTCACAATTTTTATCGGTTGATCAAAAGCGACTCATTAAAACCAATCTTAGAACAAGGCTGACAAAAGAAGATGTATTAATTTTACAATGTGGAGAGAGTAGGAGTCAGCATAAAAATAAAGACATAATTATTAAACGTTTTTTAGATCTAATTAAGGAGAATTTGATTGAAGAAAAAGATAGAATTCCAACTAGAATTCCTAGAGCAGTAGTTAGAAAACGACTGACAAATAAACGTAAAACTTCAGAAAAGAAGTTTAAAAGGAGACCTCCAGAGATAGATTGAAAAAAAATAGTAATTCTTGATGTACAAATGATAAATCTATTTTACATTTGCACTGTTCTCAAAAAAGGGGTGCCTATTATCGGCTGAGATCATACCCATTGAACCTAGAACAGGTAATGCTGTTTAGGAAGCGAGCGTAAAGAAAAGGTCTAGTAGACCTTTTTAGCGAGTGCAATAGTAAAGCTTTGCTTTGCGTCATAATTTTACTAATTATTAACCATAAAGAATAATGACCTCTTTTTATTCGATTATAAATACATAATCGTAATGAAATCTACTATTCTTGAACTCAAATCAACGAGTTACAATTCTTCTTTAAGAAGATTCAGTTTCGACTTTCGAAATAAAGTCAGCGGAACTAAAAACTATTTTCTTTTTTTAGCACTTTTAGTGTTAACGTCCAGTGCTTTTGCACAAGACAATCAAACAGAACAGGATTCTACTAAAACAGAAAAACTAGACGAAGTCTTAGTCAAAGCAGTTAGGGTAGAAGCTACATCGCCAATCACGCACACAAACATCACCAAAAAAGAATTGGCAAAACGTAATTTAGGACAAGATATTCCTGTCTTGTTAAACTTTTTACCTTCGGTTGTGACCACCACAGATGCTGGTGCAGGAGTAGGATACACAGGGATTCGTGTTCGTGGTATTAATGCTCAATCTACAAATGTAACCATCAATGGGATTCCTTACAATGATGCTGAATCGTTAGGGACATTTTGGGTAAACTTAGGGGATTTTGCATCGTCTGTTGAGAGTTTGCAACTGCAACGAGGTGTTGGGACGTCTACCAATGGAGCTGGTGCCTTTGGCGCAAGTATCAATGTGCTAACAGATGCGGTCTCAAAGGAGTCCAATGGAGAAATTTCTAATTCTTTTGGGAGTTTTAATACTAGAAAACACACGATCAAATTTAGTACAGGATTGCTGAATGATCATATTGAGATTGCGGGTCGTTTATCAAATATTTCCTCAGATGGATATATTGATAGAGCAAGAACTGATTTAAAATCTTACTTCTTACAAGGGTCTTATATTGATGATAATACATTAATAAAAGCGATAACGTTTGGCGGACAAGAAGTCACGTACCAAGCTTGGAACGGTATTGACGCAGATCAATTAGCTGAAGATAGAACTTTTAATCCTTCAGGTCAGTATACAGACGCAGATGGGAACACCCGTTTTTACGATAACGAGGTTGATAATTACAATCAAGATCACTATCAATTGCACTGGAATCAGCGCTATAACAGCAGATGGTCCACCAACATTGGTTTAAATTACACCTACGGAAGAGGCTACTTCGAGCAATACAAAGAAGACGAAGATTTTGAGGATTATGATTTAGCACCAATCACTATTGGAGGAGAAACTATTAATACTACCGATTTAATTAGACGTCGTTGGTTAGACAATGATTTTTATGTACTTAATGCTAGTGCTAACTATAAGAATAATGAGATTGACATGATTTTTGGTGGGTCTTTCAGTTTCTATGATGGTGATCACTTTGGCGAAATAATCTGGTCTGAGTTCGCTAGCGATAGCGAGATTAGAGATCGTTATTATGAAGGTAACGGTAAAAAAACGGACTTGAGTTTCTTTACAAAGGCGACGTATCGTCTTAATGATAAAGTGAGTTTATATGGGGATTTACAATTTAGGACAGTAGACTATAAAACGTCTGGGTTGACTTCAGATAGAGTGCCTTTTAATGTAGATGAAACTTTTAATTTCTTTAATCCAAAGGCAGGTATCACCTATACCGTAAACACAGATAATAACTTGTATTTCTCGTACGCAAGAGCCAATAGAGAACCAAACAGAAGCGATTTTGAAAATAATGCAACTGTAAAACCAGAACAACTTAATGACTTTGAATTGGGTTGGAGACATAACACTCAAAAATTCAGGCTGAATGTTAATGGCTATTACATGTTATATAATGAGCAATTAGTATTGACAGGTCAAATAGACAACACTGGAGATCCTATTAGATCAAATAATGGCGATAGTTACCGTTTAGGTCTAGAAGTAGATGCAGCTATTGCACTAACCGATAAATTTTCTCTACAGCCTAACTTCACGATTAGTTCTAATAAAAATATAGAGACATTTGAATCTGTAAACGGAGAACTTTTGAATTTGGGTCAAACAGATATTTCGTTTTCTCCAGAATTAGTAGCAGCCAATGCTTTCGTGTTTCAACCAAAAGAAGGATTTCAAATCTCGTTATTGAGCAAATTCGTGGGTGAGCAATTTATGGGAAATACTGAAAACTCAGATTCTAAATTAGCAAGTTATTTTATTAATGATATCAGTATTACGTATGAATGGAAACCAAAATCTGTTTTTGAAACAGTTGTATTTTCTGGATTATTTAATAATATCTTAAATGAAGAATTTGTATCTAATGGTTATTTTGGATCGTTTGATTTTGAGGATAGTTCTAGTCTAACCGGAACAACGACAGGTTATTTTGCAGGCTTTTATCCGCAAGCGACCTCTAACTTTTTAGTAGGCGTGACTCTCAAGTTTTAATCAATTCCTGCAGAGGTAGGAATCTCTTAATAATAAAACCCAAAACTTATGTTTTGGGTTTTTCTTTATAAATAACTAATTTTTGTATCCTACAACATAATCTATACCTAGAGACTACGGAAAAACCGTAATTAAAATTCATTTTTAGGTGGAATATTAACAAATATTTTAGCACTATAATTGTAGAATATATTCTATATACAAAAACAATTATGCCTTAATAGTTGGTTTTGATTAATACCAATACTTTAAATATTAATTTAAACTTTTTTATACACCTATGAGAAAATATTTTAAACCTATCCTGTTTGTCTGTGGATTACTGCTACTTATTTTTGGTTGTCAAAAAGATGATACACCAGTTCCTAATGAAGAAACCCAAATTGAAAGTCTTAGTGCCTTTAATTTATCTGCAAGAGAAATCCCTTCTCATATTTTAGACTTTGTAAAAGCCAAAAGCTAATAATACTTTTAAAGTAAATATATCTAAGAGAGAAATTAGACTATCTAATTCAGATGTTAATGAACATAGTAGAGAAACACCATTGGGTATTGTGCAAACTAATAAAGTAGTACAAGTTTACAATGAGCGTAATACAAAATATACGTTTAAAGTAAATGATCCAACCAATGCTAATAGTGTTATTAATTTGGTTGTAGTAGATATGGGTGGTGATATTATCGAATACTTTATTCAATATATTTTTGATCCAAATATTCCTACTCCTCTTTTATCTTCAGGAGGAATTGATATGGCCAAATTTACTGGTGGAATGACGTTTTATAATATGGAAGGTATTATAATTGGTAACTTTATTTTGAACGATGGTGATTTAGTAGATTTTGATGGTGAGGTAGATCCTTGTCCAGAAGACGAAGTTGTTGAAGAAGTGGAAGACGATACAGAGGATAGTAATAATTCAAATACTGGAGGAGGAACTAACGGTACTACTGATAATGATGATAATCAAAATGACGAAGGAAGTGGAGCTGGAGAATTTACAAATCCTGATGAGGAAGAGCCTTGTGGTATTGGATTTGGATATGCAGATTGTGGTTGTGGTGACAGAGGAGCAAATGATGGACATGGAAGAAACCCAGATAGCGATTGTTGTAGAGGAAGTGTTACTACAATGACAGATTCATGTAATGGTAGTAGTATATCGTGGCAAAATCAAGCAGCTAGAGGTATTAGTGGTAATTCTTCCCCTTGTGATGGTGGTGTTGGTGTATTAATTGATGATGAAGTTTTGTTAGAAATTGAGCAACTAATACAAGATGATCCTTTCGCATTAATTGAAATTGATTGTGACCAAAAATACATTGGCAAGCTCTAGCTCAACATACAGCTCCTGCTAGTGTGCAAACAAAAATCGAATCATTACCAAGTTCATTAACAAACGAATTTGAAATTCAATCATTAAGTGATGCAAGTGGAACAATGGTAAATCTTGATTATTTTTCGGTTCAAGTGAATACACTTCCTAATAAACCAAATATTGAGCCAGCAGAGCAGTTTACTGCGGAAGAGTTCATCGATCATATTAGAAGAAATTTTAATGACTTTGTTGAAGGATCTACCTTAGAGCCTTATTGTGAAATTGAATCTATGTGTGAAACAGAAACGAATTTATGGAACTCAGAAGATCCATTAAGTAGTATTATTTATATAGACATCCCTTTAGATGATGGTGTAGTTATTTGTTCTGAATATAACAGTGCTTATTGGTATTTTATGACAATGAATGCTCCTTATGCGGGCAATCATCCTGTAAGCGGAACTCGTCAATTTGGATATGAAGAAAATGCTGATGGCACATTTAATTTTTTCGTTAGAGGCGTAGACCGATTTAATGAAAGTGGAGTTGAGAACACTTCCCACATACTTGATTGGGTATTTGGTGATGAAGACACAACGAATGCATTTGATGGTGCACATGACTTATGGGAAACTTTTCAAACTAAAACAAATGATTTTGTAAATAATAATGGAGGTAGTTCTTCAAAACTTACACCAATAAAAAATAGACCAGATTGGGAAAAGGTTAAACAAGTATTTCAGGGAACATTGCCAATAAGCGAATTAGGTTGTGAAGACTAATTAATTTTAAAAAAAAATGAAAACATCAAATTATAACAAATTCAGTATTCTATATTATTTTCTGCTTATTTCATGTTTTGTAATATCATTCTTACCTAAAGAATATGTTATGGCTGTATATACTCCGAATATTTTGGGTTACGTATTTTTATCTTTTTTAGTTCTTCTAGCAATTTTATTTATTGCTTTTCTTATGTTGGATATTAATAAAAAAAGAATTTCACCTATTTTATGGAGAACTGTTTCACTATTATTAGGGATTCTTATTTTTCTTTTAATTAAAAAAGTAGATTACTTATGAATTTAATCCTAAAGGTTATACTCCAAATGAAACAGCTCCATGTAATTAAATTATATATTCTTTTTATAATATTTTATGCTTGCAGTTCAAGTAAACAAAACGTATCAAGCGATAGCTCTATAATTATTGAAACTCAGGTTAAGCGTAGTTTTTCTTTATATGAAAAAGATGCTGAGTTAAATTTTGAAAGGAATAATTATTTAAACTATTATATAAATCAAATTGATATAGATAATTTTAAGAATTCTGCGTTGAAAAATAAATTAGGAGATTCTCTTTTTAATATAATTTTTAATAATAATGAGATTGAGTATTTGAAAAAAAGAGAAAATCAAGATGATATTGATGTTTCTAAATTAAGTTTTAATGATAAAATTAAATTAATAACAAATACTAAAATTGAAAATGAGGATCTATCTTTTTTGAATGATTCTAAAATTATAATTAGTTTGTCATTTCCTCGATTTACATTAGATAATAATTATTGTCTTATAGCATTTTCACATGGAACTAAAGGTGCAATGCAAGGTGGTGTAAATCTTTATGTCAAAAATAAGGAGGATTGGGTGTTTTATAAAACTATAGATTCTTGGATTGAATAATAAATCAAAACTCCCAATCATAGCGATTGGGAGATTTTTTATGTTTTTGATATTTCCGAAGAAAACCTAATTACTAACCATAATATTATTACCAGAAACAGTAACACGATATTCTTTAAGCCCACATGGTAACTGTGCGCCAAGTGCTTGACCAGTAAATAAATTATATTTGTTTTCATCTGCGCAACTGCATGTTACCTCTGCACCATCGCGTTCCAAGAACGAGCATTCAGTCTGCACATGATTAGGATCTGCAGCATCCCAAGCTCTGTAATTATCATTTCCAACATTAGTCACATAGATGCCTGCGTTACCTTGATTAGGAATGTACACCGTGTTACTTGTAAACATGAGTTGACTAAACTCTGGTAAGTTTAGATTAATAGTAGCATTTACACCAAGGTTAACTAAAAAGTTACAGTTATTTATGGTATCATCATCTTTACAATTACTTAATAATAAGAGTGGTAAAATTAGAAGAAGCTTTTTCATAAGAGCGTTAAATTTTTGTTGCAATTTACAATAAATTAAAGGTTGAATTAAATATTTTGTATCTTTGTATACCATCTCGTAATAGCGGGATTTTTTTATTAGTCCCGAACTCGTTTCGGGATATTTTGAATATAGCTATCACTGATTGTTATTTAATATTAAACGAATGAACTATGAGTAAAGCATCTTATTATACTCCAGAAGGGTTAAAAAAATTAAGAGACGAACTTAAAAGATTAAAAGATATAGAACGTCCAAAAGCGTCACAAGATATTGGTGAAGCTAGAGATAAAGGCGATTTGAGTGAAAATGCAGAATATGATGCAGCTAAAGAAGCTCAAGGTATGCTAGAAATGAAAATAGCTAAGCTAGAAGATACTTTGGCCGGAGCTCGTGTGATTGATGAGTCTCAAATGGACACATCAAAAGCACTCGTGTTATCTACAGTGAAAATAAAAAATCAGAGTAATGGTATGGAAATGACCTACACATTGGTTGCAGATGGTGAAGCAGATTTAGCATCCAATAAATTATCTGTTAATTCACCTATAGGTAAAGGGCTTTTAGGGAAATCGGTTGGCGAAGTTGCAGAAGTTCAAGTGCCAAATGGTATCATTAAGTTTGATGTTTTAGAGATTACGAGATAAGTTTTTTACTTCGGAAATGTGCTGTAATAGTTATATGTAATCCTTTAAAATAACTAAGTCAAACTAAAAATTATAAACAAAAGATTCCTTCAAAAAGAGGAATCTTTTTATCTTTATAATAATCTTGTCAGGTTGATCGCAGTCCCAACTCAAAATAATTCTTAAATTGAATTAGATTAAATTAAATTACATTGCACTCAAAGTGACATTAAGCATAAAATTATGGCATCCATATTTACAAAAATCATTTCAGGAGACATCCCGTGTTATAAAGTCGCAGAAACCGAAGATTATTTAGCTTTTCTGGATATTAATCCAAATGCTAAAGGTCATACGTTATGTATCCCAAAGAAAGAAGTCGATAAGATTTTTGATTTAGATGAGGTGGCGTATCATGGCTTGATGGAATTTTCGCGACAAGTGGCTATTGCTATTCAAAAAGCTGTGCCATGTAAACGTGTTGGATTGACTGTGATTGGTTTAGAAGTACCTCATGCTCATGTGCATTTGATTCCTTTGAATGTTATGGAAGATGCTCGTTTTATGAGTAAGGTAACATTAGATAAAGCGGAGTTTGAAGCTATTGCTGAGAAAATAACCTCGTTTTTATAGTTGTACTAAAGTAATCGTAGCATAATTTAATGTCCCCATATTAATCTAGATATCTAAATTGGTATTAGAATTTCAAAACCCCAAAAACAAATAATAGAATCACAATTAAGATAACTGCGTCTACAATTATTAGTACCCAAGATAGCTGTTTTAGTTTAAGTGATTTTGGTTTTGGTTGTATGGCGCGTCTTTTATAGTCTACAACTTGTTCTATTTCGTTAGTCCATCGCGCTGGGAAAATATCGGTATCACAAGTGTTGCATCGCATTTCATTGATACGCTCTTCTGTTATCGCTCTATAAAATATATTTTCTACAAATCGTTGCTTAAATGTGAGCACTAAACCGTTGTTAGAATAACATTCTGGACAGTTATTATTGAGTTGAGCTTCTTTTAATGTGAAATAGTTTTGCTGTTTCATGGCTTGTTATTAAGCTATTAATTTCAATGAAATTTGCATGGTAGTACCTTTTCCAATATCAGAATTAAGTACTTTTATTTTTCCGTTATGATAATCTTCTATAATTCGTTTTGCTAAAGATAAGCCTAATCCCCAACCTCTTTTCTTTGTCGTGTACCCTGGTTGAAATACCGAATTGTAACTATGTTTAGGAATCCCTTTTCCGGTATCTTCAACAGTGATTTTTACGAACTTATCGTCATTCGTAATTACTAATTTTAGAGTACCTCTTCCTTTCATAGCATCAATGGCATTTTTAACTAAATTTTCAATAGTCCAACTAAATAATTGATTGTTGAGGTTAACGTATAATGTATCTTGAGGCGCGTCAATTTCAAATAGTATTAATTTTGAAGACCTTGATTTTAAGTACTCGTAAGATTCAATGGTTTCTTTTACAATTTCGCAACGTTTTAAGGTTGGTAAAGATCCTATTTTACTAAAACGATCTGTAATAATTTGTAGCCTTGTGATGTCCTTTTCTATTTCAATTAGATATTCTGGATTGACGTTTTCACCTCTTAATATCTCAGTCCAACCCACTAATGACGATAAAGGTGTCCCAATTTGATGTGCAGTTTCTTTTGCCATACCGGTCCAAAGTTTATTTTGATCTGCGGTTTTGGTGCTTTTATAAAAGAAATAAGCAACTGCTGCAAATAGAAATATAATTAGAAGTAAGGCTAAAGGGTAATATTTAAGTTTGTTGAGAAGCAATGAATTGCCATAGTAGATTGTTTGATTGGTATTCTCTATTTTAATAGGTTTGTTTTCTTTACCATATTTGGTTATTAGTGATTTAAGATTTTCTTTCACGAATTTTGATTCTTTGATTGTGTGTATAGAATCGACTTCAGTTTTAGTTATAATGTTTCTAAACGTGTTAACTGTGGAGTCTCCATTTACTAGAATCATTGGAGTTGTATCGTTATTGTCAAGTATTCCCCAAGCCAATTCTAAATCAGCTAATATATCATCACTATTGTTAATTTCAGATTGTTCAATAGCTTTAAATATATCTCTCTGTGCCAAAGATGTTATTTCCATTTTACTGCGTTCTTCTGCTTTAAAATTTTGAAAAAACACATAGGTATTCCAAAGAATGAGAGAAATAATGAAAAAAGAAGCCACGATAATAATCCATCGTGACATATTGCGGTTTATGGTTAATGCCATTAACTTATGTTTTGATTTTAAATATAAACGATTTATGTTGATAATATTGTCTTCATAGAGGGTGAATTCATTTTTATAGCGTTCACAATATAGTTACATTTGCAATTCAATAACTTGAAACGGTAGGATTTAACCATAAATAATATAAATGACATCTTTTAGTCCAAAAGACATTTCGACAGGTAGATTGCACGCGTACTTATTAAGTGCTGTGGCTCCTAGGCCTATAGCTTTTGCGAGCACAATGGATGTTGATGGGAATCCAAATTTGTCACCTTATAGTTTTTTTAATGTGTTTAGTGCTAATCCACCAATATTGATATTTTCACCTGCACGTCGTGTTAGAGACAACACTACTAAACATACCTTAGAAAATGTGATGGCTACAAAAGAGGTCGTTATTAATGTAGTTAATTATAATATTGTACAGCAAATGTCGCTAAGCAGTACAGAGTACGGTAAAGGTGTTAATGAGTTTGATAAATCTGGATTAACCATGTTGAAATCTGATGTGGTGAAACCTTTTAGAGTCGCAGAGTCTCCAGTGCAGTTTGAGTGTAAAGTCAATGAAATTATTCATTTAGGGACTGAAGGCGGTGCAGGAAACTTAGTGATTTGTGAAGTCGTTAAACTTCATATAGCCGATGATGTTTTAGATGAGAATGAGGTTATCGTCCAAGAGAAGTTAGATTTGGTTTCCAGAGCAGGTGGGAGTTATTACAGCAGAGCTAAAAATAGTTTTTTTGAAATACCAAAGCCAATTTCCACCTTAGGTATTGGTGTTGATGCTATGCCAGATATCGTTAAGAATAGCATGGTTTTAACAGGAAACGATTTAGGAATGCTCGGTAATGTAGAAGGGTTGCCGAACCAAAATGGGATAGACGAATTTATTAATAATGTGAGTGAGCGTTATCCTAATATTAAGGATAAATCTCATCACGAAAAACATAAAATTGCCAGAAACTATTTGAGCTATGGTGATGTAGATAGCGCATGGAAATTATTGCTATCTTAAGAAGAAAACAATCTATAATTAAATTTAAGTAATACAACAATGGAAGTACAAGGAAAAGTCAAAATGATAGGAGAAACTCAGACGTTTGGAAGTAATGGGTTTAGAAAGAGAGAATTAGTAGTAACGACAGAGGAACAATATCCACAACATATTTTAGTTGAATTTGTTCAAGATAAAACAGATTTACTGGATAGTTATAAAGTTGGTCAGCCAGTAAAAGTAAATATCAATTTAAGAGGTAGAGAATGGGTTAATCCACAAGGAGAGACTAAATATTTTAATTCTGTACAAGGATGGAGAATCGAAGCTGCACAAGCAGAAGGTAGCAGTACGCCTCCTGTTGC
>JAWUWM010000070.1:0-26075 GCA_034111845.1 Psychroserpens sp. | reverse complement strand
ACATTTTTTTGAAATTGATGTAGCTATAAAAAGAGAAAAACAAGTAAAAGGTTTGAGTCGGTTAAAAAAAGAAAATCTAGTCACAAATTTTAATTCAGATTGGGCTTTTTTGAATGACAGTATTTGAAAAGATTCTTCAGTTGTGCCTCCTTCTGAATGACATAGTGATTGTCAACTTCAAAGAGTTAAATTTAAAAGCTAAATGTCATTCAGAGCAAAGCGAAGAATCTCTTTTTTAAAGAATTATTTCTCAGTAATCCGTGCTAAATAATCAAAATGTTCACCATCTAAAACCTTTTCACATTCTAATCCAACACCTTCACAAGCCAATTGTAAACGTTCAAAATCGAGATACAACCATTTCATTGGTTCTTCTTTTTCGCCTTTGTAACTCAAGAAATAATCCAATTCTCCGTAATAATTGGCGTTGGTATCTATCCAGAGTCCGCCATCCTCATCCTCATACATGTATTGAATATCAGAAGAGTCCATCAAAATTTGACCACCTGGATTTAAAAGCGATTTTAGATGATTAAGATATTTAGAAACCTGAGATACTTCTTGAAAAATCCCAGTACCATTCATTAATAAAAGAACAGTATCAAATAGTTCTGTTTCCTCGAGTAGATCTTTTTGGGTAACGTGAAGTACACCTCGTTTTTTAGCAACTGCAACTGCACCTTCCGAAATATCAATCGCTTTAACATAAATGCTTTGGTCTTGAAGATGAAGACTATGACTTCCGGAGCCACAACCAATATCTAAAACGTTTCCTGTACTTAATTTTAAGGCCTTTTGTTCTAGTTTAGGCATTTCCGAATAACTTCGAAATAAATAGGGTAGCGGTAGCTCGTCCTCACCAGAAATATTGGTTGAGGTGATGAGATCTTCGGTATAATTATTGTTGTTGAAATCTTGTAAGGCTTTCCCGAAAAGGTCTTTCATAAAAGTAGTATTTTTGTAGTATGCAAGACTTTATAAATAATCTTCCAAAGCTGGCCAAAGATAAGCATAAGGAAAATAAAACCTTCTTTGCTAAGCTTAAAAAAAAGCCGCCCAAGCAGCTTGATTATCTTATGCGAGAGCTTCATGAAAAAGAATTTGAGCGCACAGACTGTCTAGATTGCGCCAATTGTTGTAAAACGACAGGGCCATTATTCACACCTAAAGATATTGAGCGTATTGCCAAGCATTTTAAAATGAAGCAACAGCAATTTATAGATACCTATTTGAGATTGGATGAAGAGAGCGATTATGTATTACAGTCTGTACCTTGTGCATTTTTAGGAGCAGATAATTATTGTTCCATATACGATGTAAGGCCAAAGGCTTGTAGCGAGTTTCCGCATACAGATCGTAAAAAATTTCAACAAATATCAAACCTAACTTTAAAAAATGTAGCTATTTGTCCCGCTGCTTTTAATATTGTGGAAGCAATGAAACAACGTATAAAATAACAGTATTGATTATGAAAAAGATCCTTCTTATTGTGTTTTTAGGCCTACCATCACTTTCTGTTTGTCAGACAGATGATTGGATGACCTCTCTAGATGCTGCTAAGCGTTTAGCTTATGTGCAAGATAAAATGGTACTCATGATTTGGGAAGAATCTGCTTTTGTACCTCTTCCAGTTACTTTGAAAGACGATAATGGAAAGCGTGTATTTATTGACGATTTATTTGAAAATCAGATTTTAATTAATTTGCTCCGTGATTATTTTATTCTTGTTAAAGTTAATGAACAGGAATATGAGGAGCTCTTTCAACCTATAAAAAATAAACAATCGACAACGTATATTAATAAATTTAATGATGATTCTATTAAAATATTGGATTCCAATGGTATCATCGTTAATTCAAATAGAGAAACCTCTAGAGAATTTTTAAACCTTACAAAATTCATTATAAAATATGATATCAATACTAGTTTTATAAAAGCAGAATTGACGAGTTACCGTAAACAACAAAATTTTGAAACGACTTTGAATCTCGCTTCAAAGTATATTGAACTTGCTATATTTACCATTGAACCGGCAAGGCAAGATATCATAACAGCGTCAGATATTTATCTAGCTGAGGCTCAAGATTATTTTTTAAATGACGTCATGGAAAATAAGTTAGCGATGATTGAAAAGATAAAACTCCTTAAAATTAAACAGGAGCTAATTTTGAATAGACCAGGAAAAGTATTGAGAATGCTTAAACGTATGGACGTCACTAATGCAGATAACATAAACGAAGAGTTAGTTGCATTTTTGTACTTAACAGCTCACAGGGTCTTAAAAGATGAAGGTAATGCTGCGAAATGGCGTAGCAAACTGTCTTTAATAAATTTGAAGATGTCAAATCAAATTATTAGTAACAGTAATTAATATGGAAAGTATATTAAATTATTTTGAGACCATACCATCTTTACATAGAAGCTTAATTCTTGTGGGTGGTCTCACATTATTTTGGTTATTAGAAGGCACATTACCTTTATTTAATTTCAAGTATAAAAAATGGAAACATGCCCTTCCTAATCTGTTTTTTACCCTGACAACAATCATTATTAATTTTGGTTTAGCCTTTCTATTATTAGGTACAGCACAATGGGTCGAAAGTACAGGGTTTGGGATTATCAATTGGATTCCTAATCTTCCACTTTGGGCTTATGTTTTGTTAGGTGTTATGCTTCTTGACTTTATTGGAGCCTATTTAGCACATTATGTAGAGCATAAAGTTAAACCATTATGGATGGTACATTTGGTGCATCATTCAGATCATAATGTAGATGCCACGACAGCCAATAGACATCATCCTTTAGAAAGTATCATTCGTTTTGCGTTTACCTTATTTGGCGTTCTTATTGTTGGTGCACCTATTGCTATCGTGTTTTTATACCAATCATTATCGCTAGTTGCAACACAGTTTACTCATGCTAATATTAAGTTACCTAAAAAACTAGATAAGGCCTTGAGCTATGTCTTAGTGTCGCCAGATATGCATAAGGTGCATCATCATTATAAGTTGCCTTATACAGATTCTAACTACGGAAATATCTTCTCTATTTGGGACCGTCTTTTTGGTACTTTTATGTCGCTAGACAGGGAAACGATTGTCTATGGTGTAGACACATTTCCAGATGAAGTTGCAAACGGACAAATAGGAGCATTGCTTAAACAACCATTTGATAAATACCGAAAACCAACAACTCTAAAAATTGATGATTAATGCGTTATTTACTGCTTTTTAGTTGTGTTCTCGTGTTACATTGTAATTCCCAAAAAACTATGGATATTCAAGGTCACAGAGGTTGTAGAGGCTTACATCCCGAAAATTCTCTACCTGCTTTTGCAAAGGCATTAGCGCTTGGTGTACAAACTTTAGAATTTGATGTCGTCATTTCAAAAGATCATAAAGTAGTGGTGTCTCATGAACCGTTTATGAATCATGAGATTGCTTTAGATCTCTTGGGAAATGTGATTACTCCACAAAATGAGCTGTCATTCAATGTATACGCTATGCCTTATGATAGCATTAAATTATACGACTGCGGGAGTAAAAAACATCCCAGATTCCCATTTCAGAAAAACGAAAAAGTATATAAACCGTTGTTGACAGAAGTCATTGATTTAGCCGAAAACAAGGCTAATAATACCATTTTTTATAATATCGAAATTAAAAGTAAACCAGAATATGATGGTGTGTATACTCCAGAACTTAAAGACTATGTGCGTTTGGTTATTGAGGTGCTAGAAACAAAGGGAATACTAGACAGAGCAATTCTACAATCTTTTGATTTAAGAGCTTTAGAAAATATAAAAATTCAAAATCCAAATATTCAAACAGCACTGTTAGTTGATGAAAATGAGTTGATAGCTACTAAACTCGAAAAACTATCTTTTATGCCTGATATTATTAGTCCGTATTTTAAACTATTAGATCAGCAAACGGTTTCAAAATATCAAAATGACGGAATTAAATTGATACCATGGACCGTTAACGACGTTGAAGATATTAAGGACATGTTCCTACTTAAGGTTGATGGAATTATTTCAGATTTTCCTGATCGGGTTATTGCGCAAAGCAACGAGAAAAGTAAAAAATATTTTAAGCGCTTTAATAGGTAGCATAAATTAGTACTAGAACTCATTTTTATAAGTTGTTTTGCGTGCTTATTAATCCTTACTCGTAAATTAAATACTGAGTTCTCATAGTCTCAAACTCCTTTAATCCATCAGACCAAGTCTCTCTAATCTCTTCCTCAGAAATTCCAGATTCAATTTGTAGTTGTAAGGCTTTTGTGCCAGCTAGTTTGGTGAAGAAATTATTAAAAAAGAGCTTTTTATCAATTGAGTTTTGGTAGGCTTTAATCAAATAACTTAAATCTAATTCTTCGAGATTTTTGCGCTCACTTAAATCCTCACCATAACAGAGCATACCATCATGTTTTGGGTGTTTAGCACCTTCATTTGGCATTGGGATATATTTGAAATTGTAAACTGTTTTATCTAAATACGGACTCCCATAAATCTGAAACTGCTTAGGCGTTCCGCGACCAGCATTAACATTAGTGCCTTCAAAAAAGCACAGGCTAGGATAGAGGTTAATTGATTTTGCGTTAGGTAAGTTTGGTGATGGTTTTATGGGTAAATCATAAGTTTTATCATGTGTGTAATTTTGCATCTCAATAACTGTAAGATCACATTTAATTTTGTTCTCTAGCCAACTTTGCCCATTAGTCATTTTAGCATACTCACCAATCGTCATTCCATGAACCACTGGTATGGGATGCATACCAACAAAGCTTTTATGCTTTGGCTCTAAAATTGGACCATCAACATAATTTCCGTTTGGGTTTGGTCTATCTAAAACAATCACAGAGATATTTGCTTCTGCACAAGCTTCCATGACATAATGCAAACTAGAAATATACGTGTAGAAACGAGCACCAACATCTTGAATATCAAAAACGACAACATCTAAATTCGCTAATTGCTTAGGTGATGGTTTTTTGTTGTTTCCATAGAGTGATACAATAGGTAAATTGGTTTTAGTGTCTATTCCGTCTTTTACGACTTCACCAGCATCTGCTTGACCTCTAAAGCCATGCTCTGGAGCAAATACTTTCTTGATGTTGATATTTCGCTGTAATAAGGAATCTACGAGGTGCGTAAAGTTGTCATTGTGAGGTGCTTTTTGCGACGTGGTGACCTCAGTAAAAATCACACTAGTTTGGTTGGCAACAATTCCAACACGTTTTCCTTTTAATAGAGGTAAATAACCAGCAGTACGATTTGCGCCAACAATGATTTTAGTCTTTAATTTTGAAAGACTGTCATCCTGAACTTGTTTTAGGAACTCATTATTTTGAGCAGAATCCTCCTTAGTTTTATTACCACAAGAAATCAAGACTAAAACAAACCCTATAATTATCGGGAAAACCCTATTTTTGAACATAGATAAACGGATATAATAATTTTGAATTACGAGTTTTTTATAGCTAAACGCATTATTGGTAGTAAAGCGTATAAAAGTAGTGTTTCAGCACCAATAATAAAAATTGGTATCGCTGCAATTACTATTGGTATTGTGGTGATGCTCATTGCTATTGCTACTGGTTTAGGGCTTCAAAAAAAAGTGCGAGAAAAGGTCGTAGCATTTAATGGTCATATTACGATTAATAACTATGACACAAATGAGTCTAACGAATCTATTGTTCCTATAACTACAGACCAAGACTTTTATCCGCGATTCAATGCCGTAGAAGGTATAAAGCATATTCAAGGTGTCGCTACTAAATTTGGTGTCATTCGTACTGAAACTGATTTTGAAGGTATTGTCCTAAAAGGTGTTGGAAGCGATTATGATTGGTCCTATCTCAAAGATTTTTTGATAGAAGGCGAGTTGCCAGCTTACAAAGGGAAATTAAGTAATGATGTTGTTATTTCCAGCTATCTCGCAAAACGTTTGAATTTTAAATTGGGTGATAGTTTTCAAACTGTTTTTAGTAAAGGAAGTATTGAAGAGATTCCGTTTCAACGCGCGTTTAAAATTATCGGGATTTTTAATTCCGGATTTCAGGATATCGACAAAAATTTCATGATTGGAGATCTGAGTCATATCCAGCGCATGAATAAATGGGAGAAAAATGAAGTTGGTAATTTTGAAATTTACCTCGATGATTTCTCTCAATTGTTAGAAAAAGAACAACAAATACGAGATGAAACACCGTCGTTTTTAGATACACAAACCATTGAAGAAAAGTTCTCAACGACCTTTGAATGGATTGAAATTTTTGATAATAATACCTACGGAATTATCGCCATAATGATCATCGTTGCAGGGATTAATATGATTACCGCGTTACTAGTGCTCATTCTAGAACGTACCCAAATGATTGGAATTCTAAAAGCACTAGGCAGTAGTAACTGGAGTATTAGAAAAGTATTTTTATATAATGCCACCTATCTAATTGGCTTAGGACTCTTTTGGGGGAATCTCATTGGATTAGGATTGCTATTTACCCAACAACAATTTGAACTCTTAAAATTCCCAGATCCAGAACAGTATTATGTCTCTATTATTCCTGTTTATATTGGTTTAGATTACATCATATTGCTTAATATTGGGACGTTTGTCGCTTGTTTTTTGATGTTACTGGTGCCTTCTATCATTATCACTAAGATATCTCCGGTTAAGGCGATTCGGTTTGATTAGTATTTTATTACCGTTTTCAAAGTGCGATCACAGAGGGTGTCAAGGTGGGCGTTACCCTTTATCACTTTCGGGTGATAAAGCGTCAGGCTGTTCGATATATCTTTTTATCCGTTACAGTGTTAAAGGGTACAATAAACCTCCAAAAAAGGATGCCACTTCCATCCTTAACGCGAGCCAACTCGATACTTATAGCTATTCAAATAAATACAACCGCTTGTTTTAAAATCTAGTGACGGAGCTTGTCAGGGTAGAACATTTCCGAAGAAAACATTGAAGTCATCTTGACGTTTTCTAGGCAAAATAAAAAGTCAAGGTGAGTTCATCTATAAATCTTTTGATTTACTTACTTTTGCAACGTAAAATAATAACTATGCAATACGCTGAAAACATATTAGGAACCATTGGTAATACACCTTTAGTCAAATTAAATGCATTAACTAAGGACTTACCGTGTTTGGTACTCTCAAAATACGAAACCTTTAACCCTGGGAACTCGGTAAAAGACCGTATGGCTTTGGTAATGATTGAAGATGCAGAGGCTGACGGACGATTAAAACCAGGAGGAACAATTATAGAAGGAACCTCTGGAAATACAGGTATGGGATTGGCTTTAGCAGCGATTGTAAAGGGGTATAAATGTATTTTTGTGATTAGTGATAAACAGTCTAATGAGAAGATGGATATTCTTCGTGCTGTTGGTGCTGAGGTGGTGGTTTGTCCAACAGATGTTGAACCAGATGATCCTCGTAGTTATTATTCGGTATCCAAACGTTTGGGTGAAGAAACACCTAATTCTTGGTATGTGAATCAATATGACAACCCAAGTAATTGTAAGGCACACTTTCAAAGTACAGGTCCAGAAATTTGGGAACAAACTGATGGGAAAATCACACATTTCGTTGTTGGTGTTGGTACTGGAGGAACAATTTCTGGTGTTGGGAGTTATTTGAAAATGAAAAATCCAAATATAAAAATCTGGGGAATAGATACTTATGGTAGTGTGTTTAAGAAATACCACGAAACAGGAATCTTTGATGAAAAAGAAATTTACCCTTACGTTACCGAAGGTATTGGTGAAGATATTTTACCACTAAATGTGAATTTTGGAGTTATTGACGGTTTCACTAAAGTAACCGATAAGGATGCTGCAGTATACACACAACGTTTAGCAAAAGAAGAAGGTATGTTTCTTGGTAATAGTGCAGGAGCAGCTATAAAAGGTGTGTTACAATTAAAAGAGCATTTCACAAAAGACGATGTTGTTGTGGTTTTATTTCATGACCACGGAAGTCGTTATGTCGGTAAAATGTTTAATGATGAGTGGATGAAGAAAATGGGATATATCGAGTAGATACTTACTCTAATATAATAGTGTCAAGGAGCAATTCAAAAGATTGCTCTTTTTTGTTACCTATTAAAAAAGCAATTTCTTCCATCTGCTCACCTGGAAAATTAGGGTCGTTGAGTTGTCGTCCTCTAAATCTAGGATCCATAGCCGAAAAAGGGATTTCGATAGTCAGCCAGTCTTTGTTTGTTTCAAATTCATAAATATAAGAGGCGTAATCTCTGGAAGTCGTCTTAACGCGAAATTGATAATTACTACCATCACCTTTTATGCGAAGTATTACTTTGCTGTAGGCTGAAACATCTTTTGTTTTAAAGCGGTAACGTAACGATGAAAACCCGCCATTATTTTCTAAAGATATTCTACCAGTGAATTTCCCGTGACCTTCATTGTTAATTTTAAAATTACCGCTAGAGCGTCCACCCATAACAACGTCATCTACAACTCTCCAATCGTTAATGTCAGATTCTTTATTAAAGTCAAAAAGTGTAGTAGCTGTCATAAATAATAAGCTTGTAATTAGTGTAAAAAGTCTCATATGATTGCTTTTAATAAAGATACGAAGCGGGTTTATTACTAGAAAGGGTATTAACTAAAATTTTAGAATTTTTTGCTGTGGTTGGTCTAACGTTTATGTATATGGTTAGTTGCGTTGGCAAGAACTAAGTTAGTAAAAGAAAACGAGCCAGAGGAAAATCCGTAGGATTTTTTAAGTACGCACAGAATGAGCAATTAATTATACATTTTGTTGTGCTTTCGTTATTTTTAAGAGTTTTTAATTCGCTATTTGTATTTATTTGTAAAGCAATCAAAATTCCAATTACTACAAGTATAAATTCGCGGATCGCATAAATCAGATATTTTAGTTTTTCCCGCTACTAAGTTAAACCCAAGTAAATTTATTTGTTTGGTTTTTTATTAAAAACTCAAAAAGGCAACCTAATAGGTTGCCTTTTTGAATTATAAAGAAAAGATCTTATCTATCTTCTGGTTAAAATTTATAACTTGTTATTTCATTGGTATTAGTTTGGTAAAAAACAGATCCGGTAACGCCATCCATAGCATATGATGGTTCTCTATCTTTTCCTAAATCTATTCTTGATTCAATTTTACCTGTATTTTTGCTTACTTTCATTAAATAGTTGGTTTCTTCAACTTGGCTTAAAATAACAACATAATCATCAGCCTCTTTAGTGGCTTTAAGTCTTGCATTAGCCATTTGCCATGATTTTTTAGCAAAGTCGGTAGCTTGATTTCCTAAATCTTCATATGCTTTACCTATACCTGAAACCATAGTCCCAGCTGCTTGATTTTCTTTGTTTATATCATTTGCAGCACTTTGGTATGCCGCCGCTCCAGCATAAGATACAGCGCCTATATAAGCAGCTCTTATTGCTTGGGCATAACGAAGCGCTCTTATAATTCCAGGTTCGCGAGGTGCTTCAAGATAGGTTTGAAATATTGTTTTGCCTGAGTAATCTACAAGTGCTAAATTTTGAGAAGATGAAATTAAAATACCATTGTCTCGTATGCTTATAGACGAAGGAAATTCCTTTCCTTCAAAATTAATAGCATTACCTAATTTTCTTACTAATCCGGTTTTTTTGTCTAATATTTTTATAGTGGAGCTTGAATTGTCATAAGCATATAGTAGGTCTTCATTTTGATCGATAAGTGATGGATTTGTTCTTATTTCTTTATCAATAATTGTTTTTCCAGACGCAATATTTAAAACATTAACTTCACTAGAAGTCATATAAAGTAAACCACTAGGAGTCATTTCTCCAAATAACACTTCGCCTTCAATTTTTATAGGATCTTCAAATGCTAAACTTCCAGAATTTAAATCAAGGAAAGTTATAAAATTTTTGTTGTTAGGTTTTTTAGAAATTAATATAAGTCCTTTCCCTATTTCTAAATAGTCGTATACGCCACCTTTAATTTTAATCCCTTTTCCTTTTTTACCCCATAAGCCTTCTAGGGTATTGTAATCATATAAATTTATTTTTGTATTTAAGTCATCATCAGGTAAAATAACTAATCCTTTTTCGTGAAAATACAATTGTCCCATTTTCCCATTTACATCTAAATCCTTTTTCCATATTCTATTGCCGTCTTTTAAACTAAAAGCAGTATAAGTGGTGTGGTATGTTGGACCTCCATTTGATACACTTGATGAAAAACCATTCGTTTTTGCTCTTCCTTCTTTTTCTGAAGCAATATAAAATATAGGCTCAAAAGGGTTTTTGTAGAATTGAATATTGAAATCCATATCTTGAGCTACATTAGCAGCCGCTTGTTTCATTAAACTTCCAAGAGCTCCTAGTTTATTTAATTCTTTGTTTGCGTCAGAGGTGTCGTTTTTCCATATTAATTCACCAGATTGTGTGTTTATTTTGTAGTTGTTGTATAGGGTAACGATAAGAATTTCAGAACTTGATACATCACTAGCAGTAATTAATCTGCCAAAATCGTCCTCTAGTTCCCAAAGAGTTTTACCATTTGTTAGAGAAGAAAGTATTAAAATATCTTTGTTATTGAATGTACGGCCTGAAACTAAAATAGCATTAGAACTGTACATAATCATTTGGTCTTTTATTTCGTTAATACCTGCTCTTTTTGAATCAAATTTCGATTCGCCAGAAAAGGGGTCAATCATATTTACTGTTGTTCCTTGATTAACTGAAATAAGAGGGGAATTCCCTACTTGTGATACATCTCCTTCATTTAAATTTTTAAATTCAGGATTACTCCATATTATTTTACCGGTATCTTGATCAACATACAATAAAGCATTGCTTGTTCCAACAAGATAGTTACCAAGAGCAGAAACTTTTTGCCATTTAATAGCTCCTGTAAAATCTTTTTTCCATGTCACAGGAACATTTTGTGCATTAGAAACTAATGCTAATATTAAAAGCACCATTGTGAGTTTGAATTTTATCATGTCGTTATATTTATTTATTATTGGTTTTAATATTATGTATTTGTGTTTTTAAACAATTTTTATACCAATTATACTATTTAAAGCTTTTTTAAATCAAACCTAGAAACTTAGTGCAATTAAGATTCCAATAACAACAAGGATAATTTCTCCAATAGCATATTTTAACTACATTCCAGTTTTATTTTTCTCATAAGGTCGTAGCATATTTTCCCAAAGAATTTTATCATTGGTTAGCGGTTTCTGATAATGAAGTATAACGTCTCTGATAAAAAATCGTTTCAATGTTTTTTATCAATCGTTAGACGAAGTTCGACTATTTTTCTGACAAAGTCAAGTGACTATTAGATTGCATCCATCAATAATTATCAGTGTTTTTAACTCATACCTTCAGCAATAAGTTCCAATAAAAACGTCTCACGTTCAATAGACATACCTTTTTAGTACTTGTAGCGATGGTATTTCTATTATGTGCGATCGCGTCATGAATATTAGTCCAAACAGCTTTCATGCCATTATTTATTTCATAAGAATCTAAATGTGAGTCTCTAATATTTTTATTAATGTCGCAGGTATAGCAGTAAGAAATCATATGTTGAATCTCGAAGATAGCCTTATACCATGGTCTATACTATTCGTAAATACCAAACGGTTGTATGTTGGTAATATTTTTTGCTCCAGTTTCTTCAATAATCTCTCGTATTATTCCTTCTGTTTTATCCTCGCCTAACTCTAAGCCTCCTCCAGGAAGACTGTAATCTTCATAGTGTTCAGTATAAAGCAATAGAATGTTATGATTATCAACTGCGATACTTCATGTAGCTAGTCTTGTAAAAACAGATTTATTGACTAGTGTTTTTATGTTAGGATGATAATGGGTCTTTAATAGTTTCATTTAGGGCTACTGGCTTTTTTATGTAACTATAAAATAACTACAACAGTAATTAACTTTAGGAAATGAAAGTAAGAGCACTGCATAAAAGGTTTTAGTTGTGCTTATTACAGTTGAAATAGGTGTCTTGGTGATTGAGTATTGACCAAATAATAGATACTCAATTGGAATCATAATACACTTATAATTATAGTCACAACAATAGCGAGATGTTTTCTTTGACTTTATAGAAATAGGTTGTTGTTCTAAAATGGAGAGCTTCTTTATTGTTTTATTATTTTTCTAACAAGTTTAGAGTCATTAATTTTAATATGGGCAATATAAAGTCCCTTATTAAGATCTTCTAAGTAAAGCTCGTCTACAAAATGCTGTTCTACAATTTTCCTTCCGGATACATCATAAATAATTATTTCATCAACTCTTTTACTCAAATTTAAAAGTGTATGAAATGGATTTGGGTATAGGCTTAAAGCAAGATCTGAATCACTATTTGGTGCCGTTAAAGTTATTGTATTAGTATCAATTTCGATCATCCATAATTTTGCAGGGAAAGGTATTGTTATTGGCCCAATAGTTACAACGTATTTTTCATTCGAAATATATAAACGATACTTAGTCTCCGTAATTTCAAAAAGCGAAATAGCTTCTACTTGATTCCCTAGAGAAACTATATTGGGTATTTTTTCTGAGACAATGCCAGAAAACAGGTCCAAGCTAGCATTAGGGATATTATGTATCGTAAGCATAAATGGTGCATTAGTGCTACTGTATCCAGTAAGAAAAATAATACTTTCATCAGGGGTAGTATCCACTCCAGTTATTAGTCCGTTTATGTTGTAGCTGCTCTCTAAAATAGCACTATGCACTTCACTATTGGTTTTTGGAATGGAATAAACATTAACCGTATTATCTACCCAATTTTTAGAAAAGATAAGAAGCTTATCATCATAAGAAATAAGCCCTTCAGCATCCCAATTATTATTATTTAGATTAGGAGTGAAATCAGTTTGATTTGCATAAGAATAAAAAATGATTTCAGGTGTAACTGTATTGCCCGCATCATTATAATCAGCTTTTGAAATTTTGTAAATTTTTAAATCAGTTCTACTTCCGCTATTATTTCCAATATCCCCAATGTAGATATAAGAAGCATCTTGTGTAATGTCTTCCCAATCTATATTTGTAGCATTATTTAGTGTAACCGTTCTTGTTATAGCACCCGTATTCTTATCTATTTCATATAGATTAGGGGCATCACCACTATCATTATGGGTAATTATCTTATTGTTATAAAAAATAAGGCCAGAAGTTTCGTCTAAAGCGGGAGTTTGTAAATTTGTTAAGTCGATCGCTGTTTGAGAGCTTATTGTTAATAAACCAAATAAGATGAATAGTATCGTTATCGTTTTTTTCATTTATTTGATCCTTTAGTAATGCTTAGTCTATTAATGGTCTAAAAATAATTGTATGTATTTTAAGTATGCACTGTGAGTTCCATATTTTGTTCATCGAGTGGCCAAACTATGAAGGTCTCGACTGTCTCAATTGTCGATTAGATTATTTAAACGAATTTAGGCTATTTTTTTTAGAAATTCGAGTTTCATTAGCACTCGATTTTATTTAAATAGAGCGCAGTGTTTCTAAGAAATTTTAAAATAGATAACGTTAGCGCCAATTGAGTTTTAACGCTATGAGCTAATCTTTCTAGGCTTGAAGTTTATAGTTATTGATTACGAGTTGACTCGATTTACGATTCATTTTAGATAGTTGTTTTAAATTGGGAATATTTTTTATTTGCTTTTTTTAACGACACTAATCAGGGCTTCTTTGAAGCTAGTTGTTATATGTATGGAGCTTATATGTGCTTATAGTTTATCATTAATAATTAGCTGCGATTCATTATCTTTAAAAAAAAATATCATATGATTAAAAGGGTACTAGAAGATAAAGTAAACTGTATGATAGTCGTTTTAGTTTTATTAGTGTCTTCTGTCGACGCTCAGGTATTTGAGCAAGTACAAGCCATATCAGGATTAGGTGATTTAGAGAATAATAATGGTGTTGCAGTTGCAGATTTTGATAACGATATGGATCTCGATATTTTCGTTGTGTCTTTGGCTCAAGATATAGATGGTCAAGAAACGACTCAAAGTAAGCTCTATAGAAATAATAATGATGGTTCATTTACAGATGTTACAGCAGTAGTAGGTTTAACCAATCTACATCCTATACTATCTGATATAGAGGATTTTGATGGTCTCAAAGGTTTTAAGCATGGTGTGTCTTGGGGAGATTATAACAATGATGGTTTTCCAGATTTGGTGTTTACACACTCTAATAAGCTACAATTATTCATTAATCAAAACGGAATCTTCACAGAAGTCACAGAAGGCGTAGGTTTAGAACAATTGAATGATTGCAGACATACAGGTGCAACCTGGTTTGATTATAATAACGATGGTTTTCTTGATCTTTATGTTAATTATTGGGATCAGGGTTGTGGCAGCAACGCACTGTATCGCAATAATGCTAATGGGACGTTTTCTAATGTTACTGTAGAAACTAACTTACAAGATACAGTGGGTATTGCCAGTTACATGGCAGTCCCTTTTGATATTAACGATGATGGATGGATGGATTTGTATGTGTCTAACGCTTTAACGCAAACCAATAGTTTATTCATCAATCAAAACGGTAATCTATTTATCGAACAAGCACAAATATTTGGTTTGGACAATATCATAGGAGATACAGGAATAGCTATAAGTGATTTTAATCGCGATGGCTCCCTTGATATTTTTATCACAGGAAGAGACAATAACAGTCTATTAGTAAATAACGGAGCTAATAATTTTTTAGACCAAACAACATTAAATAATCTGTCTCAAACGGGTTGGTCTTGGGGAACACGATTTGCAGATTTTGATTTGGATAGTGATGAGGATTTAATTATTGTTAATGGTTATGAATTTGAGACTAACAGTGCGCAAAATAATGTGTATTATAAAAATATATCTACAGAAGGATTGTCTGGCTTTGAAGATAGTTCAGCTTCAGTCAACTTCAATGCGTTAACAACAAGTGTAGAAGCAGTAGATTTTGATTATGACAATGATGGTGATTTAGATATTTATGTTACTAATTCAGATCAGCAATCCATTTTATACGAAAATAGATTGCTCAATTATGATGAAGAAAGTACATTACAATGGTTTAAAGTCAAACTCCAAGGGACTGTGTCTAATAGAGATGCGATTGGCACGAGACTGACCTTACGAACCAATGAATTGACCTACATAAGGTACTATACAGGAGTTGGATTTTTATCTCAAAGTTTACAAGCAGTTCATTTTGGATTGTCTGATGCGATTCAAATTGAAGAATTAGAAATAAAATGGCCTTCAGGATTGATTGAAATTCACGAAAATATAGACGCTAACATAATAATTAACGCAGTTGAAGGCGAGGGGTTTACGATTTTGGATATTCAGCCTAGTCAGAAAATTAGAGGGTGTACAGATCCTTTTTCATGCAATTATAACCCAGAGGCGACTTTAGATGATGGGACGTGTACCTATCTAAATTCTAATGCAATTGCGGGAGCTTCAAATTCTGGATATTTCAGAATAGAAAATTATAACTATCCATTAGCAATGGGTTCTACTGCGAATTGGACGGTTACAGGAGGCGAAATTATAAATGGTCAAAATACAGATACAATTACTATAAAATGGGGATTGAACGAAACAGGAAGACTACGTGTTAGAGAAAATAACGGAAGTTGTTTTAGTGAAGCACAAGAGTTAACCATACAGTTGGGCGTTGACGAACTTGCAGAAGATGTGTCTATTGCAAGATTATGGAACGAAGTTTTACTCGAAGCTATTAGAAAAGATTTTGCTAGACCTACAATTCATGCCCGAAATTTGTTCCATACTAGTGTTGCTATGTATGATATTTGGGCAATCTACGAGGATGAAGCAAAACCATATCTCATTGGGAATACGCTCAATAGTTTTTCTACGGAATTATTAGAATTCACACCTTTAGAGCTTATCGAAGATTCGAAACCTAAAGCTATTAGTTATGCTATGTATCGCTTATTGTCCTATCGTTTTCAAAACTCGCCAAATGCCGAAGAATCTCAGGATTTATTTGATTTAATTATGCAGCAATTGGGCTATGAAACGACATTAGAAGTCAGTACGTCATACCAATCAGGAAATGCTGCTGCACTAGGGAACTTCGTCGCAGAAGCCATTATTAACTATGGGAATGGAGATGGCTCAAGAGAACTCGATCTTTTTAGCAATGCGTATTATACAGCAGTCAATGAACCGCTAGGGCCAGCTGTGGCGGCAACCACTTTGATGAATGATCCTAACCGCTGGCAAGCCTTAAGTTTAGATACGTTTATAGATCAAAGCGGTAATCTAATAGAAGGCGCAACCATTGATTTTTTAAGTCCAGAATGGGGAAATGTATATCCGTTTGCCATGACTTCAGATGATAATGTGACCTACCAACGTAATGGAGATTCTTATACAGTATATAATGATCCTAGTGATCCACCATATTTAAATTTGATAACAGAAGATGCATCTAGTGATGCCTATAAATTAGGTTTTTCTATGGTCTCAATTTGGGGTTCTCATCTAGATCCTAATGATAATGTGCTATGGGATATTTCTCCTGCAGCTCTTGGGAATACAGATATAAATGAGTTTCCAACGAGTTATAGCGATTATCCTAGTTTTTATAATATCATTGAAGGAGGAGATATCGGTCAAGGTCATGCTATAAATCCAATTACAGGTCAAGTCTACGAATCACAGTTGGTGCCAAGAGGAGATTATACAAGAGTTTTAGCAGAATTTTGGGCAGATGGACCAGATTCTGAAACACCTCCAGGGCATTGGTTTACCATATTAAATTATGTAAATGAGCATCCGCAATTAGAAAAGAAATTTGAAGGTGAAGGTGCTGTTCTTGGTGATTTAGAATGGGATGTGAAATCGTATTTTATTTTGGGAGGTGCTATGCATGATTCAGCAATTTCGGCATGGAGTGTCAAAGGCTGGTATGATTATTTGAGGCCAATTTCAGCCATTAGAAATATGGCACTTCTAGGTCAAAGTACAGATCAAACGCTAGATAATTATCATGTTGCTGGTATGCCACTGTTAGACGGTTATGTTGAGGTTGTTGGTCCATCAGACCCTTTAAGAGGTGTAGACAGTGAGCATGTTGGTAAACTTAAACTGTATTCCTGGAGAGGTCCAGATTATATTGAAGATGAATCTACAGATATTGCAGGAGTGGGGTGGATTCTTGCCGAAAATTGGTGGCCATATCAAAGGCCAACATTTGTAACACCACCTTTTGCAGGTTACGTTTCTGGCCATTCTACCTATTCTCGAGCAGCTTCAGAAGTCCTAACAAAAATTACGGGAAGCGCATTTTTTCCAGGTGGTCTAGGAGAATTTACTGCGAAACAAAATGACTTTTTAGTATTTGAGCAAGGACCTTCCGTAGATATAAAACTACAATGGGCTACTTATCGTGATGCATCTGATCAAACAAGTTTATCTCGTATTTGGGGCGGTATTCATCCTCCTGCAGATGATATTCCCGGTCGATTAATTGGAGAAAAAGTAGCTCATGATGCCTTTGATTTTGCAGTGCCTTATTTCTTCGGAAATGTAACCGATTTACAAACTGTTGCGCAAATTGTATATCCAAACCCTGTAATTAACAATGAAATTTTTATTACAAATTCGTCTCAAGACGATATCATAAGTATATTTGATGTCAGAGGGCGACAGGTCAATAGTCTCAAAAAGGAGTTTAATGAATTTGGTAGTTTAACTAAACTTATACTTCCCGAGGGAACTGCTGCAGGACTCTATTTTTTAAACATTAATAACGATGCAAAACTTATAATCGTTAGAGGTTAATTATTGATATGCAAGACACACTTCAAGAGTATATTCCTCATAAGGCTTTCGCAAAAGTCATGGCATTGTTAGATCATGATAAATTAAGTGTTACGGTTAAACGAGAGCGTAAGACAAGACATGGCGATTATAGACGTTTACCAAATGGACAACATCAAATCACAGTAAATTCTAATTTAAATCACTACCGGTTTTTAATAACACTTATTCATGAGATTGCGCATTTTGAAGCTTATAAAAGTTACGGACGGTCAATCAAACCTCACGGGTTAGAATGGAAACACACATTTCAGCATTTAATGTTGCCTTTTATGAATCCTGATATTTTCCCAATGGAATTATTACCTTTATTAGCAACCCATTTTAAGAGCCCTAAAGCGTCCAGTGATACAGACATTCAGCTCGCCTATGCTTTAAAGCAATTCGACGAGCCCAACAATAAAATCTTTATATTTGAATTACCTTTACATCAGTCTTTTAAAATATACAACGGCCGTGTATTTAAAAAAGGTGTAAAACGACGCACACGCTTCGAATGTACGGAGCTGAAATCAGGTAAGATATATTTGTTTAATGCGAATGTAGAAGTCGATTTAGTCGATTTAAATAAAGATTTAATAGATATATAAATTAGATGCAGAATAAAAATTATTACGCCATATTGATGGCAGGAGGCGTAGGGTCAAGATTTTGGCCAGTGAGTACACAGGATTTTCCAAAACAATTCCACGATATGTTAGGAACAGGAGATACGTTGATTCAAAAGACATTTAATCGCCTTGCGAATTTAATTCCTAAAGAAAATATATTCATCCTAACTAACGAGCGTTATAACGATTTGGTATTTGAGCAACTTCCAGAAGTTACCAAGCGTCAAGTAGTGTTGGAGCCTGCAATGCGAAATACAGCACCTTGTATTTTATATGCTGCTTTAAAAATCCAAAAAGAAAATGAAGATGCAGTAATGATTGTTGCACCAAGTGATCACTGGATTGAAGACGAGAATGCGTTTACCAATAACGTACAACAGGCTTTCGATTTCTGTTCTAAAAATGATACGTTGATGACTTTAGGAATTCAACCAACATTTCCAAATACAGGTTATGGTTATATTGAATATGATAAAACTGCCGAATCTAATATTAAGACCGTTAATCAGTTTAGAGAAAAGCCAGATTACGAGACAGCGAAAGGCTTTATTGAACAAGGGAATTTTTTATGGAATGCAGGGATTTTCATGTGGAGTGTCAGTAGTGTTTTGAAAGCTTTTAAAACAAATCAACCTAAACTATATAGTCTTTTTGAATCAGGTTATGCAACGTATAATACGGAGTTTGAAGATGACTTTATTAGAGATAATTATGCCAAAGCAGAAAATATTTCGGTGGATTATGCACTTATGGAGCAGTCAAAAAATGTGTATGTAATCCCAGCGACGTTTGATTGGAATGATCTTGGTACTTGGGGAAGTTTATACGATAAGTTAGATAAGGATACAGATGGTAATGCAGTGGTAAATGCACAAACATTAACTGAAGATGCTTCTGGTAATATGATTAGAACTAAGGCAGATAAGGTTGTTGTACTTGATGGACTGCAAGATTATATAATTGTTGATAAAGACGAAGTTTTACTTATCTTTCCAAAGACAAAAGAACAAGATATTAAAAAAGTACTCCAAAAAGTTAAAAATAAATTTGGGGAACATTACGGTTAGACTATGAGTGACGAGAATAAATTCGACTTCTCAGAAGAAGCGGTTAATAAAGAAGCTGAGATTAAAAAAGATGAAGCAGTTGAGCATAGTAAAGAAGCTATAAAGCAAGATGCTAAAGGCTTGTGGGTAAGTATTAAAACCTTTATGGTCGAGCTCTTAGATTTTAGAGACGATACAGATCGAGATGCTACGATTCAAGCTATAAAAGTAGATATTCCTTTTAAAGGGGCGACTGCATGGATTTTAGTCTGTTCTATTTTCGTTGCTTCGGTTGGTTTAAATGCAAATTCAACAGCAGTTGTTATTGGAGCCATGTTAATTTCTCCATTAATGGGGCCAATTTTAGGTGTTGGTCTATCGCTTGCAATTAATGATATTGATACACTTAAACGGTCTTTAATAAACTTAGCAATAATGATTGTTTTAAGTTTATTAACTGCCTTTTTATTCTTTAGATTCTTTCCTTTGAGTGAGGATACATCAGAGCTTTTAGGTCGTGTAAAACCTGATATTAGAGATGTTCTTATCGCTTTCTTTGGTGGTTTAGCACTAATTATAGCGCGTACCAAAAAAGGGACTATAGCGTCTGTGATTTTTGGTGTTGCCATTGCTACAGCACTTATGCCTCCTTTATGTACTGCAGGTTATGGGTTAGCTAAAGGGAATTGGGAGTATTTTGGTCAAGCCATGTATTTATTTACGATTAACACAATATTTATTGCATTGGCAACATTTTTGGTGCTTAAGATTTTACGTTTCCCCATGCTTAAATATGCAAACTCAGCAAAGCGAAAACGTATTGCAAGATTGGCTTCTTTGGTTGCTGTAGTTGTCATGATTCCTGCAGGATTTACTTTTGTAGATGTGTTAAAGGAAAGTCGTTTTGAAATAGCTGCGAAAGCATTTATAAATGATGAATTAAAAGCATTGCCTAATTCTAGTTATATTATCAAGAATGCAACGCCATATTATGAACCCCTTGGGAATTCGTTTATTGAATTAATTCCTTTTGGAAATGACGAAATATCTGAAGAGACTAGACTTTTATTAGAAGCTCGATTTAGTAGTTATTATGCGCTCACAAACGCCAGATTACAGGTTAATCAGGTCAAAAATAGAGCGATAAATAATCTTGAGTATATGGAAGAGCTGAGAACACGTGACTCTGTAGATTTGCTTTCTCAAGGTCAAAAAATTGCATATTTAGAACGTACGGTCTCTAGATTATCAAAACTTGAACATGGTCAAATTCCATTTGAGGATTTAGTACGTGAGGCAAAAATTAATTATGAAAACTTACGAGCTGTATCCTATTCAAAACGAATTACTTCAAATTTTTCGAAAATAGATACGCTTAATATATTTTCTTTTAAGTGGGTAGACTCCTTGACTAATCAAGAGCAAAAAGAAAAAGATTTGAGAAAACTTAATCTGTGGTTTAAAGATAAGTTAAAGCTAGATACGCTTTTAGTGGAGTAGTACTATGCTTTTTCTTCCAGATACATTTGACGTACCTTTTTAAATAATTCTGAAGAGTATACAAAATCTGTGACCACTTTGTTATCTGTTTTAAAGATGTTTTCTTTAGAACCTTCCCAGGCTTTTAGTCCGTCTTTTAAGAATACTATTTTTTCACCAATCTCCATTACAGAATTCATATCATGAGAGTTTATGACCGTTGTGATATTATACTCATCTGTAATTTCTTGAATTAAATTATCAATTACAATTGCGGTCTTTGGGTCCAGGCCAGAGTTAGGCTCATCACAAAATAAATATTTAGGTTTATTTACGATAGCTCTAGCTATTGCTACACGTTTTTGCATACCTCCAGAAGCTTCACTTGGCATTTTATGATGAGCACCTTCAAGATTGACTCGTTTTAAAACAAAGTCAGCACGTTCTTCCATTTCGCTTTTGCTTTGCTGAGTAAACATACGCAGTGGGAACATTACGTTCTCAAGGATTGTCATAGAATCAAAAAGCGCACTGCCTTGAAATACCATGCCTATTTTTGCTCTTAGGTTACGTTTTTCGTTATCGGTGAGTTGCGCATAAACCAATCCATCATAAGCAATTTCTCCTTCCTCTGGAGAAAAAAGACCTAGTAAGCATTTGAGAAATACTGTTTTGCCTGAACCACTTTGTCCAATAACTAAACTTGTTTTTCCTTTCTCAAAAGTTGTAGAAATCCCTTTCAATATATGAGCATCTCCAAAAGACTTGTGTATGTTTTTGACTTCTATCATGCGCTTAGTAGGAGTTGAGTTAAGATGTAATTGAGAAGGATAATTACGACACTCGTCCAAACAAATGACGTTGTACTAGCTTTACCAACTTCAAGAGCTCCACCCTTCATATAATAGCCATAGAAAGAAGGAATTGTGGCTAAAATAAAGGCAAAAACAAAAGTTTTGATAAATGCGTAAATGATATGAAACGGTATGAAATCCATTTGAATCCCTATAATGTAATCTTCCAGAGTTCCAAAACCACCAAATATTACTGCCGCCATACCTCCTAAAATTCCTAAAAACATAGCAATAGAAATTACAAAAGGGTATAACATTAAAGCGATAAACTTTGGAAACACAAGGTAATTTAAAGAATTAATACCCATAACCTCTAAGGCATCAATTTGCTCTGTAACTCTCATGGAACCAATACTAGAGGTGATAAAAGAACCTACTTTACCAGCCATAATTACAGATATAAATGTTGGGGCAAACTCTAGAATAATCGATTGTCTTGTAGCAAAACCTATTAGGTACTTAGGAATCAATGGGTTATCAATATTTAGTGCAGTTTGAATGGTGATAACACCACCTACAAAAAAGGAAATAAAAGCTACAATTCCCAGTGAGCCAATAATTAAATCTTCAATATCTTTTAATATCAATGTACGCATAACCGACCATTTGGTTGGCTTGCGAAACATTTCAGCAATCATTAAAAAATAGGTACCAATATTATGAAGGTATGACATAGTAAATTTTGTTATTGTAAAAGTAAAAAATTAGAGAGACTTATTTAACGTTAAGGTAAAAAGATGCTAAACAAAAAACTGTATTTTTGATACAGGAAAATAGAACAATCTTTTGAAACGCGCATGTTAAAATTTTTATCAATCAAATGCATGATTGATAACTAAAAAAATAGGAGCGTATAAATAATAAATATAAACATATGAAAGCTATAATTAATCTTCTTTTCGCAGTTCTTTTTGTGATATCATGTAATGCGCAAACTAAGACTTCCGAAGAAAAAAACACTTCGACTAATGCTAACAAAAGCAATCCTAAATTGATTGTTGGGATTGTGGTTGATCAAATGCGTTATGACTACCTCACAAGGTTTGAAAGTAAATATGGTAATGGCGGATTTAAACGTATGATCAACGATGGATTTAATTGTAAAAATAATCACTTTAATTACATACCAACCTATACAGGTCCAGGACACGCGTCTGTGTATACTGGTACAACACCAAAAAATCATGGGATTATTGGTAACAATTGGTACGATAAGGAGATTAAAGATATGGTGTATTGTGCAGGAGATGATAATGTGTCATCAGTAGGAACGAAAGATGATGCTGGACACATGTCACCACACAGAATGAAAACCACAACTTTTGGTGACGAGAATAGATTGTTTACTCAAAACCAAGGAAAAACAATTGGAATTTCGTTGAAAGATAGAGGTGCAATTTTACCTGCTGGTCATACTGCAAATGCTGCTTATTGGTTTCATGGTAGAGATGAGGGGTCATGGATAACGAGTACATTTTATATGAATGAACTTCCAAAATGGGTGTCAGATTTTAATACTTCTCAATCTGCAGAGTCTTACTTAAAAGTTTGGGACACCTATTATGATATTTCAACTTATACTGAAAGTGGAAGCGATGAAAATGCGTTTGAAGGTGGTTTTAAGGGAAAAGATAAAGCAACATTTCCTTATGATTTAGCAATGTTGAAAAACGATAATCGTGGTTTTGATATTCTAAAGGCGACACCCTACGGAAATTCTCTAACTACAGATTTTGCTATAGAAGCTATTAAAGGTGAGCAATTGGGACAAGATGATATTACAGATGTATTGACTGTTAGCTACTCTTCAACCGATTATGTTGGTCATAATTTTGGTGTAAGTTCTAAAGAGATTGAAGATACTTACATCCGTTTAGATAAAGATTTAGAGCGCTTTCTTAAGTTTTTAGATACGCAAGTAGGAGAGGGGAATTATACGGTTTTCCTAACCGCAGATCATGGCGCAGTAGAAGTGCCTTCCTATTTACAGAGTATGAAAATCCCGTCAGGTTATTTGGATAATAAAGAAACTAAAACCCGTTTTGCTAACTATTTGAATACCAAATTTAAATCGTCTAATCTCATTGAGAATGTTAGCAACAACCAGATATTTTTAAATCGAAAGCAGATTGATAGTCTAGGTTTGAATATTAATGATGTGCAGGAAGCTATTGTAAATGAGTTGATAGGTTATAAGCATATTGAAAAAGTGTTTTCTGCGCAAACAATGGCAACTTCTAATTTCACAACAGGTATAGAATCTTTATTGCAAAATGGCTACAATCAAAAACGATCTGGTGATATTATATTGCTTTCAGATCCTGCGTATATTTCATACGGGAAAACAGGTTCTACGCATGGTAGCGGATTAAATTATGATACGCATGTGCCTCTTCTTTTCTTCGGAAAAGGAATTACTCATGGAGAAACTTATGATAAAACTGTGATACCAGATATTGCTCCTACCATTTCTGCATTGTTAGGGATTAGTTTTCCTAATGCTAGTACTGGTGAGGTTTTGGGGATTGTGATTGAAAAATAAGTAGATGACTAAAAAATCAATCTATTCCTTAATAGCAATCCTAATCATCTTTGGTGTTTATGGTTACGAACACTTTTTAAAGGTTGAAGAATCTAATGAAATCATAGAGGTAGGGGGAACTGTGAAAACAGATACCAATGAATATTTCTTACCAACAAGTACTACAGGTCTAATTGTGCATCATGAAAGCTATTCTTTATCATACAGCGAAACACATGAGCAAGCGGAATGGGTTGCTTACGAATTAAAAAAAACACACCTATCCAGCTCTAATTTTAAACGCCCTTATTTTGAAATTGATAAAGCAGTAAAGTCTGGTGCAGCACATTGGAAAAATTATAAAAAATCTGGTTATGATCGAGGCCATTTATGTCCTGCAGGTGATAGAAAGTATACGAAAATAGCTCATGATGAAACCTTTTTGACGAGTAATATTAGTCCGCAAGAACATAGTTTCAATGCTGGTGTTTGGAACACACTAGAACAAAAAGTGAGATATTGGGCTGGCAAGTATGACGGTGTTTTTGTAATTACAGGAGGCGTTTTAAAAGGGGATATGAAGACTATAGGAGATGAAAATGTGAGTGTGCCTAACCAGTTTTATAAAGTGCTTATTGATACTAATACAGGTAAAACAAAGATGATTGCATTTTTAATGCCTCATAAAAATTCTAGTCAACCCTTATATAAATTTGTGGTTTCTGTTGATGCCATTGAAAACTTAACCGGGATAGATTTCTTTGCAGAGCTGGATGATAGTATTGAAAATAAACTAGAGGCTTCCAGTAGTTATAAAGATTGGAGTTTTAATTGACACGATAGTGTCATCCTGAACTCGTTCTAGGATCTCACTATTGAATATTATTTATTTCAGTTTACTCAACATCCCATGCCAACGTAGCTTCCTAATAAATTGACCTTGCTCTTCAGTAACCAATTGATCTAGTTTCTTTCGTTTTCCTCTAAAATAACCAGCCATATAATTTTTAAAAAGCGTGAAGCTTTTCTTTTTGTAGGCTAGTTTTAATGCAGAGATTAAAGTGATTATAAATCCGTATCGCATTTTGTACATCGCCTCGCCTTGAAGGTATTTGGACGCTTTGTTGTAGCTAACTCCAGTAGGTTTTAAATGTTTTACATGAAGTGATTCATCGGTTAATAACTCCCAATTATTATATTTTGCGAGTAACTCGTCAACCGTATCCCAACCCATGGATGGTTTTAGTTTGCCAATATCTAAAAAACATTGTTTTCTATACGCTTTTAGAGCACCTCTTATGTGATCTTTACGAGTTAGATTCTCTAGAATCCAATCGTTGTTTTTTTCTATATAGCAAAAACCTGCAGCCATACCTAAGCGTTCATTTTGTTTAAAATGAAATGCTAATTGCTCTAAGTAGTGCTTTGGAAATATCAAATCTGCATCAAACTTGCAAATCACATCATAGTTTTGGTCTAGGGTTTCAAGGCCTTTATAGAAGGCATTTATGATTTTAGAGCCCGGCAAGTGTTCGTTTGAAGAGACGGTGTTTACAATAGAAATATTTGAATGGTTTTGTGTATATTTTTCTATGATGTGTTGGGTGTCATCATTAGAATTATCATTCACAACCACAATCTGTTTTGCAGGTAACGATTGATTGACCAAAGACTCTAAAGTTTGAG
>JAWUWM010000069.1:0-39850 GCA_034111845.1 Psychroserpens sp. | reverse complement strand
ATATCATCTAAATGATCACCATTCATATCAACTACAGTTAAGTCATAATTATTAGCAGCCATTGATTGTGTAGAGAAATTAACACGAGAATCAACTAAGGTTGTAAATGTTACAGGTCCAATCCAATTACTATAATCCGTTCCTCCACAGAATCCTCTAACAAACACCTCATAAGATGTAGATGAATCTAATCCAGAAAGGGGGTAAGGATTATTTGATGTCGTAGAAGTTCCTGAACCAGCAGGCACTCCTGCACCAGGAGTTTGAATTACAATCTCCCAACTTGTTTCCGTACTTCCGGCTTGCCAGGTAACATTCGCAGCCGTCACATTTATACTAGATACATTTAAACTATTAATATTAGGACATGCAGGTGGTAATTGTGAGCTTATTGTAGGAGAGCTTATACAAAAGCCCCATCCCCAAATATTGTTGTCATCGTACGAAATTCTATATCTAAAGTTACTTAATTGGTTGGCACTAAATGCTGCTATGCTTAAAGGACTCGAACTAAAACTTTCAGAAGCACCTGAGCAATAATTGTTATTTGGTGCGTTTGCAGTTCCCGTTAATTCATTTCCCCAGTTTACCCAAGAACTTGAATCTGCATCCCAGTATTGTAATATTAAAATATCTCCTAAACTTCTGTAGACGTAACTAGATCCAACAGAAATCCAACTTTCATTAGCGTTAAAAGCAGCTGTTAGATTTATATTTGGAGATTCTGCTGCAATATCATCATCATTACCACTTTGGGCATCATCATCATCATAGGAAAAATTAGCATCTTGTGTTGGATTTGCCTCAAAAACGTTAGCAGTTGATAAATAGTTACCTGTTATAGTCCAATTGGAATTAGGCCAATTTGCAGGTTGATTTAATGTTTGTGAAAAACTAAATAAGGTACCAAACAAAAATAGTGTAAGAGTAATTTTTTTCATTATATGATTAATTAGCATGGATAAATGTAATAAAAAAACCTCTAAATATTTAGTCTAGAGGCTATGATGTTTATTGCTTAATAAATTTTTGACTTTTTATAGACGCTCCTGATACAATTCTTAAAATATAATTACCAGGTGATAATTTTGAAATATCAATGGATGACTCTTTAAGTTTAGAATTCATTATTCTTTTACCAGAAATATCAAATATCGTATAAATCATATTAGCATTTAATTCTAAAGAACTAATATTTAATAAGTCTTTTACTGGGTTAGGATAAATAAATAATTCATCTGTTAAAGAATTTTCTAAACTTAGTGTTGCTCCTTCAATAACCTCTAACGAATCATTGATTGATGGGTTTGAGATGGTGTCTATTACACCAGAAGGCCAATAAATAACAACACTATTAATAGTAGTATCAGTTCCAATACCGATATGTGTATTTAGTGAATTCATAAATCTAAAACCGTCACCACTGGTTACATCTCTAATTTTAACACCAGAAGGCGTATGTACTTCAACGCGAGCTCCAATACCATTGATGTTACTAGCAGTTCCTACAGTGTGTATTTTAATCCAATTATTATTACTCTCAGCATTATTAAAATAGACAAAATTTGAGGAAAACGCATCAATATAGCCATCATCATTTAAATCTCCAAAAGCGGAAGAACCCGGAAAAACTCCTGTATAAACGTCAAAGGTCAAATCTCCATTTCCAAATAAAATGTTGCCACCAGATACTAGATCTAAATTACCATCATTGTCAAAATCAAAAGTTACGGTTACAGTTGAAGTATCATTTAAAGCACTTACTCCAGAATCTGCTGTTACCTCGGTAAATATGCCATTGTCATTTCGCATTATTCTATGGTCAGATTTAAAGCCATTCGCTGCTGTTGCTAAAGAACTTGCTCCAATAAATGCATCCATATCTCCATCACTGTCAAAATCTCCCCAGGCAGCAGACCATGTTTGTGTTTGGTCATCTAAACCAATGGCTGCAGCATTCTCAACATAATTTTCATTTCCATCATTCGTAAACATTTCATTGACTCTACGTGCTGGTTCTCCACCACATTTAGCAATAAATAAATCTAAATCTCTATCATTATCATAATCTATCCAGATAGAGCCATAATTTCCTCCCGAAGGATAATCTCCTAATCCGCCTTGGTTGAATGTTAAATTACCACTCCCATCATTCATGTAGTATACATTTGGAGCGACATCGTGACAAACAAAGGCATCTAGATGACCGTCATTATTTATATCTACAAAATTTGACCGTTGTGAAAACACATATTCTGGACCAGAAATTTCTGTAAAACCTGTACCACTATTATTGGCTTTCATTATAGTAACACCGCTACCACCGCCATAGATTAAATCCATTTGACCGTTTCTATCATAATCTGCAGCAACTAAACTCCAAGAAGGAGCGTGGTCAGGATAAGGTGTTACAATTTTAGATTTTTGAAATTCACCATTAGGAAGTTGGTAACTAACAAATACATAAGGTTTTTGTACTGTTACATTTTGAGTCCCATCAAAATATGTTGAATCTCTGTTAACACTTAATAAATCATCCAGGTGATCATCATTCATATCAATAACAGCAATCTTATAAGTACCAAACATTCCATTGGATTGTGGGGTAAATGTCACAGGTACAGGAGGAGGGGCTATAAAATCAATAGCTTCTAAACAGAAAGCGACATCAGAATTCGTAGAAAAATCATAAATTTGAACTATTAAGTTATCATTAATAGCCCATCCACTAATAATTTCATTTGCAAATGTATCTGTACATGCAACTTCTACTGTTCCTGTTTCATCCCAAACAGTTATTCCTGGATTTCCTGGATTTAACGATGAAAAGGATAAGCCTGTCGTTGTTGCTGTCCATGTGAAAAAATTGTCAAGAGCAGAAGTTGTACATGATCCTTGAACACCACTATCTGTAGTTCCATCAGTTGAAAAAGGCAGCAAAAAACTTGCTGAACTACAACCAGTTCCTTCAGGGGAAGGTGTTATTGGTATTGCACCACTAATATTATCGTTAGTAGGCTGCCCAAAAGAAGGCATGCAAAACGCTACTGCTATAAGTGTTAAAATGAGTAATTTTGATTTCATAATTGTAATACTTTTATATTATTGGCAATCTCCGTCAAGAGCGTTTATCCATTGTTCTATTAGTCTTACACCTTCTTGGTGTTTAAGTGTTCTTCCTAATATTGGCATTCTACTTTGTTCTTCAATTGATGACACTCTATATCTTAAAACAGAGGCTTCAAGATTTCTAGGAGCAACAATATGTGTTGTACCTGGAATTTGTGTATCTGGTTCCACGCAAATACCTTTATTGACGTCACTTTCTGTTTCATGGAATGCAAAACGTATTGGTCTATACTCGCAATAGCTTTCTTCAGAGTGACAATGTGCACAATTAATATCTATATATGATCGTAATCTTAAATCTAAATCTAGAGATTCATCATCCCATTTAACAGTAGAGACTATTGATGTAGGGAGATTATTTTCTAAATAACCCAACGCAATCCATTTTTGTAATTGGTTTGCTATACCATCGTCATAATCTAAATCTCTATTTAAGTTTTGTGGTTTTGGGCCTATTGGTAATGGAGTACCAAATTTATTGTGACAAGCAAAACATTCGTTTCGTGATGGAATTCTGTAAGTAACATTATTTGTTACACCATTTTCTAACCATTGAATATCTGTAAAACTTCCTGAAGTCGTAAAAGTGGCTTCTGTTTGTTCATCATTCCAAACATATTCTGCAAATTCCCAACCATCTTGAGTGAAATACATTAATCGAGTTTCTATAACACGTGTTGTGTTGCTTGGTAGTACATTATCATAATAGAAATTTTTAATAATTACAGATCCAACAGGGAAATCTAAAGGTGTAAAATCACTATTGTAATTTGCTTTAGTACCATCTGGCAACCATATAAAACGTTTTTTACGAGCATAATCTGAAAATAATGTAGAATTTAAGTCATAAAGTAAGACCCCAAAGACTGGATTTAAATCTTTCATTGCACCATCAAAAAAGTTGTACTCAGAAAGTGTATCAAATGGAATATCTTCCAAATTGAAGTTGACTGGAGATATAGGTGTAACAGTTATATTAACTGTTCCTGTTCCGCAGTTATTGTTGTCATCACAAATGGTGTATTGAAATGAATCTTCTCCTACAAAGTCATTGTTTGGTGTATAAAGAATAACATCGTCTGATGGGTTGTTTGGAGTTGTATTAGGATCTAAAATTTGAGTGGTTCCGTTTTGAAAGGATATGCTATTCAATAAACCATTATCAGGAACATTAATATCATTAACCAAAACGTCAATTGTAATAGCACTATTTTGGGGGACTTCTACAATATCAGTATTTGCTTCAATCGTAATTGGCACATAATTATCGTCTTCGCTGCATGAGAAAAAAGCTAAGGCGAATGAAAAAATACTTATAAATTTTAGGTAATTTCTTAACATTTATAAAAAAAAATTGATTAGTAAATATATAGACAAACCTCTCGATTGTATAATTAATTAGCTGTAATACACTTTTTATCAGATAATAAGAGTCAAATTCGTGAAAAAATCTATAAAATTCTTAAGGTGCTTATAAGCAGTCTAGTTTTTACATATATATAACAGCTGGCCCAGTAAAAACCCTACTTCATGATTTTAAATAGTTATAATAATTTTTGTTTTAGTAAGTATTCTGCTATCTGGATAGTATTAGTAGCAGCGCCTTTTCTAAGATTATCACTTACAACCCATAAATTTAGGGTTTTACGCTGAGAACCATCGCGACGAAGTCGCCCAACAAAAACATCATCTTTTCCATGGGCATAGATTGGCATTGGGTAGGTGTTTACGTCAATATTGTCTTGAACAACTATTCCTGGAGATTCATTTAATAAGTGTCTCACTTCTGTTAAATCAAAGTCATTTTCAAATTCTACATTTATAGCTTCGCTGTGCCCGCCAGCAGTAGGTATTCTTACTGCAGTTGCTGTTATTGCAATCGTGCGATCATCTAATATTTTTTGAGTTTCTCGAACTAATTTCATTTCTTCTTTGGTATACCCATTATCTTCAAAGACATCGCAATGCGGAATTGCATTTTGGTGAATAGGGTATGGATAAGCCATTTCACCCTTTATACCAGCGATTTCATTTTCTAATTGTTTAACTGCTTTCACACCAGTTCCTGTTATGGATTGATAGGTAGACACAACAATACGTTTGATTTTATATTTTTTATGAAGAGGCGCTAAAGCAACAACCATTTGTATGGTGGAGCAATTCGGATTTGCAATAATTTTATCTTCGGAAGTCAATTGAGTTGCGTTTATTTCTGGAACAACAAGTCGTTTTGATTGATCCATTCTCCAAGCCGAAGAATTATCAATAACAGTGATGCCAGCTTCAGCAAATTTTGGAGCCCATTCTAAAGAGGTATCTCCACCAGCAGAAAATAAAGCAATATTAGGCTTCATATCAATAGCTGTTTGCATTCCAACAACTTTATAGTCATTACCTGCAAACGAAATTAATTTACCAATTGACCGCTCTGAAGCGACAGGTATTAATTCTGAAACAGGAAAATTACGTTCAGCAAGAACTTTAAGCATGACTTCGCCAACTAAACCAGTGGCACCAACTACAGCAACTTTCATAAAATGAGATTTTAAGGTATAAAATTATAGTTTTTCTAAGATTAAACCGGTTTAACAATGTATTTTTTTTATTAAAAAAAAGTGCTCTAAAATTGTATTCTTTTTATTTAGAAACTTCGTTTTTAAGAATTCCACAAAAAAACAGCTTCACATGTGAAGCTGTTTAGGGTTATTTAAATAGGTAATGTAGCGGTTAGCTAAGCATTATTTTTGTAATGAATCTCTTATTTCTTTTAAAATATTAAGTTCAGATGGTCCTGCTGGAGCTGGAGCCTCAACTGGTTTTTTACTTTTATTATACGCTTTAACAATTAAGAACATTACTAAACCAACAATGATTAAGTTAATGATTGTGTTTACCCAACTTCCCCACATTATTGCGTTTTCTGGAGTTGCTACTGCACCTGCGGCATCTACAACAGCCTCATTTAAAATTATTTTTTTGTCGTCGAAATTTGTTCCTCCTGTGAAATGACCTACAACAGGCATAATAATACTACTTACAAATCCCTTTACGACAGCACTAATTGCACCAGCCATTATTACTGCTACTGCAAATTCGATGACGTTTCCGCCAGTGATAAACTATTTAAATTCTTTCAACATAATTTTAGTTGTTTTACTAGTTAGTTATTTGATTCCAATGTGCTTAAAAAGTCACATAAATCAATAAATACATACTAATCATTTAGTAATGTGCGTTTCACACGTTGAGAAATTGCAGTAATTATCTCGTAAGAAATTGTATTTGCGGTATGTGCAAATTGAGAGGCATTTGGGTGATTACCAAAGATTATAACTTCGTCTCCTTCGTGACAATTAATAGAAGTGATGTCAATCATAATCATATCCATACAAACATTACCGATGATTGGTGCCTTGTTTCCATTCACAGTGACAAAGCCTTTTTTATTTCCATATTGTCTACCTATTCCATCTGCGTGACCAATTGGTATGGTCGCTGTTTTTTCAACCCCATCGCTTTTATGTGCTCTGTTGTAACCTACAGTTTCTCCTTTTTTTATAGTATGAATTTGTGAAATCACAGATTTAAGTGTTGCGATAGGTTTTAAATTTTTATTCTCTTCTTTAGAATTTCCAAAACCATATAACCCAATTCCAGTTCTAACCATATCTAAATGCGCTTCAGGGTAGTTTAATACGCCAGAGGTGTTTGCCAAATGAAGCATAGGTGGGTAACCGATTGCTTCAGTGAATTTTTCGGAAATAGATTTAAATAATTTTATCTGACCTTCAGTAAACGATTTTTCAGTAAGATCTTCACTAGCCGCCAAATGAGAAAAAATAGACTTCACTTTGAGCGTTGATGTTTCCGAAGCTTTAGAAACGATATAATTAATATCATTTTCTGAAAACCCTAATCTGTTTAAACCTGTATTAAATTTAATATGAACAGGATAATTACGTTGTTTTTCTTCTGTAGCAGTGGCTATAAATTCATTTAAAATTTTCACACTATATAAGCTAGGCTCTAAGCAGTGTTCAATTAAAGTTTTAAAATTTACAGCTTGCGGATGGAGTACTAAAATAGGTGTTCTAATACCAGCCTCGCGAAGCGCAACACCTTCACTGATATAAGCTACTGCAAAATAATCGATTTCTAAATCTTGAAGATAACGCGCAATGGTATTAGCATCACTACCATAAGCAAACGCTTTAACAACAGCTAATATTTTGGTAGTGTTATGAAGTTTTGATTTGATATGCTCATAATTGTGTTTGAGTGCGTTTAAATCAATTTCTAAAACAGTTTCTTGAGCTTTAGGCATTTGATTTACTATCTTTATTTGAGATTTCTTCAGCTTTATTGACATCTATATAGCGTGCTTTTTCGCGCAGCATTGCTTTGTAATATGCACCTCTACTTAAAGGTTCATATTCACCCACTTCTCCTAATAGAACGAGCGCCTCACTGGAGTCTTTTCTAAAGCTGTATTGCGCTAAATTCCCTGTTCTAGTGCAAATAGCATGAACCTTAGTAACATACTCTGCGGTAGCCATTAAACTTGGCATAGGACCAAAAGGATTGCCTTTAAAATCCATATCTAATCCAGCAACAATGACACGAATACCTTTGTTAGCTAAATCATTACAGACTCTAATGATTTCATCATCAAAAAATTGAGCTTCGTCTATGCCAACGACATCGCAGCCATCTGCCAAAATTGGAATATTGGCAGCAGCAGGAACTGGCGTAGACCTTATTTCGTTAGAATCGTGAGAGACCACCATATCTTCATCATAACGAATATCAACAGTAGGTTTGAATATTTCAACCTTTTGTTTTGCAAATTGGGCGCGTCTAAGCCTGCGAATTAACTCTTCGGTTTTTCCAGAAAACATTGAGCCACAAATGACTTCAATCCATCCAAATTGTTCTTTATGATTTACTGTATTTTCGAGAAACATTTCGTAATTTTAACACTAAAACCAACTGATCGTTCGTTTTGTATAAAGGTGAAGCAAATTTATTAAAAATCAAAAACCTAATCAGGAATAAAATATAAAAGTTATGAAAAAGAAGCTTGAGGCAGATTTAATAAGCATTGCACATAGGGTTTTAAAGCTTAAAGGAAGAGAAGATGTTGTGAAAATGCATGCCGAAGCTGGAGCCTTATTTGAGAAATTAAGCGTATTAAAATTTGCAAATGAGAATTTTGAAGGCGATTTACCAACAATTGGAAGCGATTCTTCATTTTTTGGAATGTTAGATACTGCCTTTAATAATAAAGTGAGTGATAACATTGAACTTGAAGATAAAATTTATGTTAATCTAGATGAGCATGAAGACGACGGGATCTATGAGCCAGTGATGGAAAAAATCAAAGATATGGTTGCACAAATGCCACAAGAATCGCAGCAAGTGGATGATATGGTTGCGACAGTTGTAGGGGACAAAGACACACCTAAAATACATCTAGAAGATATTACTGCTGGTTTTGTTGAAATGCCTGTTTTTGAACCTGTAGATCAGGCTAACGAAAATCTTAGAAAGTCATTAAATGATAAACTTAAAAATGGTGGGTTAAGCATCGGTCTTAATGATAAACTAGCGTTTATAAAGCATCTTTTTAATGGAGAAATTGAAAATTATGATCGTGTGTTATCGCAATTAAATACTACGAGTACGTATCAAGAGGCTTCTCATCTTCTTAAGGACATTGTTAAACCAGATTATAACAATTGGGAAGGTAAAGAAGAGTTTGAAGCACGCTTTCTTCATATTGTAGAGCGAAAGTTTGAGTAAATAACTTTGACTATAGCGACATGAAAATTAATAAAATTATATATTGGATTGCTACAATTCTTTTATCGCTGATATTTTTATATTCGGCACAGATGTATCTTTTTAAAACTGAAATGGTTGAAGGCTTTTTTGAAGCACTTAATTTTCCAACGTATATAATAATCCCACTAGCCGTTGTTAAAATTTTAGGTGTCATTATGATTTTATGGCGAAAAAGTAATTGGCTAACAGAATGGGCTTATGCAGGTTTTTTCTTTGATTTAGTTTTAGCCACAGCAGCACATCAAGACGCTGGTCATGGTTTTGGACTTTCATTAATTGGGATTCCTATATTACTTATATCTTATTTCTTTAGAAAAAGAGTGGGACCTAATAGTTTAGATATAACTACCCAATCATAGGCTTATTTCTAGAGTTAATAATGGTCACTATGTATTGGGAATACTCAAAAATTTTAACCTGAGATACAGCTGCGCCTGCAGTGCTTTGTGCTTGAGCAACTATTGATAAATCTGTTTTTTGCGCTGTCAATTGTGTGCAGAAAAGTATAAAAAACACAAAACGGACTAATTTTTAAATCATAAAACGGTTGATTTCTAAAAAGATGCTAAATATTGGTAAAGGTTGCGTCAATTTTTATGAAAACATTGTAAATTTGATATGAAACCTCTTACCAATGAGCAAACTTTATATTGTACCCACACCTATCGGAAATTTAAAAGACATGACTTTTCGTGCTGTTGAAGTTTTAAAAGACGTCGATTTAATTTTGGCAGAAGACACACGAACATCTGGGAAACTCTTGAAGCATTACGAGATTGGCACACAAATGCAAAGTCACCATATGCATAATGAGCATAAAATGGTTGATAATTTAGTTGAAAAACTGAAAAGCGGAATTACGATTGCTCTCATTAGTGATGCAGGAACTCCAGCGATTTCAGATCCAGGGTTTTTAATAACTAGGGCGTGTGTAGAAAATAATATTGAAGTGGATTGTTTACCAGGAGCTACTGCCTTTGTTCCAGCTTTGGTCAACTCCGGATTACCAAATGATAAGTTCGTGTTTGAAGGCTTTTTACCCGTAAAAAAAGGAAGACAAACTAGATTACTGCTTCTTGCAGAAGAAGCTCGAACAATTATTTTTTACGAAAGTCCGCATAAGTTGATCAAAACACTCACCCATTTTTGCGAGTACTTTGGAGAAGATAGACGCGTTTCAGTATCTCGTGAACTTACCAAACTCTATGAAGAAACCATTAGAGGAACTGCAAAAGAAGTTTTGGAACATTATACAAATAAACCACCAAAAGGGGAGATTGTAATTGTAGTTGGTGGGAAAAAGTAATGGAGCATTTACTTCATGATATAAGACAATGTAAAATCTGCGAAGCACACTTACCACTTGGTCCACGACCAATAGCGACAGGTCATCCAAATTCTAAAATTGTTATTATTGGTCAAGCACCGGGAACAAAAGTTCATGCTTCAGGAGTTCCTTGGGACGATGCAAGCGGTAGACAATTACGTAAATGGTTAAATGTCACAGATGAGGTTTTTTATGATGAGACTAAATTTGCCATAATACCTATGGGTTTTTGTTATCCTGGAAAAGGAAAAAGTGGCGATTTACCGCCACGAAAAGAATGTGCTCCTCAATGGCATCTGCCATTGTTTGATCATATGAAAAATGTAGAGTTGGTTATTTTAATTGGGATGTATGCGCAAAAATACTATCTAAAAGAATACCCTAAACGCACATTGACAGAAACAGTTGCCAATTATAAAGACTATTTACCTCAATATTTTACACTTCCACATCCTAGTCCTAGAAATAGGTTTTGGTTAACTAAGAATCCTTGGTTTGTGGAGGAGGTTTTGGAGGAGTTGAAAAGTACAGTTCATGAAATTTTATAAATGGAGTTTAGCTCGATGCCATTCAGTTTACAGTGAAAAATTTCTCTTTATAAAAAAACCTCTCATTTCCGTAGTAAGGAAAAAAGAGGTTAATTGTACTATATTAATTATTGAGATTTATAAATCATTTTTTATTCAAAAATTGACTTCCCTTTTTTAGTTTGCGTTCTTCAAAAGAATTAACCAACCCATACACTAAAAATGCAATGGCAACAAGTTTCCAAACAATCCCTTGGAATATAAGATGAGGATCAATTAAAAGCATGAATGTATAATAAGCCAGAAGTAGAATTAGAGCCAGTGATATAAATATCAATGGTTTTTTAGGAGATAGAAATCCGAATACGATAAATAACAATCCTAAAATGATATAGAACATATAATCAATCATTTCAAACCCTCTGTAAATCGCTATACATCCATTTAAAATTTGAAACCCACCAATGACATAAAGAATAAGTCTTACTTTGTTTTGAGTTTCTTTAGCATTACCAATTTTAGATTTATTTGAAATTTGTTTCCCAATAAATAGTGATTTTTATTTTTCAGTACCAGCTATTGGAACCCCACAATTAGAACACTCAAATTCTATTTTAGAAATCAATTCTTTACAATGAGGGCAATTAGAATCTTCCATATTTAGTACTTAGATCCATCATGTTTTCCAACCTCAAAACCATGTTTTCCAAGGTATTGGTTTCCACTGTCAATAGCGTCGTCTTCAATATTAGTTCCCATAGAATCATTCCAACGGTTGAGGTAACCAAATAAGGAGATGACACCCAACATTTCTACGATTTCACCTTCATTCCAATGTTCGTAGAGGTTTTTCTTAATATCTGCATTTACCCCATTTGGCACTTGAGAGGCAGCCAAACTAAAATCTAGCGCAGCACGCTCAGCATTAGAAAATGCACTATGCGTTCTATATTCCCAAATATTATCTAATTGCTCTTGCTCTGCACCATAACGTTCTGCAGCGCGAATTGCGTGTGCTTGGCAATAGCGACAACCTGTAGCATTACTAGAAACCCAAGCTATCATTCGTTTAAGCGCCGAAGTCACTCGACCATCATTCGCCATAACCGCTTTGTTGAGGTTTATAAATGCCTTTGAAATCGCAGGGCGACGTTGCATTGTTAATACTGAGTTTGGACAAAAGCCAAGGGTTTCATTAAAGAATTCTGCTAATTGTTGCGTTTCTGGATCGTGTTCTGCAGATAAAGGAGTTACTAATGCCATAGTTTTGTTTTTTTAAGTGGTATTTTTGAGTTGAACTTGTTTCAACGTTTTGAGTTATAGCGAAAATTACCGCTTTTTTGATTAGTTGAAGTCTTTTTTTAGTGGCATAGTACTGCTATGGACATAAAAAAGGACGAAAAATAGTCATAAAAGAGGGATTTTTTAGCAAATTGAAAATGCTTAAATGAGTTCATTAACAATAAACGAAAAATTCTTTAGATATGTCTCATAAAGTAGTCACGCATTGGAAAGGAAACTTACAGTTTGAGTCTGACAATCCAAGTGGAAATTTAATAACCATGGATGCTTCTCCTGAAAATGGAGGTTACAATTCTGGTGTATCGCCAAAAGCCATGATGTTGTCATCGTTGGCTGGTTGCTCGGGATTGGATGTTGTGTCTATTCTTAAGAAAATGAAGATGCCTTTTTCAGATTTTAGAATTGATACCTATGGAGAACTCACAGACGAGCATCCTAAATATTATAATAAAGTGTCAGTTGAATATCATTTCTACGGAAATGAGCTAGACGAGAAAAAAATTGAAAAGGCAGTTAATATGTCGATAGATACCTATTGTGGTGTGATGGAAATGTTCCGAAGGTTTTCTGAAGTAAAAACATCAATTCATTATCATAATTAGAAGTACACTGAACTCAATCGAATCTCAAGATTATTTAAATACGTTTTATTTCTTAAAAAATTATGCGTTGGACGCTAAAACCAAAGCCAGATTCTAAAACCGTTGAAGCGTTGCAAAAGGCACTTCAGGTAGATCAATCTGTAGCGACTCTACTTACTTTAAGAGGTATAGATACTTACGAGGAAGCCAAACGTTTTTTTAGACCTAGTTTAGACGAATTACATGATCCATTTCTCATGAAAGATATGGATAAAGCCGTAGCGCGTATTGAAGCTGCATTGCTCAACAATGAAAACATCTTAGTATTTGGTGATTATGATGTTGATGGTACAACTTCTGTGGCTTTAATGTCTTCGTATTTAAAAACAAAATCAGATAGAATTGCGACTTATATTCCAGACCGTTATGATGAAGGTTATGGGATTTCTTATAAAGGGATTGACTTTGCTCACGACAATGAGTTTTCATTAATAATCGCATTAGATTGTGGTGTAAAAGCCAATGACAAAATAAATTATGCCTTAGAAAAAGGGGTAGATTTTATTATCTGTGATCACCATAGGCCAGGTAAAGAATTACCAAAGGCAGTTGCGATTTTGGACCCAAAACGAGATGATTGTGAGTATCCATTTAAAGAACTATGCGGTTGTGGCGTTGGGTTTAAACTTATACAGGCACTAGCTTCAAAAGAAGGTAAGACTGTTGAAGATTTAGGCGAATACCTTGATTTAGTTGCTACAGCTATTGGTGCAGATATTGTTCCTATTGTTGGCGAAAATCGTGCGTTGGCTTATTTTGGTTTGCAAATTATTAATACGCAACCAAGACCAGGAATTAAGGCGATTATCGAACTCGTCAATAAAGATATACTTACGATTACTGATGTTGTATTTATTGTGGCTCCAAGAATCAATGCTGCAGGTCGCATGAAACATGGTAATTATGCAGTCACTCTGTTAACAGAGAATGATGAAGAACTGGCCAAAACGTACGCCCACGAAATCAACGAATTTAATCTCGATAGACGTGAAACCGATAGACGAATTACCGAAGAAGCGCTAGTCCAAATCATAGAAAATAAAGAAGAAGACCGATTAACTACCGTTGTGTATCACGAAACTTGGCACAAAGGTGTTATTGGAATTGTAGCTTCTAGGCTAATAGAAACGCATTACAGACCAACATTAGTATTTACAAAAAGTGGTGATAAACTAGCAGCTTCTGCACGATCAGTAAAAGGCTTTGATGTGTATAATGCTTTAGAGGCTTGTGCAGAATATATTGAGCAATTTGGCGGACACAAATACGCAGCGGGATTAACGCTTCACCCAGAAAATTACGAAGCCTTTAAACAAGCCTTTGAGGATGAGGTCACCAAAACTATTGATAGAAATTTACTAAAACCAGAAATTAAAATTGATATGCAGATTGATTTGCAGGATATCACACCTAAATTTCATCGTATTATTAGTCAGTTTGCACCTTTTGGACCTGGAAATATGACCCCTATTTTTATGACTAAAAACTTAAAAGATACAGGGTATGGAAAGTGTGTTGGTGAGGATAATAAGCACTTACGTTTAACAGCGAGTCAAGGCAAAGAGAAAATAGTGAGTATTGGTTTTAATTTGGGTCATAAGATGGATTTGATTTCAAATAAAAAATCGTTTGACGCAGTATACTCAATAGATGATAATCACTGGCAGGGCAATGTAAGTTTACAATTAAAACTTCGAGATATAAAAGAGTAGTACATGTCTAAAAAAGATCCTTACGCAGCATTGCGATACAGAGAATTTAATATTTTTTTATTGGTACGATTTGCTTTAATTTTTGGTTGGTCTATGCAATTTATTGTTATTGAGTGGCAGGTTTATGACCTAACGAAAGACCCTTTGAGTTTAGGTTTAATAGGCCTTTTTGAGTTTGCACCTGCGTTTGTTATGGCACTGTTTGCGGGTCATATTGTCGATCAAAGAGAAAAGCGGAATCTGTTAGCATTATGCATTGCTGCCTTTTCTTTAATAAGTTTTGGATTATTTTGGTTGACGTCACAATCTGTTATAGAGTCGTGGTCTAAAAATAGCATCCTCTATTCTATTTATGCTTTGGTGTTTTTTGGTGGTTTTTTAAGAGCATTTTTTGGGCCAACTATATTTTCACTAGTTGCGCTTATTGTTCCGAAGAAAATATATCCTAACGCAGCAACTTGGAATAGTTCTACTTGGCAGATGGCACGCGTTTTAGGCGTTGGTTTTGCTGGGTTTTCTATTAGTTGGATTGGTGTTCACTGGTCGTTATGTGTAGTTTTTGGATTAGTATTATTTTCATTTATAACACTTTTTCAAATCCCTAAAAAACCAATTCTTAATCCAAAAATCGGGGAAAATATTTTGTCCAGTTTAACTGAAGGTTTATCGTTTGTTTTTAAAACCAAAGCGGTTTTAGGAGCTTTAACTTTAGATATGGTCTCTGTTCTATTTGGAGGTGCCATAGCGCTTGCAGCGGTTTTTGCTCAAGATATTTTAAAAGTTGGCCCTCAGGGTTTTGGGGTTTTAGTAGCAGCGCCTTCAGTGGGTGCTTTTTTAACAATGTTGGTGACTGCATATATCCCAATTAGTAAAAATGCTGGTATGAAATTATTGGTTGCTATTTTTGGTTTTGGAGTTTGCATCATCGTATTTGGATTATCGTCTGTGTTTTGGATTTCGGTGGTGGCACTATTCTTTAGTGGCGTTACAGATGGTGTTTCTATGGTGATTAGACAAACTATTCTTCAAATTAAAACACCAGATCATATGCGTGGTCGTGTGTCTTCTGTAAATTCTATGTTCGTTGGGTCTTCTAACGAATTAGGTGCTCTGGAAAGTGGACTTACAGCCAAATATATGGGCACAGCAACAGCAGTTGTGTTTGGTGGCACTATGACGTTGATAACAGTAATAACTACAGCATTGGTATCGCCTACGTTTAGAAAATTAGATTTGACTAAGGATATTGAGGCGCATGAAAATGAAGACTAGTCTTTTAAAAAATCTAGAATCAAAGTGTTGATTTGCTCAGGTTTTTCTTCTTGAATGAAGTGCTTTGCATCTAATAGATGAATATTATCACTAGAAATGTTTAGATCTTTAATTACAGTATTACTTTGAAGGTTCCATTTTAAAAACGAGTCGTTTTTTCCCCAAATAACAACAACAGGAATATCAATTTTTGAAACTACGTTTGAGTAATCTGTTAATGTATTACAAGTGTGAGAGAAAAAATAATACATAGCTCGAGTTTTTGCTTCTCTAAGCGGTTTTTTGTAACCCTCAACATCGATTTTGTTGAGATCGTTTTTTGTTAAACCAGATTTAAATAATCCGTTAAGCATCATATTTGTGCTAATACCATTTCTATAACTCCACATCGCTGTTTTAGCAATAATTCCTGGTTTAAAACTAATTGGAGGATTAAAACCTTCTTTATAAATAATGGTGTTTAAAATCACAAGCTTGGAGATTCTCTTGGGTTGTTTTTTAAAAAGTTCCCAGGTCCATAATCCACCGGCATCATGCATAACATGTATCCAGTTTTTAACGTCTAATGCATCCATTAGTGCTAAAAGCCGATTGGCATGTTTTTCTTCGGAGTAGATGTTGTAACCTTTAGGAGAATCACTTGAGCCAAAACCCAACATATCTGGTGCAATGACTCTATAGTTTTGTGATAACTCATCAATCATTTTGCGATATAACCATCCAGAAGTTGGAATACCATGCAATAAAACAATAACCTCTCCATCTCCTTTATCTATATAATGAATGTTTCCATCAACAGATTTAAAAACGTTTTGTTGATTTCGAAATTGTGAGTATGTCGTTTGATTAGGTATAATGATTTTTGATTTATATGCTTTGCATGAAGATAATAGAAAGACACTTAGTAAAAAAATATAAGAACCTTTTTTAAAAACTCTCGAAGTCAACAAATTAATAAGTTTTCAGTTCAAAATTTTCACCATCAAAAACGCCATAAGTGTAGTAAGTAATCCAATCTCCTAGATTTACATATTTTGAATTTTGACCTAAATCAAGAGTCATAGGTAAATGACGATGACCGTAAACGAAGAAGTCACGATGTTTTTCTTGCAATTGTGATTTACTAAACTGAATAAGCCATTCTTTATCTTCTCCTAAAAACGTGGCATCATGTTCTCCAGAAATGAGTTTGTTTTTTACAGATAAATATTGTGCAATTTTCATCCCAATATCTGGATGTAACCATTTGAATAGAAATTTAAATATAGGATTGGTAAACACTTTTTTCATGCGTTTATAACCTTTATCAAAAGGTCCTAAACCGTCACCATGAGCAATATAAAATGTTTTATCGTTAAAGGTGAATTCCTTTGGTTTGTGAAATACAGGAATATTGAGTTCGTTTTCAAAGTAGCCATTCATCCATAGATCATGATTACCAACAAAGAAATAAATAGGGATACCAGAGTCACTAATTTCTGCAAGTTTGCCTAAAGTTCTTACAAACCCTTTTGGAACAACAGTACCATACTCAAACCAAAAATCAAATAAATCACCTAATAGAAAAATAGCTGCAGCATCTGTTTTGACATCGTCTAACCAAGCAACAAACTTCTTTTCGCGAGGTAATGAGGCTTCACTAGTTGGAGCACCTAAATGATTATCGCTCGAAAAGTATATTTTTTTTCCGTTAGGAACTTTTATGTTAGTTGGTTTAGTCATTGTCTGAAGCAAACCACTGTGCATAGGAGGTTGCTGTTTCATGAAGTTTTAAAGAGTGTAGTGCAATACTAGTTGGCAGGCGTTTTTGAATTTTATCAGCAAAATCAATAACCATCATTTCACTTGTGGGCTGGTAATCTACCAAAAGCACATTGTGGTCTCTTTTTTGGAATTCTCTTGCGAGTTCAATATGAGGTGTGTTTTTGTTAAATACGGTTGCATGATCAAACACATCTACAATTTCTTCTTTTACGATTTTTTTGAGATCTGTAAAGTCAATGACCATTCCAAATTTCACGTTCGTGTTATCTGAAATAGGCTGCCCAATTACAGTAACATCCAGACGATAGCTGTGACCATGAACGTTTTTACATTTTCCGTCGTAACCATATAATGCATGGCCAGTTTCAAAAGAAAACTGTTTTGTAATGCGAATATTACTCATTTATTTATGTGTTTTCAGTGCAAAGATATTCATTTTGTGAAAGTAATCGGTTTTTAGATTACATTTGCTTGCTTTTAACAATGGAAGCCTAAATTTTCAAAAAATAAAGTTATGATTGACGCATTGCAAAATCAACTTTTTGAAGATATTGCTTTTGTTGAAAACCCGGTCTACGAGAAGATAATTCAAGATATCGGATTGAATAAATTTAGTATAATTGATGCGTTTTTTTCTTCGGAAATGGTCTCACAATTAAGACAGTCACTTTTAAATAAACATGAAGAAGATCGCTTTAAAAAAGCGGCTATTGGTAATCGTGTTAATGAGGTTATTGTCAAAACGATTAGAGGTGATCAAATTTTATGGATTGATGAATCGCTCCCTAATGCAGCAGAGCATTTATTTTTTGATCAAATAAATGACTTAGTTTCTTATTTGAATACAACCTGTTTTATGGGGATTTTACATAAAGAATTCCATTATGCATTGTATCCTAAAGGTACGTTTTATAAGCGTCATATTGATACATTTCAAAATGATGATAGGCGTAAACTATCTTTTGTGTGTTATTTAAATACAGAAGATTGGAAACCAGAAAATGGAGGAGAACTAGTGTTATACCTAGATGAAAACGGTATTGAAACTGAAAAGATAATTTATCCGTTTCCTGGACGGATTGTAATATTTGAAAGTCAAATTATCGAGCACGAAGTTAAACTTGTAGAAACCGAGCGTTTAAGCATTACCGGTTGGTTAAAAACCAGATAATTATCGTTTTTTGTTGCGGTTATAGAAATAAACGATGACTAGGACGATTCCTAAAATTAGAAAGAGTCCGTTTCCACTAATAAATGACATGAAATCCATACAGATTATGTTTTAGTTTAAAACCCATTAATTGTCAAAGTTACGTCTTTTGTGAAAGTGACAAAAATAGTTTTCTGAATTTTATTATTAATGGGAAACCTCTAGCAATAATCCAAAAGGTTAGTGCAATAAAAACAGCATATAATTTAAGACCGTAACTGTCTAGTAAAAATAGAATGGGAATAAATACAAGACCAGTAGAGAGTAGTAATAAATTTCTTAGAAACTTCATTTTACCCATACCTTTAAACATACCATCAAAAATAAACGCTAATGCGCATAAGGGTTGCATGGCTAGAACTATCCAAAATACATTATAAAATTGTTGAAGTACAGCTTCATCTTTTGTAAAGACAGGTCCAATAAAGGTGTACGTTAATAATCCAATAACGGTTAAAATTATACCAACTCCAAGACCACATTTAATAAGAAGCCTACTAAGCTCTACTAGTTTTTTATAATTTTTTTCGCCTAATAATTTTCCTGAAAGAATATTTCCAGCACTTGCGTATCCATCAATTATAAAGGCCCCTAAAAACCAAAGGTTTATCGCTATCGTATATGCCGCAATATAGTTTGTGCCATAGGATGTGGCAAAACGAGTAGCAAAGTAAAGCGTGGTATTTAGAGCTAAGGTTCTAATGAATAAATTTAGAATCATGATACTAAATGTCTTTATTTCTTTATTAAACGGAAATGTAACACGCAATGAAATATCTGTCTTTTTGAGTAAATAATAGGCAGAGCAAAAAGCCATTATTATTTGAGCAATTACACTTGCATACGCAGCACCTTTAATGTGCATTGGATTGATAATACCTTCAATTCCATAGACAAATGCAAAGTCTAAAACAACATTTATAACCGTACCAATAATTGCAATAATCATAGGGTAATATGTGTTTTGAAGACCTCTAAATGTTCCAAAAATGGCAATTGTGAAGAGCGTAAAAGGAAATCCGAAAACACGAATATTATAGTACTCAACGCTATAATTTAAAATGGTACCAGACGCGTTGTAGAGTTTGAAAATTTCCGAAGAAAAAGGTAAAGTGGTCACAATAATGAGAATACTTATAGAGGTAATGATGAAAATGGCTTGCGCTGGAAGATTTTTTACGTGATCTAATTTGCCTGCTCCAACATGTTGAGAGACGATGGATGAAATGGCGCTTCGGGTTTGTCCCAAAACCCAAATGAGCATAGAAATAAACGTGCCTACAATACCAACAGCTGCCAGAGATTCGGCAGCGTTGTAATCTACATTACCAATAATTGCGGTATCAGTTAAAGACAAGATAGGCTCTGCCACTCCCGAAATTAAAGCAGGAATAGCTAGTTTGTTAATATTTTTTAAGGTGATATCTGTTTTCAAAATATGAGCTCGTAACAATAAAAAGGGTGTTCACTTTGTTTTGGGAAATAGATATTTCCTAGTTTTTGGTAACCACGACGTTCATAAAACTTCTGGTTTCTGGTATTCTGTGAGAAGGTATCTAATCTTACAGAAGCAATTTTATGTGTTCTTATAGTATCCTCTGCATAATCCATCAATTTTTGGGCATAACCTTGACCTTGATGCTCAGGATGGATTGCCAAGCGATGGATGTAACTGTTATTTGCATTAGGCGTTAGCCATTTGATTGGGATGTATTCATCATCCATAAGTGTTGAGATTACAATGCATCCAATAACTATATTTTCGAGTTCTAATATATAGAGTTCTTGTCTAGTAACATCATTTTCAAAGGACTCCCGTTTTGGGTAATTGGTGTTCCATTGCAAAATATTGTGCATAATCATGTGATTAGCGCAGGCTTTAGTAATGTTTAGAATAGTATCAATATCTGCTGTTGTTGCTTTACGTATCATTTTAATAATTACCTTTGCCGAATAGTTGCGCGAAGTTACTTTTAAAATATTTGATTATGAAGTCTATTCTTGTTCCAGTTGGATCCTCTAAAAATGCAGAAAGCCATTTGCAATACGCCATCGATTTTGCACGTGCTTTTGGTGCTAAAGTTTACGTTGTACAAATTTATAATGTGTATACAAAAGCAGGTACAATGATTAAGGTAGATCATATTTTGGAGCGTGAAAGCTTATCATTTTTAAATGGTCATGTCGCTAAGATCGATACCAAAGGTGTCGAGGTGATTGTAAGAACCTTTAAAGGGAAATTAATTGACACATTAGAACTAGCTTGTAAAGCTTTGAAAGTAGATTTAATTTTGTTGGAGCCTAGAACTAATTCTATTAAAGATGAAGTATACTTAGGTAAGACTTCAGGGAAAATTGTTAAGCAAACTAATATTCCTGCTTTAATTGTTCCAGAAGGCTATGTTTATAGACCTATGATTTATATTTTGGTAGCCTTAAAATCTGCAATCATTAAGAAAAAAGAAGCTTTACAGCCTCTAAAAGAGATAAAGAATCAATATAAATCTATTGTTAATTTACTACTTGTAAAAACAACGTTTTATAATGAAGGTGATTTTAATGTTAATGAAGAATTAGCAGTAATGATTACCAAAACGACGAACTCTGAGAATGCCACTACGTTTCAAGGCGTATTAGAACATCACCAAGCAAATAAGCCAGACTTATTGTGTGTGGTGAGACGTAAGCGTGGATTTTTCACAAAATTATGGGAGAGTAACACAATTTTAAAGAAAGACTTTCATAGTTCTACATTACCAGTATTGGTCTTGAGCGGAATTAAATAAAGTACATCTAATTTTAGGGGCATTAGCTCATTTGGCTAGAGCGCTACGCTGGCAGCGTAGAGGTAATCGGTTCGACTCCGATATGCTCCACATTAAACACTAAAATGATATATAAGTTTAGGTTCTTTTTGAAGATTAAGCACTTACATAAGAAGGAAACTAGCCGCTTTAGTTTTCTAAGAAAGTGTTCAATTATGTATCACGTTATAGAGCACTTCTATTTTATAAATGAGATGCTCTTTTTTACGACTTCTGCTAAAGCTGTGGGAAGTTCATCCTGTTCCCAAGGATGGCGTGCATCAAATACATGATTAGAATGTTCTATAGCCACTAATTCATTTTTAGTATTCCAGGAGTGTATAGCTTCAGCTTCCTCAAATTTAATCGATGGATCACCTGTAGCGTGAATAATTAAAACAGGAATATCAATTTGTTTTACAGCTGTTTCAATATGTAAACGTTGTTCATTGGCTTTGAAATCTTCATAAAATTGATAGTTATGAGGCATTTTCTGTTTTGTTCTTCCGTTTAGTACGTATTTGATACCGTTTTTTCTCCACTGTTCTAAATCACCAGCTGTAGCAGTTCTTTTTTCAAAATCGCAAATACTAGCCCAAGTTATGAGCTTAGTAATGCGTTTATCTTCTTTAGTTTTTAGTATTGAAATTCCGCCACCTCTAGAATGACCGATTAAAGTAATATCTGTTATATCGATTTGATCTTTATGTTCAAATGCTTCGGCAATGAGATGATTTAAAATAGCATCTAAATCATTAAGCTCTTTAGTATAGTTGTTTTCTGCAAAAGCTTCGAGATCTGGAAAATCTATTGGGTTTTTCGCAGTGCCACCATTATGAGAGAAATTGAATTTCACAAAAAACATAGCTTGTTTACAGAACTGTTCTGCCACCAAATCCCAAGGACCCCAATCTTTAAATCCTTTATAACCGTGGCAAAAAATCACTAGTGGTTTTCGCTTGGTGTCAGATTTAAAAAAAGCATCCCAGAGGATAGGTTTATCTTCAGGTCTATATAAAATTTGATTTTTGAGGATCATATTACACTTCTTTTTCGATAAAGTCTATGTTTTGATTATAGATTTCAGTAATTAATTTTTTTAGTTCAATTTCAAAGGCATCTAAAGTTTCTGAAGTAATCGAATAATCTTTTGTTCTGCTGTTTGGTTGCTTAATTGCAAATTTTAATAGTCCAGAATTTAAGCTTTTAAACGAAATAATGCCTGCTTCTACGGGTAAGGTTATCTTATTTTCTTTGTACATCATGTAGGCGTACATAAGCACTTGAAAGCTTTTACTGTATTTATTATAGTCTGTTGTGATGTCTTCCCAATTTCCAATTTGAACTTTACCAGGTTCTACTTTTCCTGTTTTATAATCTATTATTCTAATGACGCCATTGTACTCATCAACACGATCAACTTTACCAGTTAAATTTACGGTCTTTGAGATGTTTTCAATATAAATAGGTACTTTATTATTGGTTTCAATGGCTACTATTTTTATTGTATTACCTTTTTTAATATCATCTAACTCAGTATCTAAAAAATTAGATAGGTAACGTTTTGAAATTTCAAATATGATTAGGTTTTTACCATTAGTAATATCACCTTCTTTGAATTCTTCTTTAAAGTGAAATGCAACCGTAGACGTTATTTTAGATCTCATTTGTTTTATGTGATCGGCTTCAAGAACTTCTCCAACTAAAGGTTTATAAAAATCCTCTAGCGTATTATGAATTACTGTACCTAAGGTATTAAAGGCTACACTTTCTTCAACTTCTTCATACCGTTTAATCCCCAAAACTTTGTCATAATAAAAATCAATAGGGTTTCTCATGTAGTTTGTAAGAGATGACGGTGAAAATCCTCTTGTAGCCACATGGTCTAGTTTTTCAATAACTGTTGAAGTCTTCTTTATTTGCTTTAATGTTTTCTCTACTGCGGGTATTTGAGCCGAAACTACGTGATGTGTTATATGATGTTTGTTTTCAATTTCTAGTTGGGTGATAAATCTGCTTTTTTCACCTCCATTGAGGACGTCTGGTTCTGTATTGTAAAGGATATAGGCATTTTTAGCACGTTGGAGTAAACGATAAAAGTGGTAGGTATAAACAGCATCCTTTTCTTTGTAGGTAGGTAACTTGTTTTCGATCTTTACGTCAAATGGAATAAATGAATTATTACTTTTCCCAGCTGGTAAAATACCCTCATTTACAGAGGTGATGATTACAGTTTCAAAATCTAGTACTCTAGATTCTAACATACCCATAATTTGTAGTCCTTTTAGTGGCTCTCCTTTAAAGTCTAATGTTTCTCCTTTTATAAGTTCTCTATACAAGTTAAATAATGTTGCTATTGAACTAATATGAGAGAATGATTGGTTTAATGTATCTAAGGTGTTAAATACTTGATTGAAACGAAATAAATATTCTAATGGTAAACGATTATTGGTCTTGTCTTCTTCCAAATCTATTTTGATCTTATAGATAAGATTAGAACAGTTTTTTAGTGCTTTTTTAGGTTGGTCTTCCCAATTACTAAAAAGTATGTCTATAATGTCTTTATGGTCGCTTATAACCTCTTTTATAGTTTCAAGACCGAGATAGACTTTATTATTAAGTTGTATATGGTTTATTAGTTCTTGAGCACTATTAGATGTTTCATTGTCAAATAATGGCATCACAAAAGGGTTGGATAGCAAGTTTACAATATCCTTATAATATATGTATTGAGTTGGTATTTTGTGAATGGCGAATAAGTTCTCAAATAATGAAGCCAACGGGATCGCTTTTAACGGTAATCCCATAGTAATATTAATCGTTTTTATAGATTTTGGAATGGAATTGAGCAAAGGAATAAGCAGGGTTTCGTCGCCTAGGATAACTGCGGTGTTTTTTAAGTTTTGATTTTTAGAGTGAATTTTTTCTAAAAGTTCTCCAACATATTTAATTTGACTAATGTTTTTTGGAGCACCGATAATTTCAATATTTTTTTCTTCGGAATAATGGGTGGTTATCCAATTGAATTTGTGAGTATTAAAATACGTCCAGTTTTTTCTATGTGCTCTTGTAAATAAACCGGCATCATGAATTGGGTTTTCAATAAAGGTTTCATCTATGTCCCAATATATAAGTGCTAGATCCTGTTCGAGTAACTTTTGAATAATGAGTTCTTCTGCTCTATTAAGTGCATTAAAACCAACAAAAACAAATGTTTCGTTTGAGTTTACTGAGATGTAGTGTTTCGTGTTTTTAACAGCTTCTTTATAGATTAAGCCTTGATACCCTTTTTTCTTTGTAGTGAGTTGTTTTTGAAAATTAGCGTAGTAACTTTTTAGACGGTTCCAGAATTGAAGATAGTTTTTTATGTACTGTGTAGGTTCTTCGTCTAATGACCAATGGTAATTTTCAATTTCTTTAATAGCTGTTAAGTAATCAAAAACTTTATTTGACTCTATTAAATAGCGATCTAATTCGTTGAAGTCTTGAAGTAGTATTTGTGCCCATTTAGAAAACTTATCAAAAGGTTCAACATGTTCTTTTGGCGTGCACTTAAGATAAACATCGTAGAACTCAAAAAGGAGCTCTGCATTGGTAGCATATTGAAAGTCCGAAAGCGTTTCCACAAATTCCTCTATAGAAACTATACTAGGAGAAAATATAGTCTTATTTATATGCTTTGAAATAGCTTGTTTTAGAAATGTTCCAGCGCGTTTACTGGGCAGTACAAATGTTAATTTAGAGATATCATGATCTCTTTCTATTAAATCTGTAATAACGTCATCTATGAATGTTCTCATAGTATAAAAATAAAAAACGCTTCGGATATCCGAAGCGTTTCTTAAAATAATATGTGTTGTGTATGCTTAGTTTGCGATATGCACTACTTCTACACGTCTGTTGTTAGCTCTACCAGCTCTCGTTTTGTTTGTGTCGATTGGTTTATCTTCACCAAAACCAGCAGCAGATAATCTGTCAGCACCAATTCCGTTAGCTATTAAGAAGTCTCTAACAGTATTAGCTCTTCTTTCAGATAAAATCTGATTAGAACTTTTTGCACCTACACTATCAGTGTAACCATCAATAGAGAAATTAGCTTTTGGATATTCTTTTAATATAGCTGTGATATTTTGCAATACAGCTTCTGATTGAGTTTTGATTGAAGCTCTACCAGTATCAAATAATATTGTTTTAGCGTAAGCATTTAACGTTTTCATTACAGCAGGAGTAGGAGCAATTACTGGGCAACCATTGTTAGCAACTGTACCAGCTTCGTTAGGACATTTGTCATCTTTATCTAAGATTCCGTCACCATCAGTATCAGCCCAAGGACATCCTTTGTTAGCAGCAGGACCTTTTTCGTTGGGACAAGTATCATCTTTATCAGCAACACCATCAGCATCAGTATCTGGACAACCACCTAAAGCTTTTAAACCTGCAACTGTAGGACAAGCATCATCTTTATCAGCAACACCATCACTATCTCCATCAGGACAACCGTTAAACTCAGCTAAACCAGCTTGGTTAGGACAATCATCTTTAGAATCTTCGATACCATCGTTATCAGAATCTGGACATCCGTTGAAAGCTTCTAAACCAGGAACATCCGGACAAGCATCATTTTTGTCATATATACCGTCACCATCTGTATCTTTACCACCAAATTTGATAGCTATACCAACAGTATGTTGCCAGTGAGTAGGAAGGTAATCTTCAAAAGCATGTTTGTATGCAGTTTGAGCAGTAAGACCTACATTCTCAGATAACCAAAAGTTGAAACCAACTGTACCATTTAAAGTACCAGCACCAATATCATCTACCCAAGTGTAACCACCACCAACTCCTAAATAAGGATCTAACCAGCCATCTTTCTTGATAAGATTTTGAAAGCTGTAAGATACAGCACCATCTAAAGCGTAGTAAGATAAATCATCAGCACTAGAATCTCCAATTTTGCTAATTTCATTAATAGTTCCGGCAGCAGTGAAAGTAAAACCACTTTCTATGTATCTCGATACAGAAAGAGATGACAAAGAAGGTATCATATTCCAATGATCTTCAGCATTGAAGAATTCATCAAAATACTCACCACGAGGAGCATCTTCTCCAACTGGATAAAGATCAACTGCATTAGCACCTAGAACAATCTTCCAAGGATTGTTACTATCTTGTGCATTTGCATTGAAGCTTAATACTAGCAACAAAGCGAAAAATAATCTGCTAAGATTTTTCATATTCAAAATAATTTAATTTTAAGTGTTAATTAATGTCAAAAGTAAGTTGTTAAATTTTATTAACAAAACAAATATATAAAAATATTGATTATTTGTACTATAAATAGGGAGTTTGGAATAGTTTTAAATAATAGCTAACGCTTTTCCTACTTTAATAAAGGCGGTAATTGCTTTGTCTAGATGTGCCTTAGTATGAGCAGCAGAAAGCTGAACTCGAATTCTAGCCTTGTCCTTTGGTACCACAGGAAAAAAGAAGCCTATCACATATATACCTTCGTCTAGGAGCTTCTTCGCCATAGTTTGAGAAAGTTTTGCATCATAGAGCATTACAGGTACAATGGCAGAATTTCCGTCAATAACATCAAATCCAGCATCTATCATTCCTTTTTTGAAATAATTCGTATTGCTTTCTAGAGTATCTCTTAACGAGGTATCATTAGCAAGCATATCAAAAACTTTTATTGAAGCACCCACAATTGCAGGGGCCAACGAATTTGAAAACAAATATGGTCTAGAACGTTGACGTAAAATTTCAATGACTTCTTTTTTGGCGGTTGTGTAGCCTCCCATCGCTCCACCCATAGCTTTACCCAAAGTTCCTGTGATAATATCAATACGACCTAATACACCTTTTTCTTCTAGTGTTCCAATACCTGTTTTACCTATAAAACCAGTAGCATGACATTCATCAATCATTACTAAGGCGTCATATTTATCCGCTAAATCACATATCTTATCTAATGGTGCAACTAAACCATCCATAGAAAACACACCATCTGTTACAATGATTTTAAATCGTGCTCCATTTTTATTAGCAGCAATAAGTTGTTGCTCTAAATCTGCCATATCGTTATTTTTATAGCGATAACGAGCTGCTTTGCATAAGCGCACACCATCAATAATTGAGGCGTGGTTTAGTGAATCTGAGATAATGGCATCTTCTTTTCCTAACAACGGTTCAAAAACACCGCCATTAGCATCAAAAGCTGCAGCATATAATATGGTATCTTCTGTCCCGTAGAAATCTGCAATTTTTTGTTCTAATTCTTTATGAATATCTTGTGTTCCGCAGATAAAACGTACAGATGACATTCCAAAACCATGGGTATCCATTGCATCTTTAGCTGCTTGAATAACGTCTGGGTGAGACGACAAGCCTAAGTAATTATTTGCGCAAAAATTTAAAACGGTTTGCCCAGTAGACAAACTTATTTCTGCACCTTGAGGAGATGTAATAATCCGTTCTTCTTTAAAAAGACCGTCGTTTTTTATAGATTCTATCTCGTTTTCTAAGTGCTGTTGAATATTTCCGTACATAGTTGATTTAATTTTTTACAAATTTAAAATTCTTTTATCACAATATCATCGTTAATGTAAATAAGGACTTTTTTTATAACCTTAAAATCCATCTCTTCTAAAATATACTGATAATCGAATAGTTGTTCTTTATGTTTTGAGTCTTGCAATCCTGTTTTGTAGTCTATAATTGTAGCTTGATTATTAGTATTAACTACAACGCGATCTGGTCTATAGAGTTTCCCGTTTTTGGAGATAATATCTTTTTCATTATAGACGATATTGTGATCTTCAAAATAAGGCTGTAATTGCCCATGAGTTATAATACGATTTACAATACTTTTAAGCTCCTTGTGTTGCTCTGAGTTAATAATCCCAGAACTTATAAAATGGTCTAGAGCAGAATCTACATCTGCTGGTGTTGTGATAAGCGCCATAATATGGTGTACAAGATCTCCACGTTCAATTGCTTTTTCTTGAGCAGTATCCCATAAGTAGCCAGAGTTTGTTATAATATTAAGGTTATGGTCTTCTTTTCTAGTTGAAATTAATTGACCTTGTTCAATTGTAGTATACTGTTCTTCTTTTACTTTTTCTTTGGAAGTTCTCCGGCTTTCACCAAAGCTATATTCCATTTCATTATCATCCCACTTACCAATAGATTTAAGGTAATGAATAAATAAGTCTGAATAGTATTTTGGTTTATCATCACTTGATTTTTTGTTTGGATTATATTCTGAAATTATATACAATTGTTCAATCGCTCTTGTTAACACAACATATAGAAGGTTTAAACTATCTAACTCTAGTTGCGAACGATAATTTGTGTACATCTCAGCGCCTAATTCATTAAAAGATTCTAAATCCTTATTCATATTTATGTATAGGTGAGAGAAGCTATTAAATTTATCTTTATCCACAGGGAACCATATCTTAGGGCTCATATCAAAGTATATGTCTTGATTAGCGTAAGGGAAAATCACTACAGGGAATTCTAGTCCCTTAGATTTATGAATGGTCATGATCTCTATAGCATCCTTACCAGAGGGCGATACAATGCTCAGTGTGTCTTTTTTGCGTTCCCAAAAGTCTAATAACCCTTGAAAGCTGGCATTATATTTTTGTGAGTAATCAAAAACTTCATCTAAATAAAATTGTAAATAGGCGTTAGACGTATTATTTAATTCAAATGCTCTAATAACACTTTCTACTGCTTCATAAATTGGAAGTTGCAAAAACTCACGATAACTAAATTGAAAACCAAATAAATTTAGTTTTTCAAAAAAAGAATCGTTTTTTAAATGTACAAGACCTTCATAAAAAGCGTGTGTGTCTGCCAATTGTAATTTGTTTTCGGCAATGAAATTTAAAAGATCAGTTTTTATAGCGTCGTTTTGAGGTTGCAAGCTCAAGGTGATCATCTGACTAATAAACTGAACCTCTGCAGAGTTTTTGAGTAATAAACTTTCCGAAGAAATAATATCTATACCTAGATCACTTAAGTATTCTGCAATTGCAAAGCCTTCTTTCTTTTTTCTAACAATAATGCAAATGTCTTTTCTTTTAAAACCATTTCTTTCTGCTTTCTCTATGGTTTTTAAAACCGCTTCACATTGTAATTCATTTTTATCTTCATCTTGGGTATTTAAAAAGGATAATTCTACATAACCTGTTTTATCAATGATGACGTTTTGCGAGGCGTTTTTATAGATTTGTTGGTGTTTAGGATTGGTAAAAGAAACATCAGCAATGTGATTAAAAAAAGTGTTGTTAAATTCGACAACGGTTTTATGGCTACGGTAATTATCAGGCAGGTTTCTAACAATTTGTGTTACTGCAAGCGGTTTAGTATCTTCATTATAAAGATTTATAAATTGTTCTGCTCGTCCGCCACGCCATCTATAAATAGCTTGTTTAGCATCACCAACCAACATCGCAGTACCAGTTTCTCCTTTTAAATTTTCTTCAGAAACCACATTATTAATTAACGGAATTAAATTTTCCCATTGCAATTGTGATGTATCCTGAAACTCATCAATAAAATAATGTTTAAATTTTTCTCCAATACGCTCGTATATATAAGGTGCAGGCTGCTCTTTTATTTCAGTATTTATGATGGCATTAAACTCAGATATCAATAAAATATCATCCTCATCTTTTATATTTTGAAGCGTTTTACTTATGACGCTCAAAACAGATAGAGGCGTTATATTTTTTAAGGCATTTTTTAAAAACTTAGTCGTAAAAACCAATGTTTTAACTGTAATGTAATTGGTTTCTATTTCTGATAATAGGCCATCTATTATTAATTTTTTACCCTCATCTAATGATTTGTTGTAGATAGAAGTATTATTTGATAAGTTTTCTTGTAGTTTATTATCATAGAGCCCCGAGAAATTTAAACTGCTGGCTTTTATGAAATGATTTGGTAAGGTTTTTCTACTAAAATCTCCTATATCTAATCCATTGGTTTCAATCAATGACAATGTCATATCTGCTAGATTAACAATTTGGCTTTCAATAGCTTTATTTTGCTTTTGTAGATTACCCTTTAAAGCTTTGAAATCATCCAAAGATTTATCTTTAAGCTCATTTAAGTAGCTAAGATCATTTTCTTTAACGAGTAGCTGAGCTATCGCATTAAAGTCGTATGAAATATCCCAACTTTTGTCGTCATCTGTTTTTTCAATGGCAAAGTCGACTAATACTTTAGTAAGTTCATCATCACTTCCCGCTTTGTCTATAAGTTTGTCAACCGCTTTACTCAAGATGGAAGCAGTGTCTAATTCAACTTCAAAATTGACAGGAAGTTTAAGATCAAAAGCAAAGGTTCTAATAAGTTTGTGATTAAATTTATCTATTGTAGAAATATCAAAAGCTGCATAATTATGTACAATAGTTTCTAGTAACACTTTTGATTTATAATGAAGGTCTTTTGGAGTGATGTTAAGCTCATTCGATAAACCTTTAAACATGTCGTTAGGCGCGTCAATTATTTTTTCTTCGGAAAACGCTTTCAACATATCAATAATACGTGTTTTCATTTCGCCAACAGCTTTGTTTGTAAACGTTAGCGCAAGAATATTTCTAAATGTTAATCTGCTTTTAGACTGAAATAAAAGACTGAGATAATCTTTTACAAGCGTATAGGTTTTTCCGCTTCCCGCAGAAGCATTGTAGATTGTAAATGGAGTTTGATTTTGCACGCTTAAAATTATAAAAAGTATCTATGACTACATAGGTATTTAATATTTTTAATTGCGCTGTTTTATCCTTAAATTTGAGAAAACTAAATATTAACATCAAAAATCAATAATATTATGGCTTTCGAATTACCGAAATTAAAATATTCATACGACGCATTAGAACCAAATATCGATGCACGTACAATGGAAATACATCACTCGAAACATCACAATGGATACACATCAAAACTAAATGCTGCTATTGAAGGAACAGATTTAGAGGGACAATCTATTGAAAACATTCTAGGTCATCTAGATATGGACAACAAAGGAGTTAGAAATAATGGAGGAGGTTTTTATAATCACTCTTTGTTTTGGGACGTAATGAATCCAGAAGACAAAGGATATCTTTCTGGTGATTTAAAAGATGCAATTGAAGCAGCTTTTGGATCTAAAGAAGCATTTATGGAAGCTTTTAGTAAAGCAGCAGCAACACAGTTTGGATCTGGATGGGCTTGGTTATGTGTTCATAAAGGAGGAAAAGTTGAAGTTTGCTCAACACCAAATCAAGATAACCCATTAATGCCAGGAGTAACTTGTGGCGGAACACCAATTTTGGGATTAGATGTTTGGGAACACGCTTATTACTTAAACTACCAAAACAGAAGACCAGATTATATTGATGCTTTCTTTAAAGTCATCAACTGGAACGAAGTTGAAAGACGTTACGCAGAGGCTAAATAGTCTTCTTCACATAAATATTAAGAAAGCAAACTCAATTGGGTTTGCTTTTTTTTATGCCTAAAATGTAGTATTTAGAAACTGTAGTTCACAATTATTACATCTCGTTTTTGAGCTATGACTATTTGCTATGATATTGAGTAATTTAAGAAGTAGTAATTCTAATACAGAAAATAAAGATAGTTGCTGTTCCTTATTGGATATGAAAAAAGCTGAACGAGTGTTCAGCTTTTTTGCCCCAAATCTACCATAAACTTAACCTACTTATGTTATGGTTCAACAAATATAACAGCACTTTTAATTAAAGCATTAATTTTTAGACCAACGACGAATATATTGGCTTAAACGGAAAAATGAGTGTGTTATCTGTTCTAAAAACGCATATTGAATGCAGAAGAGACTATTTGAAAGTTATCTGTTGATGAAAATACATAGATTATTGATTCTTAAATAAAGTCAAGAAATAGAAAATATCATCGATGGGTCAATTCGAGAGTTGTTCTTTTGAAGTACTCGAGTTGTTTATTTGAAATATAACCAAGAAGAAAAAAAGATGAAAGTATTGAGAACTCGCGAGTTGTCTATTTGTAAATCGAGAGATAAATTAAGAATTCTCCGTTTATGAATTTAAGAGTTGTTCATATATATCCATAAAAAAAGGTGAACGAGTGTTCACCTTTTTTTGCCCCAAATCTACCATGAACTTAACCTACTTATGTTATGGTGAGTTCAATGTATGTGTTATTTAGATATAGGTTGCTAAATATTAGACGAAATACATATTTATCTGACAAAAAGCATATTATCTTAGGTAAAGTGACCGTTTTATGCTTTTCATCTAGTAAGCTCTTTCCTTATTTCCTTCATAAAAATTTATAAATGCTCTGTTAACCACACGATTACCTCCGGGAGTTGGATAGTTACCTGTAAAATACCAATCACCTAGATTCTTTGGACACGCTTTATGTAAATTTTCAATAGGTTGAAAAATAGTTTTCACTTTTGCCTTTACTGAGGGATCTGAAATTAACTCAGCAATCTTATCTGAAATCTCGTCTGCAGTAAATTGGCTATATAAATCTTTGACATAATTCTTCACCCCTTTGTCCTTAAGTTCTAATTGTGCTTTACATTTATGATACACCTCTTCAATTAAGTGGTACTTATCGTTTTCTTTTAAAAGTTCTAACATCGCTCTAAAAGCAATTAAGCCTTCTAGATTTGCCATGTCAATTCCATAACAATCGGGATAACGAATTTGAGGAGCAGAAGACACGACCACAATCTGTTTTGGATTAAGGCGATCCATCATTTTAATAATACTCATTTTTAGTGTAGTCCCTCTAACGATACTATCATCAATAATCACCAAATTATCGGTTGGTTTTATAACACCATAAGTGACATCATAAACGTGAGCTACTAAATCGTCACGACTACTATCTTCTGTAATAAATGTTCTTAGCTTTACATCTTTAATGGCTATTTTTTCAATACGAGGTCTTTCAGATAAGATCTCAGTGACCTTTTCTGCGGAAAGTTTTCCGCCACCATTTAAGATTGCTTGGGTTTTACGTTCATTGAGATGTTGTTCAACAGTTTCTATCATTCCAAAGAAGGATGTTTCCGCAGTATTTGGAATATAAGAAAACACCGAATTTTTTGTATCACCATCTATAGCTTCCAAAACTTTAGGCATTAATAACTTACCTAAGGTTTTTCGTTCCTGATAGATTTCAGCATCACTTCCACGAGAAAAATAAATACGTTCAAAAGAACAGGCTTTACGTTCTAAAGGCTCTAGAATTTTCTCAATAGAGACTTCGCCAGATTTTTTAGTAATTATTGCGTGACCGGGAGCTAATTCTTTGACGTCATCAAAATCAAGATTAAAAACGGTTTGTATTACTGGGCGCTCTGAGGCAACTACCACGACTTCATCATCTTCATAATAATAAGCAGGACGTATACCAGAAGGATCGCGTAATACAAATGAATCACCATGACCTAATAAACCAGCCATAGCATAACCACCATCCCAGTTTTTAGCTGCTTTTTTTAAAATTTTGCCAACATTTAAACGCTCTGCAATTAATGCCGAACATTCATTTTTGCTATAACCTTCTTTCTTTAATTTTTTATAAATTTTAGATACGGCGTCATCTAAGAAATGACCAATCTTCTCCATGATTGTGACCGTATCAGCCTTTTCTTTAGGATGCTGACCCAACTTTACCAATCCATCAAATAACTCATTAACATTAGTCATGTTAAAGTTACCGGCAACGATGAGGTTTCTGTGCATCCAATTATTTTGTCTCAAAAATGGATGAACGCTTTCTACACTATTTTTACCAAAGGTACCATAACGAACGTGACCTAAAAAAAGTTCACCTATATATGGTATATGTTGTTTTTGAAGTGCAACATTATCTTGATATTCTGGATGTTCTGTTAGCTCATCATTAATGCGTTCATTAATTTGAGCAAAAATATCCTGTATAGGTTGTTGAGCGATTGAGCGCACACGACTTATATAGCGATCACCTGGCTCGGTATCTAGTTTTATACTTGCAAAACCAGCACCATCTTGTCCGCGGTTATGTTGCTTTTCCATTAAGAGGTACATTTTGTTTACTCCGTAAAATGCACTACCATATTTTTCTTTGTAGAACTCTAATGGTTTTTTGAGTCTTATGAGTGCAATTCCGCATTCATGTTTTAAAGCATCGCTCATTGGTGTGTGGTTGTTATATTAAAGTATTCCAAAATTAAAGATTCTGAATTAAATTCAGAATAAAAAAACGCGCTCAATTTTGAGCGCGTTGGTTTATGATAATTCAATATTGAATTGTGTTAGCGTTTTAAACTGTTTTAATCGATGCTCAATGTCTTCTTTGCTTAAGTTTTGCATGCGTTCTGTACCAAATTTCTCAACACAGAAAGATGCTAAAGTAGATCCATAGATCACTGCATTTTTCATGTTTTCAAAACTGTAATCTTCTGTCTTTGCTAAATATCCAGCAAATCCACCAGCAAATGTATCTCCAGCTCCTGTTGGATCAAAAACTTCCTCAAGTGGCAAAGCTGGTGCGTAGAACATATGATCGTCATGAAATAATAACGCACCATGTTCTCCTTTTTTAATGACTACATATTTAGGACCCATCTCGTGAATCTTACGTGCTGCAACAACTAGAGAATATTCTCCAGTTAATTGTCTTGCCTCTTCATCATTAATAGTAATAACATCAACATTTTTTATCACTGCATGTAAATCATCTAAAGCGATATCCATCCAGAAATTCATGGTATCTAAAATAGCTAACTTTGGTTTTTGATTCATTTGATCCAACACACCTTGTTGTACCATTGGATGCAAGTTTCCAAGCATCACAACTTCTGCATCTTTATACGCTTCAGGTACGACAGGGTTAAAATGCTCTAAAACATTTAACTCGGTCACTAACGTGTCACGAGAGTTCATATCATTATGATACTTACCACTCCAGAAGAATGTTTTACCTTCTTTTACGATCTCAATACCATCAGTATTGATATTTCTATCCGATAAAAGATCTAAATATTTCTGCGGAAAATCGCCACCAACAACAGATACTGCTGCTGCATCAACATCAAAATTTGAAGCGGATAAACCAATATAGGTTGCTGCGCCTCCTAGAATTTTGTCTGTTTTTCCAAACGGTGTTTCAATAGCGTCAAATGCTACGGTACCAACTATAACTAATTTGCTCATAAAGCGTTTTAAAATTTGCTGCAAATATACAGTTTTTGAGAACTATTATGCGAATTTATTTTCGCCCAAAATCTGCAGGAATTTCTCCCCCTGCTTTAGTCTCCCATTTTAGTGTTTAACTTAAAAACTATATAAGAAATTTAATAAAGCAAATCGATCGAGTAGGTTAATGCTATTAATACTAGTTGATATATCATTAGTATTGAATTGTTCAAATTTTTTAATATTTGCTAAATTTGTACCTGTTAAACCTATCTCCCAATTTTTGTCTTTTGGTTTAAACCAAATTTTACTTCCAATAAATAAATAATCATTAGATTTATTTTGAAGGTTAGGAATAAAATATTCAAATGTTATAGTAGAATAAAATTGTTTTGAGGGTTTAAACAACATTTTGAATTTATTTTGAAATGATGAATTTTTGAACACACTTTCACTTATCGTTTCTTGATAAATGTAATTAATTTTATTTTCAAAATTCACTTTAGTTTTAAACGCTGTTTTGAGAAATAATTCATTTGTTAAGTAATTACTTTGATTACTTCTTAATGTAGAATTATTTACGAAATTTTTAAAGTTAAATACAGAGTAATTAGAATTAAGTTTGAATGTCGTTTTAAGTAAAGGTATAAGTTTTGACAAATTGAAATTAAAATTTATGTTTTCAGTGCTTTCAGGTAAAAAGAAATTTTCGATTATTGAAGAATTTGCATCAATTTGGGAGTTAGAAAAGATTCCTCCTTTTTGTTTTAAATAATTCATACCAAAAGACATCTCTAATTGATTGAATAAATCATTCTTATCGTATGATAATCCAAAAGTTTGATTTTTTTGTAAAGCTAAACTTTGCCTGTTTTTAAATGTTAAGCGGTTGTCAATTAGTATAGTATTTGGAAATAAATATTGAAGAGAATTAGAATTCCTATTAAGACCCAAACTGGTGTTAATTGAGGAAATACGATTTATTTTATAACTTAAATCTATAGAAGGCTCAAAAATTATAAAATCATTATCTAATGACATATTAGGTTCTTTGATATCTAATTTTTGATTTAAATAGCGTAAAGCATAGCTTGGAGAGATTTTAAACTTTCCTAAATTCCAATGATATGACCCTAATGTACGAATTTCACTCTTTTTATATTCTAAATCATTTAAACCGTTTTCAATAAGAAATTCTTCAGTATTATTAACACTTGATAAACTCGAGATAAAAGGTTCATTACTATGGGATGCTCCAAAAGTAAAACTGTAATTGTTATTATTTTTTGCAGCTAATAAAACACTATTAAAGTCTATAAAATTTTTTTTAGTGATATTAGATTGAAGATCATTATCACTGTCTGAAAAATTAAATATTGAAGGCGTTATTTCGTAATCTTGCTTTATGATATGCCTAGAATGCAAAAGGTTAAGCTGAATCGCTTTTTTATCAGATATCTTTTTAGTGTATTGCAATTGTTGCTTTAAAAATGTATTATTTGACGTTAAAAAAGAGTTGAAATTAGTTTCTTGATTTGAAAAAATTGTGCGATTTGTTTTAATAGATTCATCTCTTAGACTAATATTATATTCTAATAGAGACGATTTAGATGTGATTAGCTTTAGCTCTAAATCACCTCTATATTGAATCGGGATTTTCTTAATAAAAATATTGTCAAAAGTTGAAAATGTTTCGTCGTTTATATCAAAGCTATTTTCTGTAAATTGATTATTATTAATTTCATCTTTAATGTAAAAAAAATTTATTTTAGCTTTTAATTTTGTAGAAAGGCTAAAAACACTATTCAGATTACTAAATAATTGACCATTAGTATTTGATAAATTATCATTTGTAACTTTAATTGAATTTGATTCAGGTATTATTTTCGATGTGTAATAATCTTCTTCTCTTATTTGTTCTAAATTAATTTGTTGATTAAAGTAGTTAAATGGTGAGAGATTTAAACCTATATTATTATAACTGGCTACAGCAAAGGATTTATAAATTTTATTAATTCCTAAAAGATTTGAAGAAGTACTGATGGGTTTCTTATTTCTTTTATCAAAAAAACCTGAGGCAAAATCTATGCTTCCAGACAAATCAACTTTACCATCTTTCAACTTCAAATTTAAGGCGACTTTATCGCTTTCTTCAATACCCTTTAATAAACTGTTTTCAGAGTAATTTTCGATCGCCTCAATTTCCTTTACTAAATCTATATTTATATTTTTTGTGCCAATGGTGTAATTGTAATCAAATAGGTTATCCCCTTCAATCATAACAGTTTCAATTGGTTTCCCCTTATACTTAATTAGTCCAGTATCTTCATTAACTTCTATTCCGGGTAATTTTTTTAATAAATCTTCTAATTTTTTTTCTGTACCATCTTTATATGAATCAACACGATATATAATCGTATCTTCTTTAATGTTAAAAGATTTTTTTCCTTCTAAATAGATTTCATCGAGTTTTTGTATCTTTTCTTTAAATAAGCGAAAGTTAATTTCTAAAACATCAGTTAATTCGTTGTAATTAATTACTTTTTCTGATGAACTATGTCCAGTAGAAATCGCTTGGACAATTATGCTATCTTTGTATTTTTTCCTTAAGGCATAGGAGTATTTGCCTTTTATAATCAAAGCGAATTCGCTTATTAAATCAGGATTCGAAATGTCTTTAATAAGTAATTTGGCACTTAAAGGGTTACCGTCTTCATCTTCAACAATTCCTTGTAATGTTTGGGAATAAATTAGTATAGAAAAAAAATAAAATAGAAAGACTAATTTTTTTTTAGGATTCTTCAAATTTATCTACTAAACTTTTATTTAATTGTCCTGGGACTTCTCAAAGTCTTTATCTGCTGTATAATCTGTGTCATCTTCTTCAATGTAAGTTTCTATACCTCTGCGAGACAATATAATACCACCGCTATCTTCCTCATTTGGAGAATAAGTTGCTAACGCTATTGCTTTTTTCTTGTATAATTTTTTAAATTCTTGCCAAGTAATAGCTTTATTAATATTAAAAGGATTATTTATTTTGGCTGTTTTAAAAAAATTATTATTTATTTTGATTGCTTCGTAACTGATAAAAGAATCGTCTGATTTTATTAATAAAATCATTCCAGGTAAACCGTCAAATTTCCATGGACCGCCTATTGGTAATTCTGGCGTAAACCAAGCTTTATATTCTCTGCCTCTAAAGGACATAGATGCTGATTGGCAGGAATACCCTAGAATCTTTTTTGTTTCATTTAAAATCAGCCAACTAAAAACTTGTAATGAATCTTCTACCAAAAAAGGTTTAGATATGATTTGATGATTTAAATAAGTTTTTCCAGTTGAATAATTTTTATAAACTAAATTAACGTTGTCACCGCCTGGCGTAAAAGAATAGATCTGATCATCATCTTCGTCATTTATAATTTGGTTCGGGTTTTTAGATTTGCTCAATTTATCAAATACGGACACATTTAAGTTAATAAATTTATCAAGACTATATATTGATGTGTATTCCTTTAGAGTTAGACTTGAAACTAGAGTCTTCTCAAATTCAATACTATATGTATTTATTTTATCTACTTGCGAGTATACATTAAATATAAAAATTAAAGGAAAAAAATATATAATCTTCTTAAGCATTTATTTTGTGTATTTAATAAATAGATTGTCCAATCTTTTTGGACAATCTATTAAGTCAAATTTAAGTGTTTCTAATCGTTTTCTTAAGGTTCTAATTGATAAACTCGTCTAAGTTTCTTTTTAAGATTTGCCTGACAATCTAGTCCAGCTGTAATACAGCCTGCAGAGCTGAAAGCTGAACTCGTAACAGTAACCGTTTCTCCTGTTTGAGTATTTTCTATCACTTGAGAGCATACTGCGAGGCAACCTGAGTCTTCATTTTCAATTAGTGAGGTTGTAAAATCCAATTCTAAATCAATTATTACTGGTTTCTCATTGGTCTTAATAATTGGGTTGTTTGCAAAACTCGCAAATGATACGAATAGAGCAAAAGTAAATAATACTTTTTTCATAATTTAAATTTAAAGCTTGTAAATTTCTTAGTACAAGCACGTTGTACATTAGTTTTATTTTACAAAATAGTTTCGCGAATATTTTGAGA
>JAWUWM010000068.1:0-21430 GCA_034111845.1 Psychroserpens sp. | reverse complement strand
TTATTGAAACAGTTGACACAAGAAACCATTCAAATCGTAGCCCAATGACCTCATCTTAATTTATGATTTAAACCGCATCCCGAGGTTTCGGGATCGCTTTTATTCTATAATGACACTATTTTTTGTACGCATAGCACTGCTAAGTTTAGAAAAAAGAGTAACATTATAGTGCAAATTGAAAATTTTACAGGAGAAAGAAAAAGTGAAGCGAAGTTCAACAAAGAATTTACTATTTTTACCGATACTATTAATCAGATATGACCAAAGAAGAAGACACCGGATTAGTTACCGCCAAAGAGGTTGCAAAAGCGATTAATGCTGATAAGTACGGCTTTGTAGGTACATTTTTTGGATGGGTATTGATGAAGGTTTTAAAAATATCTACAATTAATAGGTTTTATAAACGCAATAAGCATTTGAGAGATAGTGAGTTTCTAGACGCGATATTGGACGATTTTCAAATTAAATTCGAAATTCCTGAAGAGGATTTAAAGCGTCTCCCAAAAGATGGTGCTTATATTACAGTTTCTAATCATCCGCTCGGTGGCATTGACGGAATTTTATTGCTTAAATTGATGATTGAGCAACGTCAAGATTTTAAGATTATCGCCAATTTCTTACTCCATAGGATTGAGCCTTTAAAGCCTTACATCATGCCTGTGAACCCTTTTGAGGACAGAAAAGATGTGAAATCTAGTATTGCTGGTTTTAAAAATTCAATCTTACATTTGAGAGCAGGTCATCCTTTAGGTGTATTTCCTGCAGGAGAAGTATCTACTTATAAAGATGGAAAACTCGTAGTTGATAAACCCTGGGAGGAAGCTGCTATGAAATTAATACAAAAGGCAGAAGTTCCTGTTGTACCCATTTACTTTCATGCTAAAAACAGTAAGTTGTTTTACAAGCTTTCTAAGATTAGTGATACGTTTAGAACTGCAAAATTACCATCTGAGGTACTAACTCAAAAAAATAGAATTATTAAGGTTAGAATTGGTCGCGCAATTTCAGTTAATGATCAAAAAGAACATAAAACCTTAGCCAGTTTCACCTCTTTTATAAGACGGAAAACCTATATTCTATCCAATTCTTTTGAAGATAAGCCTAAAATTTTAGGTAATTTATCCAATAAATTAAAACCGCCAGCAAAACCACCAAAACGTATTGTAGGATCTGTAAGTGCAGAAAAGATGGCCACAGAGGTTGAGGCTTTAAGAGCTGGTGATTTTAGATTATTAGAAAGTAAAAATTATGAAGTATATTTAACTGAGGCTAAACTCATCCCGAACATACTGCATGAAATTGGTCGTTTACGAGAAATTACATTTAGAGAAATAGGAGAAGGTACCAATGAAGCTATAGATTTAGATAGTTTTGACACTTACTACCATCATATGTTCTTATGGGATACCAATACCAAAAAACTTGCTGGGGCTTATAGAATGGGATTAGGTTCTAAGATTTTTGAACGTTATGGTATTGACGGTTTTTATCTGCAAGATTTGTTTAGATTTGAGCCAGAACTCTATAAAATGATGAGTGAATCTATTGAACTGGGTCGCGCATTTATAATTAAAGAGTACCAGCAAAAACCTATGCCTTTATTTTTACTTTGGAAAGGTATCGTGCACACCACGTTACGTCATCCACAACACAAATATTTAATTGGTGGTGTCAGTATAAGTGATCAGTTTTCTAATTTTTCAAAATCGCTTATGATTGAGTTTATGAAATCACATTATTACGATCCTTATGTGGCACAATACGTCTATCCTAAAAAAGAATTTAAAGTTAAACTTAAAGATGCCGATAAAGATTTCGTGTTTGACGAAACCGAAGCCGATTTAAATAAGTTTGATAAAATTATAGACGAGATTGAGCCTGGAGCGCTACGTATGCCTGTTCTTTTAAAGAAATACATAAAACAGAATGCACGACTTGTGGCTTTTAATGTAGACCCTTTGTTTAATAACTCTGTTGATGGTTTGATGTATATTAAAATTGCCGACTTACCTGAAAGCACGGTAAAACCTGTAATGGAAGAGTTTCAAGCTGAGTTGGAACGTAAGTTTTCTAATGGTGCTAATGATGAATAGAGCGCTTTCATCTTTTCTTTTTTTACTTACAACAATTGCGTATTCACAGACATTTTCAGGAACCGTTTTAGATATTACTACCAATAAACCGTTAGAATCTGTTAGTGTCTATTTTGACAATACAACTATTGGCACTTCTACTAATGATAAAGGAGAATTTTCTATTGAATTTATAGACGCTGTTCAATCTACTTTAGTCATCTCATTTTTGGGTTATGAAAAAGTATTCATTGCCAATTATCGCAAAAAAAATAACATTACACTTCTATTAAAAGAATCTGTAAACGAGCTAGATATTGTTGTTATTGATGCAGATGACGGTATGTCTAGAGCATTGAAAATGAAGAAATTTAAAAGGGAATTTTTGGGTACATCTGAAAACGGAAAATCTTGCAAGATTCGCAATGAAAAAGATATAAAACTGCGTTATAATAAACGTGATAGAACATTATCAGCTTGGAGCAATACGCCTATACTTGTCAGGAATAAAAACTTGAAGTACAACATAAGTTTCGAAATTATTGATTTTGAAATAATATTAGGAAATTGGGGAGTATCATCTGTTATCTATTCTGGAACTTCATTTTTTAATGACTTAGATACTAAAGAGAAAAAGCATGTTTCTAAAAATAGATTAAATACTTATGAAGGGTCTGTTCAACATTTCATTAGAGCATTATTTAACAAGCAGCTAGAAGAAGAAGGTTATATTTTTGGTGTTAAGGGATTTGTAGTAAATCCTTACGAGTATTTCACGATGTCTAAAATAGACGAATACGGATCTAAAACTATAGTTCTTAAAGAGAAGCTAGATATCTTTTATAAAGGCAACATTGAATCTATTATACAAACACCTATTAATCAATTCAAAATAGATAAATACGGAAACTATTCTCCAATAGAAGGTATTCTTTTTGGAGGTAATATGGGAAGTCAACGTGTTGGTGACTCTTTACCGTTGGATTATGGATTAGAATCTGAAGACTAAAAATTCTTACTTAGGAAATCTTCCACATAATCCTTAATTTCAATCCTAGCTTTTAAAAAAGCAGCATGCTTTTCCTCATCAGAACCAATTACTTTAGAAGGATCAAAAAAGTTATGATGTAATCTCAATTATGAAATTAGGTTTGATATCAAGGAATTTGTGATTAACTATAATTATGTAAATCTAGATCAAAGTGTTTTTCAAATTGAGTCTGTGTTTTATAAAGGTACTTCTTTTTACAAGTCGCATGGAGATACTAATAACAAGATTGAAAAATAGAGAAAGCGCACTTGTAAAGGCTCGGTGTTACACTTTATGAGATCACTAGCAATTGATAACCTCAAAAATGAGAATTATCAATTGTTTAGTAGTGGATTTTTAGTAGACCAATCGCGTTATATTTCATTAAAAAAAGTAGAAGGTTCTAATAGGGTTACTTTAGAAATGAGATTGCTTTTATCTATTCTATACAACAATGATCTTCAAACAGATTTAAGGAAGCATATCCTGAAGGACAAAAGAGAAAAAGATTCATTATATTATACGAAAGATTACGAAGGCTTCCTGACACTGTAGATATAAGCACTTACATATAAAAAAAAACTAAAACAGATAAACAACCTTATTTTAATGCGTTTTTGAGTAGTGATGAATTTGGCACTCAAAACCGGATAGAAGCATTTTGTTTTGTGGGTTATATGTCGTATATTCGTGTAGGACTACACCTACCTTTAGATTATATAATTGATAAAACATATGAACGTAATTTATAGAAGCACATTAAAACTAAAAATTCTAGTTTTACTATTCTGTTTGATCTCCTGCCTTAGTTTTTCTCAAACAATAACAGGAACTGTATTAGATGCCAAAACAAATTCACCTATTGAAAGTGCTTCTGTATATTTTGACAATACGACTATAGGCACCTCAACCAATAACCAAGGTGAATTTGAAATAGACAGTAAAGACGCAGCAAACTTTAATTTAATTATTTCCTTTATAGGTTATGAAACGTTAACAATTTCAGAACGTGATTCAAATAAAATTAATGAAATTCTATTAACCCCTAAAACGAGTCAATTAGACGAAGTATATATTTCTACTTATGATGGAATGCCAATAAAAATTAAGATGGAGCATTTTAGAAAACACTTTTTAGGTAAATCAAAAAATGGGATGTCCTCCGAAATCCTTAATGAAGAGGATTTAATTTTAAGGTATAGCAAACGCAAAAAACAACTTATTGTAAGATCCAGAAAACCAATACGCATTAAAAACAATAATTTAGAATATTTAGTAACTTATGATTTAAAAGGCTTTACGATCAATTACAACTATGTAAATTTATATGATGAGGTTTTTAGAGCCACTTCAGTATTCTATCAAGGGACTTCCTTCTTCAAAGATTTGAATATCGAAGCAACAAAAAAGGTAAAAAAACGAAGAAATATAACTTATAAAGGATCTGTGTTACATTTTATGCGTGCTTTATCTAATCAACGTTTAAAGAAGGATCGCTATGCAGTATATAGTTATGAGCACATGATTAAACCAGAAGAGTATATCTCAGTAAAAGAATTAGAAAGCAATGAATTGTATGAAATCAAAATAAGAGCCCCATTAGTCATAAAATACAACAAAAAATATGAGACCGAAATCAAACCAACATCAACTGTCGCTCAAAAAAAGGATATCAATAAAACGCTTACTCAATCTGATAGTCTCGAGTTAAATTTATTTTTGACACCTAAAAAAACTGCAATTCCAGATGCCGAATTCTTTAACGTTGAATTTTTCATTGACCGTTTTGGAAACTATAGCCCAATAGGCGGTTCTTTTTATTTTCTCGGATACATGGGGAATTTACGCGTTGGAGATGCTTTACCTTTAAACTATAATTTAGCAGAAGAAGAGGACGAAAAATAGTCTTTAACAAAAATCTTACAATAGTCTTTTATCTCATTTCTAGCTTTTAAAAAAGCGGTGTGTTTTTCCTCATCAGAACCAACCACTTTGGAAGGGTCAAAAAAGTTATGATGTAATCTTAAAGCATTCTTACTTGGTATGTAAGGACAATTTTCATTGGCGTGATCACAAACAGTAAGAATGTAATCAAAGTCGACATCAGCATACTCAGTTACATTGTTAGAGGTATGACTAGAAATATCAATGCCATCTTCATTCATTATTGAAGCTGCTCCAGGATTTATACCGTGCGTTTCAATCCCTGCACTAAAGATATTTGCTTTTCCTTTAGTTAATATATTAAGATAACCATGAGCCATTTGGCTTCTGCACGAATTACCAGTACAGAGAATAAGAATATTTTTCATATTTTAATTATTAACAACAGTTACTATTTGGATCACAACAAGCGTCAACCGCTTCATTCGCTGTTTCTAAAGTGCTTATAACCACTTCTGGAATACCACACAATTCTTTAGCTTTACAATCTGTTTTTTCAATACCCAATTGAAAAGTAAGGCTATCATTTTCTATTTTGAAGTCATTAACAAATAATTGAGCAGTATGAAATGATGCGTTACTGTATTCAAATTTAACTTCAGAATCTAAGTCATAAGACTTCTTTTTGCCAACTGTATTTAAAATACTTAAAGCTTTTAAAACAGACATATGCTCCGTTTTATTTTTCTCCAAAGGACTTTCCCATAATTGGATAATCGTTTCATTCCAAGAATCGGTCTGAGCACCGCAATCTACTGAGTCTATTTTGACATGCTTAACCTCTGTAATATGATAATTGGCACCTACAAATTTGTTTGCTGTATATTCAAATAGTAATGTTTTGTCTTGGTGTTGTTCTAATACTGAGAATAGTTCTTGTGTTTTCATTTTGATTATGATTTTTATTTATGCGTATGAGTGAGATGTCTAAAAGTCAATTATAGACAACTAACAACAGTTTGTTTTTGTTTTTATAAAAAAGGAATTTAGTAATATTTGAAATTCTTCAAAGCGCTCTATATTGATGCAATAACATTTTTTATTTCCTTCAAACCTTCCTTTCAATAAGCCAGCATCACCAATCACACTTAAATGCTGAGAAATGGTTGCTTGTGATAATCCAATTTCATCAACCAAATCATTATTGATACAACCTTCCTGCTCACTAATGTATTTGAGGATTGCCACACGAGCAGGATGTGCAAACACCTTAGCTATGTTGGCAACCTCATTGATACTTTGATTATAAATAAAACGTTTTGTGGCTCCCATAATTTACTAATATGACACAAAGATAACATTTATCATCGTAATATTGCAATATCACGATGATAAATGTTTAAAAAAAGCCAGAGTATTAATTCTGGCTTCTTAATTATATACCTTTAAACCACTCTTGAAATTGATTTCCAAGTAAAAATACTGGCTTTTTTTCTCCGCTTAATGCTCCTATTAAACTCATAATCCACATGATTAGAGGTAAAATCCAAGCAAAAAAGTTTACTACAGGAATTATACTGCAAACAAGTCCTAAAAGCATAATGCCTAAAACTTGACGTACGTAAAATGAACCAAACTCTGTTTTATTAGAACTATTCATTACGATCGCAATAATCCATCCTATTAATGTGATATGCGCAATTATTGCTACATTTTTACCATCACTAAACACATCCTTAGCGTCACTTGTAAACTCTTTAGCTGAAGCTTTAGCATCATCAGCAAATTCTGATGCTTTTTCTTTAGCATCACTCGCAAATTCTTTTGCGTTTTCTGAAAATTCTTTAGCCGAACTGCTTATTTTTTCTCCTGTACGTTTAGCGCCATCCTTTGCATCTCCTATCATATCGTCAAGGTCATCACTCAAATTTTTATTATCGTCTGACATGTTTATATGTATTTAATTTATGATTATCCTATAAATTTAACAAATTTACTGAATAATTAGTTTATATTTTTCCAAATACTCTTTGAAAAAATCCTTTTGTTTTCTCTTTAGCCTCAGTAAACATTTCTTTAGCATCTTCTGCAAGGTCTTCTAATTCGCCCTCTGCCTTATCAGCAAATTCAAAGGCTTTTTCTGCTGCATCACCTAAAGCTTCTTTTGCTTCACCAGCAAATTCAGAAGCTTTCTCCTTAGCAACGTCTGCATATTCTCCTAATTTATCTCCAGCTTCACTCGCTAACTCAGACGCTTTTACTTTAGCATCGTCAAACGATTCTTTAGCATCCTCAACAAACTCTGCTGTTTTTACTTTTGTATCATCAGTAAACTCTGTAAATTTTTCGCCAGCATTACTGGTTAATTCAGACACCTTAACCTTTGCACTGTTAAGCATTTCCTTTCCGTCGCCTTCAATAAAATCTGTCGCCTTATCTTTTACGCTACCAAGAGCGTCTTTAGCCTCGGCTGCTAATTCTGTAGCTTTTTCCTTTGCAGAATCAAATGCGTCACTTGTCGTGTCTTTTAAGTCATTGGTTTCATCTCCAATAGCATCTGCAGTATCGTTGACAGCATCTTCTGTTGTTGCTTCAATAGTATTTAAATCTTCTTTTAGGTTGTCGTTCTTTTCAGTCATTACAGTCGTTTATTTATCAGTCCTCTAATTTACATCTTCGTTACATTACTTCTTAAAAATAGGATCAATGGGTTCCCATAATTCAATTTTATTACCATCGTTATCCAGAATCCAACCAAATTTCCCGTAGCTATACTCCTCCATATCTCCTACTATTGTGACCCCTTCTTCTTTTAAAGTCACTAATAATTCTTCTAAGTTTTCAACACGATAGTTAAACATGAACTCTTTTTTTGAGGGTTCAAAATGTTTGGTATCCTCCTTAAATGGACTCCATTGCGTTGAGCAATCATTACCTTCTTTATCCTTCCACCAAAAGGTACTGCCATAATCATCTGTATCAAATCCCAAATGCTTACTGTACCAATCTTTTGACGCTTTTGGATCTTTTGTTTTAAAGAATAATCCACCTATTCCTGTGACTCTTTTTTTCATCGAAAATTTATTTTCGTTCCCACGAAAGTGAGAATCTATTTAGACTTTAATACCTACAAGGTTTCTAAAACCTTGCAGGATAGATTTAATTATTCTTCGGAAATGTAACCGCAACAAACTATTGTCTTATTTTTTTACTGCACTCTCATAAATATCTATCCACTCTTCAACAGAGATTTTTCCCAACAGTTGTTCAATTAAATCATAAGGTATATCATCCATTTTTTTAAAACGCACACAACTTTTACCCATATCTAATTTATACTTACAGTGTTTTGGATACTCTGAAACGAACCAATCATACAGTTCCTTCTTAGCATACATACCAGAATGGTATAGCGCTATAAAATTCTTTTGAGAGGCTAAATTTAAAAATGGTAAAGGGGGAAATGGTTTACAGTGATACCCATCTGGATAGATAGATTTCGGAACATAATACGCTAACATACCATATCCCACTCCAGCTTCTAAGCCTTTGGGCATATGTTTTAAAATGAGTGCATTTAATTTTGATATTGGTGCTTTTCTATCTTCAGGTAGTTGGTTGATATAATCTTCTGGTGAGGTGGCTTTAGATTGCATAATCGTAACTTTTGTGCTTTAAAGTTACCAAAATTCTGCTTTAATCTTATCTACGATGGTTTGTGCAAGCTTTTCTTTACTCTCAACCGTCCATCCAGCAACGTGAGGTGTTAGTATAACATTTTCTGCGGAAATGAGGTACCTGAAAGCCTCGGGCATCTCGACTCCGCTCGATGTGACAGACCGTTTAAATAAATTCTCAAACGATCCTTTTTCATATTCTAAAACATCCAAACCTGCACCCAAAATTTTACCAGATTCTAAAGCGGAAACTAAATCTTTGGTCACCACACTTTTTCCTCTTGCGGTATTAATAAGCCAAAACGATTTTTTAAAACCATCGATAAATTTAGAATCTACCATATTAACCGTTAATGCTGTTTCTGGTGTATGTAAACTTAGTACGTCTCCTTTTTCTTGAAGTTCTTGCAATGAGACCTGCCTAGCATTCTCATCACCTATATGATCTTTAAGATCATAGCATAATACCTCAACATCAAAACCTCTCAATTTCTTAGAAAAGGCTTTTCCCATATTACCATAACCAATGAGCCCAACGGTTTTTCCGTCGAGTTCTAGTCCACGGTTTTCTTCACGTTTCCATTTCCCGTGACGCACTTCATGATCTGCCTTATTTAGTTTATTAAATAAGGATAGTAGCATTGCCAAACTATGTTCACCAACTGCATTGCGATTGCCTTCTGGTGCAGCGATTAATTTGATGCCTTTGCTTTCAGCATATTCGCAATCTATGTTTTCTAATCCTGCGCCCACACGACCAATAAATTTTAGGTTCTTTGCGGAATCTAGGAACTGCTTGTCAATTTTAAATCGGCTACGTATTATGAATCCGTCGTATTCATGGATTATTTTTTGAATGTCTTCTTTTGACGAGTTATAATCTTCGGCATTGTTAAATCCTATGGCATTGAGTTGCTCAATTAATAATGGATGGTTTTCGTCTAGGTGGAGGATTTTCATAATTTTTTCTTCGTAAATTAACAATTAATTATTCCCTGCATTGGAGTTGTTTTAATTTAGAATAGATTAGACACCTTTAAAAATAAAGCTATTGGTGCGATTATTAATCCGATGTAGAATATATATTTTCCATGCTTTCTATCATTTTCATAATGGGAATACACTTTTTCACCGTTGGGTAAGGTTTTTTTAGAAGTCCATATTAAATAACCAATTAGAAGTCCTAAAAAACCACCTAAAATTGAAAAAACATAGCCTCCAATAATCCAAAATTTTTGATTTCCGTCTGGTACTGATAAATCCTTTAACCGCTTACTTTTGAGAGAATTTATAAGCACATCATCAACTGGTTTACCTCTATCTTTAAGTAATTTTTGAGCTAGAGTATAATCAAACGCGCTCCACTCGTCAGACTTTACTAAAATTTCATAAAGCTCATCATCTGAAAACTCAAATAAATAATAATCTTTATCAATTTGATTAATTAAATCTTCTGCATTTTTTTCAAGAATTACCTCCGCTTTTTTAAAGTCTGATTGTCTTAATCTAATTTCAACTTCAGTTTGTAATGTGTTTCCAGAAAATGTGATATCAACAGATGGTGTATTGTCTGCAAGTATGGATTCAATACCGCTTTCTAAAAACAGTTCTTTTAATTCGTTTGCCTGTTCTAAAGTTGGAAATTTTCTAAATATTGAATAATTATCTTCCATAAAACGCCCTTTATTAACTATTATATTACAACTTGTATCTTGGTTTTAAATCTTTCTTATATCTCAGGATATTCGGTTTGGGTCATCTTATCTTTTACAGTTCCTGTATGGGCAGTACTTAGTTTTTCAAAAAGAAGTAAATGTACTTCTTCACCATTTTTAGTAGATGGGTTATGCTCTACACCTTTTGGCACGACAATGAGTTCTCCTTCTTTAACCACTTCTGTTCTATCCCTAAATTGCATGTATAACGTGCCTTTAACAACTTGAAATAACTCGTCTTCATCGTCATGACTGTGCCACACGAATTCGCCTTTTATTTTGGCGAGTATAACTTGCATATTATCTACAGTTGCAATGCGATGTGGATGCCATTGTTTAGAAAACATGGTGTGCTTTTCTTTGATATTTATAGGTTTCATTATAAAATGCTTTTAAGTTGTATAAAGTTACAATCTTTTGCGTTAGTGATGGAGCAATTGTTGGAGCTCCTCGCAGAGAGCGACTTGTGAGAGCACGTTGATATGTAGCTTTAGCGAAGTAGCAAACGCCTAACTCTTAAAACCCTATAATCAATCCTGAAAGCACGAAAAACAAGTAAATCCCAAGGATGTCATTACTGGTCGTGATAAAAGGACCCGTGGCGATGGCTGGATCAATACCTCGCTTGTCCAAAATAATAGGAACAAAGGTCCCAACGAGGGCAGCCACCACGATGACAGACATCATGGATACTGCTATTGCTAAACTTTCGGTCGTGTCTTGACCGATAATAAAACCAAAAAGAATGACTAACAAGGCCAGCACAAAACCGTTAATGAGACTTAAACCAACTTCTTTTAATAATCGGCTTCCCATACTTCCTTTTACGTTATCATTAGCGATACCTTGTACAATAATTGCACTAGATTGCACGCCAACATTCCCTGCCATTGCAGCGATTAATGGGGTATAGAAAAATAGTGATGGCACAGTTTCCATGATATTTTCATAGCCTTTCATAATAAACACACTACCAAGACCTCCAAAAAGTCCTAAAACGAGCCAAGGTAATCGCGCTCTAGTCAATTCTAGTATACTATCATCTGCCTCAACATCACCAGTAAGACCAGCAGCCATTTGGTAATCTTTCTCGGCTTCTTCCTTTAATACATCGACAATATCATCAATGGTAATCCTACCTAATAACGTTAGATTGTTGTCAACAACAGGTATGGCTTCCAAATCATATTTTGCCATGACTCTAGCAACATCTTCAACATCATCATGGACATTAACCGAGTCTACTGTGTCTTTTAATATATCTGCAATTTTTTGATCACTTTTAGCAACAATTAAATCTTTAAGAGATAAGCGCCCTATGAGTTTTTCTTCTTTATTGACGACATAAATAGAGTGCACTCTTGTGACTTCTTGAGCTTGAGCTCTAATGCGACGCAGGCATCCTGCAACCGTCCAAGTTTCATAAACCTTTACCAATTCTTTAGCCATTAAACTACCCGCTGTATCATCGTCGTAAGTTAATAACTCTGTAATTTCTTGTCTGTGCTCGTCGTCCTCAATTTGAGATATGACTTCTGCTTGTCGGGATTCTGGCAGCTCTGCAATCATATCTGCAGCATCATCGGTATCTAGTGCTTCAACTTCCTCAGCAATTTCTTTTGCCGATAAATTTTTAAGCACTTTTTCTCTGATGTCCTCATCCAATTCCATGAGAATTTCTGACGTCGTTTCAGAATCCAGTAATTTTATAACATAAACCGAATCTTCTAGATCTAATTCATCAAGAATCTCTGCAACATCTGCGAAATGAAATTCATTAAGCACATGCTTGAGTTCCTTGTCGTCTTTAGTTTCGATGCATAATTCAACCTGCTCTATGAGCTCATCTGTAAGTTCAAATTGACTATTTTCTCTTTCTAAGATCATGAGGTTTTGACGTTTTTCTCTTCGGAAATAAAAAAATCTTAATCTTGATTCTCGTCGTTTTCAATGCGTTGCGTTAAATCTAAAAAAGATGCTACGCTTAGCTGTTCTGGACGTTTGTCAAATATAACATTTGCTTTTAAATTATCTGAAAGATTAAAGGTTTTTAAGCTATTACGCAATGTCTTTCTACGCTGTTGAAATGCAGTTTTTACCACTCTAAAAAACAACTTTTCATCAACCGGTAATGTAAAATTTTCTTTTCTTCTTAGTCTTAGCACTCCAGAGTCTACTCTTGGTGGCGGAATAAAAACCGTTGGAGGCACTGTAAATAAATACTCTGCCTCATAAAAAGCCTGTACCAAGACTGACATAATCCCGTACACCTTAGAACCTTCTTTTGAGCAAATACGTGCTGCAACTTCCTTTTGAAACATTCCTGAAAACTCAGGAATTTGCTCGCGCATTTCTAAGGTTTTAAAGACAATTTGTGTTGAGATATTATAAGGGAAATTACCAATGATTGCAAAAGGTTCGTCACCAAAAATCTGTGTGATATCATACTTTAAAAAATCTTCTTCGTAAACACGATCTGCCAAATTAAGATAATTGGCTTTAAGATATTCTACAGATTCTCTATCGATTTCAATGGCATGAATTTTGACGTCTTTTTTAAGTAAGTATTTTGTCAAAACACCCGTTCCTGGGCCAATTTCTAATACGTGCTTATAGCCTTCTAATGTTAAGCTATCTGCTATATTTTTAGCAATAGTCTCGTCATTTAAAAAATGTTGACCTAAATGTTTTTTTGCTCTGACTTGATGGTTATTTGCCACGTTGTTTGGTTTTATATGTTCTATCGCAAAGGCGAAGAGTCGCAAAGTTACTCTTATGTAATCACTCTTATAACTTTATGCATTACCTATTTTAATTTTCTAGCCCACTAAAAACTATGACTGTGACTGAAAACTCTTTAGGTAAACTTCACATTATATTCATCGATAATGTCAAGCTCAGTTCTAAACTCAAGCATTTTATCTGCGAACTTCTTTAAACCTTCTTGGCGTAATCTATCTGCATCATCTTTGTAATAGGCATCTAGTGCTTCTCTTGAATATGAACGATATTGTATAGAATAGGTTTTTCCTCCCATGTCTTCTTCTACCAATACTTGAGAAAAGGTCGCTTTTTCAAACTTCCCTGTTCCTAAGACCTTAGCAATATGCTCGGTCTTCATCCATTCTAACCATTCGTCATGTGCCGAATCGTCTATGTTTACCGTAATGTTGTAAATAATCATTGTATTGTTTTTGTGGATTCTGAATCACACTTCGACTACGCTCAGTGGAATAGTACGGAATGACAGCTTCTTATAAATTCTTTGCAAATAACAGAAGTTCTTCGTTGTCATCAAAGGGTTTTACTGTTTTTTGGTAAGATACCCCTAATTTTTTCAAAAGATTAATGGATGATTGGTTTGTTGGGAGTGTGATTGCACAGATCGTTTTTATTCCAAATTCGGTTTTAGCTAGTTTCATTATTTCATTGACTGCTTCGTATCCATAACCTTTGCCATGATATTCTGGCCGGATTGAAAACCCAATATCAACATGTTCTAGATTATCGCGTTTTAGTAATCCGCAGGTTCCAATAGATTTTAGTTCTTCTGATTTGACCTGCATTTTGTAATAACCAAAACCGAGTTTTTCATAGCATTTTAGCTGGTTATTTTTTATATAGTCAACTGCTGATTCAACCGTTTTGATATTGCGATCCCCAATGAATTTGAGCCAGCCTGGTGTATTCATTAGTTCTAGAATGAACGCTGCGTCGTCTGTATTGATTTTGGAGAGGGTTAGACGGTTGGTTTCGGCGATTTGCATACTTGTTCTGGTTTGTTTGTTGTTGAATTGTAATCCAGTACTAAAACTAGTGATTGTTTTTATTTCTTGAGTGCCATAAGTAAATATGCAAAATCACTTTTTAATTCCATAATACTTCCGGTACTCACCACAAATCCAATTGAGAAACTTCCATCGCCTGCGGGTGATAAATCCCCAGAACCAAAGGCATAGAAAATAACAGATTGATTCTCTTTCCAGCGATGAAAAACGGTCATTCCAGTAAAACCTCCTTTATTAATTTTTACGTCTTGACCTTTTAGTATTTCATATCTATAAATCTCATTTGGATCCAACTCAATTTTTTTCTTATCAATTTTGAATTTTTGAGTTTTACTATCGTTTCCAAAAAAGTAAATCACATTAGATTCACTATTGGCTTGACTTATTCTAACCAATTCTTCATTTGCAGAGAACAACTCTAAAGTAACGGAAGTTTTGTCTTGTAAGTCTTCTTTTTCGATGTACTTAAATGCATTTGCTGAAAACTTAATTGCAGTTTTCTGAAGCCCTCTCAAAATCTGATTATAATCGTTAGATCTAATTTGAATCTTTGCGATAAAATAGTAATCGGTTAGATCTGTTTCGGTGTTTATGAAAATTAAACCTTTTTCTTTTATACTAGGGATACTATCTGTTTTTTTTAGGACCTCGATGTCTTGAGAAGATGCTGAAAAAAAGCCTAACAGCAAAAATGGTATTAGAATTAAATTTTTCATAGTGCTTATTTTATAAAAATATTTGTAAAAAACACCAGCAATGGCTGTGTACCTTATTGTTTTATAAATATAGGTTTCTAATTATTATTGTCGCTATAACCGCTCCTAGTATTACACTCTTTAATTGTTTATTATTTGAACCATACAAATGGCCATATATAGTTGTTAAAATATCCAAATTAGTAGTTTTATCGTTCGCTATTTCAATTTCGTATGTATTCTTGTTTACAAATTGATTTTCATTTCGAACTTTAACAAGCGTGTTACTCTCTTTATCTATTAGTTTTGTTCCAAATTTAAACCCAAAGACACCTGTGATTTTTTGATGTGTTTCTAAAATTGTTATGTTTCTAGAGAATGAATTCATTTTTAAATGATAGATGACTTGATCATCTTCTACAATTTTCGTTTCCCATTTATTACGGGAAAGTTGAAATATTTTTTCTCCAATTTTAATTTCGGTATTTTTGAAATTGGATGTTGTCTTAATACTACCAATTAATAGTTTTTGCTCGTTATAAACGTTTATAGCGTCATCTTCCAGTCTTGCTCTCATAGCTTAAAATTTGGCATATTCTTGTTCTCGTTTAAGTCGCTATTATATTTTGAAAACTAGTTTATAGCATCACCACGCAACATCCTAAAACGCTTTCTAGCTTCAATAAAGTAAATACTATCTTCATGATTAAAGATAATGTTCTCATAAAGCTCTTTTGCTTTTTCAGGCTGTGCTAATTGGTTTTGGTAGAGTGCTGCTAAATAAAAATGGGCATCATCTGCTAGAATTTCATCTCTGTAATTAGCAATGATATATTCGTAAGAAGCAACTGCTTTATCTATTTGTTTGGTTTTCTCATAGAGTTTGGCTTGCATATACAAAGCTTGGTCTTCTATAGATTCGCCTTTATGTTCCTTTAAGATTTTATCCAAGAGGACAATGGCCTCCTCGTTTTTATTTTGAAAGGACATCAAATCTGCTTTTGAATATAATTTCAAAGCGATTTGTAAGGAGTCTTCATCTTTATTATCTGAGATAAGTAACTTCAACTCCAAAGCATCATTAGCAATTAACTGAGATGTTGAGGACTTCAAGATTTTTAATTGCGATTCTGCCCACTCAAAATCCCCTTTGTAATAACTCGTTTTCGCGACTTTAAATCGTGCTTCTTGAGAAATTGTACTGTTCTTTAAATTGGTTTGTATTTGTGTATAGTAAATCAACGCTTCATTAAAGCGCTCTTGAAATACTAGAATATCTCCTAATTTCAGTTTTACCGTGGCTTCTTGGAAGTTTGATAAGTTTAATTTCAGACTCTTCTTTAAGAAATCACTGGCTTCTTTTGGTTGTTGTTTATTGAAGGCTAGAAAATTTCCGAAGGCAATCTGAAGCGCGATCGTTTGTTCATATTTACCATAGTCGTCAAATAAGGCATTGAATTTTTTGTCAATGTCTTCAAGTTCCTTTTTATCGGCATTTTCAATCTCAATTTCCAGCATGTATTGATGTGCTGTCAATTGGGTATTGATATCTTGGGAGTTTTCTAGGACAAATTGAAAAATGGAATTCGCCATTTTATAATCCTTCTGTGCTACCGTTGTCAATGCTAAATCTAGAATACGACTCAAACTTTCTTGGTCTCTACGATAGATTGCTTTCTCTTGTATAAATGCTTTATTGTATTCTTTTTGTTGGATGTATAACCAACTCAACATATCATTCCAATGTGGCTGTGGATTAGATTGTGATTTCTTAAGAAGGAGTGTTCTTAACATCAAGTTGTTATCATTCTCTTTATTCTCTGATACAAAATCATTAAAGGCACGTTTTGCTGTATTAAGAAAATCGGGCTTCACTTCTATATAGTCAATATAGTTTGAGAATAATAATTCTATATTTCCTTGTTCTCCATAAATACGAGCTATTTGCATATTAAAATTGAGATCTGGATTTAATTTCATTCCTTTTTTATAGGCTTCTAGGGCTTGATCTAGTAGTGAATGATCTTCGAATTTTTTTGCTATTCCGTAGGTGTAACTTGGTCGCTCTTCTACTTTTTGTATCGCTTCTTTATAATATTTATTAGCTAAATCTAAACTATCTTTAAGTTGGTAGTTATAACCGAGTTCTACCAATAATGGCGGATATTTGATTTCTTTCATGCGTTGCAAAATCTGTATTTGCGCCTCATCGTAGCGCTCTAATTGCTGCAGTGTTTCTATGATTTTGTAAATGTATTTTGAGCTTTTTCTATTAGCGTTTAGTTTTTGGTAAGAGATTAATGCTTTGTCAAATTCACCACGCTTAAAATAGTCATCAGCTAATTCTTGGCTTTGCGAGAACAAAAGACCAGAGTATAAAAAGGTTAAACAGATTATTATTTGACGCATATTAAATTTTAATTTATGTAAATATAACAAATGCTGTAAGTAGATATTGTGAATGTTTTTATAATTAATTAAGTAAAAGATCTCTTTACCGATATCATTAGTAGCGTTTATTTCAATACATCGCAAAAAAAATGCCTAAACTTACGTTTAGGCATTACCGACAAAATAAGTGTGCTATTAATCTATTCTTTACAAAAATGATTCAGTTATTCTGCTTGGGGTTTTTTTAAGATTTTAAAAATCAAATGCATTTAAAAAAAAACTTTACTTGCCAAAACAACTAGGGCAACTAGTATAATAATGCGTTTTATATTTTTCATAATTAAGTAGATTAATTTATATTGGGATTACTAATTTCCAAAATTAAATCTAAAAAACAAAGGAAAATGCTAAAAAATCGTTTAACAACGTTATTTTTTAGCATTTCATCGATAAAATAGTTTAATTTTCTTACAAAATTAAAACTTCTTAAGTTGCACTAGAATGACTCTCGAACGTTCGAAACAACAGAAAACTGGAGTTAAAAGTATAGAGAAAACCGTTTTAAATTAGATTTTATCGAATCCTGTATAAGGGATTAAAACTTCTGGAATAACGATGCCATCTTCGGTTTGGTAGTTCTCTAAAATACCAGCTAAAACTCGAGGTAAGGCTAATGAACTTCCGTTTAACGTGTGCGCTAATTCGTTTTTACCATTACTATTCTTAAAACGCAAACGTAAACGATTGGCTTGGTACGATTCAAAATTAGACACACTAGAAATTTCTAACCAACGGTCTTGAGCGGTAGAAAATAATTCAAAATCATAAGTCATTGCAGCAGGAAAACCAGTATCCCCACCACATAAGCGTAAAATTCTATATGGTAATTTTAGGTCTTGTAAAATACCTTTTACATGGGCAATCATGCCATCAAAAGCGTTATATGAATTATCAGGATGCTCCACACGAATAATTTCAACTTTATCAAATTGGTGTAGTCTATTTAAGCCTCTTACATGAGCACCATAACTTCCGGCTTCTCGTCTAAAACACGGTGTATATCCTGTAATACCAATAGGCAAATCGCTCTCAGCTAAAAGCACATCTCTAAATACATTGGTTCCTGGAACTTCTGCAGTAGGAATTAAATATAAATCGTCACGAGCGTCATGATACATTTGTCCTTCTTTATCTGGCAATTGGCCTGTACCATAACAAGACGCTTCATTTACAAGAAGTGGCAATTGATACTCGGTATATCCAGCGTCTGTATTTTTATCTAAAAAGTAGGCAATTAATGCACGTTGTAATTTTGCGCCTTTTCCTTTATAGACAGGAAAACCAGCACCTGCTATTTTATTTCCTAATTCAAAGTCAATAATATCGTATTTCTTAGCTAATTCCCAATGTGGTAATGCACCTTCATGAAGTCTTGGAATATCACCTTCACTAAAAATTTCTTCGTTATCGGCTTCAGAGTTCCCTTTAACAACACTCTCATGAGGTACATTTGGAATCGTATATAACAAATTTGTAAGCTCGTCTGACTTAGCATTTAATTGATCTCCTAAACCTTTAGAAGCCTCCTTAAGTTTAGCAATTTTCTCTTTTAATTCATTCGCTTCGGCAGCTTTACCCGATTTATAGAGACCACCAATTTCTTTTGAAATGGTATTAGATTCTGCAAGGGTATTATCTAATTCTGTTTGTAATTGTTTACGCTCTTCATCAAAGGATATAGCATCATCAACCATTTGTGTGGCATCTATATTTCGTTTAGCCAAACCGGTAATAATGTCTTCTCTGTGTTCTCTAATAAAAGCAACTTGTAACATGATAGTCTTATGTTTAAATTCACCTCATCATCTCGATTTGGTGTGTATTTTAAAACGCCAAATTTAATGAATTGCGAGTTATTCTAGTCTAGATTTGAAGGTAAAATCCAATCATGATGTTTAAAAGGATTCCATTTAACACTGGCAAGATCAACATTAGGGTCAATAAGTTGTTTTTGAGGCCTCCCGTTAACACCAACATAAGCTTTTACATAAACCGCTACATCCATACCTTTTTTAGCGTAAATAGTTTTTAACCGTTGTGCAAATTGCCACATTATATCGGGTTTACTGCTCACACTGCGTATTTGTTTTTTAGTCAAGTAGTCGTCTAACTTAATACGGTCAACCATATTAGTTTTTTTATCAATGACTCTAAAAGTGGTGGTTGCACTTTTAACTCGCAACATCATGCGCCAAGATAACCTGTGACCTTCTTCTGTCCATAGCACATTATCTTGAATAAAATAATGCCTTACGGGAAGTGCTATTTGAATGATAAAATATAAAACGAATACTGTTTTAAAAGCTTTACTATAGGACGGTATTTCTATTTGTTCTTCGGAAAACAGGATCTTCCCTTTTAAAAATAACTTCTGTATCACCTGAGGCTGATAGAAGAACACTGCAAAAGCTAAGGACAAATACGGAAAAATCCCAACTTGAAAAATAAAGGAATTAAACAGATGGAAGAAGATAGACACAAAAAATGCTATTCTTCTAGTTCGTTTCCATAGTAATAAAGGTATTATGAGTCCGTCAAATAAAATTCCTCCATAAGCTACCAAATAAAGCATAAATTTTTGCTGCAGCACATTTCCGACGAGAAAATAATGTTGCTTACTTTTCATCAATAATTCTGGCACTGTTAAATCTAACCAATCTGGGTACATCTTAGCAATGGATGCATAGGTGTACAAAATAAATAACTGTATAATAAAGATCCAACGACACCAATTTGGCATAGATATCATTTTGATACTGGGATTTTGCTTAGCATCAATAGAGGCATATTTATGAGCAGGTAAAACCACCATGATGGCACTCAAAACCATTAAAAAATAGTAATGATTATTGTATGATGATTTTTGCATCAAATAGGTGGCTGCCCAAAACACTGTAAAAGTGAGCATGCTCATTCTATATTTATAACCTACCATAACAAATAAACCGCAAATACCCATAATGATGTAATGCACATACATCCATTCGCCTTGGATGACCTGTAAAAAATCGAAGCCAATAAAATTAAAGGTGAATTCTGGTTCTACGAGTGTTCGTCTAATCCAACCTGTAGCCACTGCGCCAATACTCTCTAGAAAAATTAGAGCACCAAATAAAATTCTAAAAACAATAAGAGCACTGTTGTCTATATGTTTAAATAAAAACTTATTCATGTAATTTTTCAATATGTTTTAAAGCACTTAATTTATCGTTTTGGAGTTGAATTTTAAGCAAATCTACCGATTCAAATTTATGTTCATTTCTTAAATGGTATAAGATTTCAATCTTTAAGTTGATATCATAAAGGTTGGCATCTAAATCAAAAAAATGAACTTCTATGGATTGTTTTTTTCCTTCAAAAGTAGGGTTGGTTCCAATATTCATCATTCCAAAAACGTCCATACCAGCAATATTTGACTTTACTACATAAACCCCATCTTTAGGTATTAATTTATAGACAGCTTCTGCATCAATATTGGCAGTTGGAAAATTTAAAGTTTTCCCTATCCCTTTTCCTTTTATGACTTTACCCGAAATAAAGTATGGGTATCCTAGATAAGAATTTGCAGTTTGGATATCGCCCTCTAATAAGGATTGTCTTATTTTAGTTGAACTTACTGCTACGTCTTGAATGTCTTGAGCAGAAATCTCTTCTACTACAAATCCATATTTTTTACCATAAATTTTTAAATCATCAATATTTGCAGATCTATTTTTACCAAAGTGATGATCATACCCAATAATAATATGCTTAGCATTTAGCTCATCTACAAGAATTTGTTTGACATAATCTTCTGCAGATAAATTAGCAAAAACTTTTGTGAATTTTTTTATAACAACACTATCCAAGCCAAACTGAGATAGTACGGCTTTGCGCTCCTCAATAGTATGTAATAATTTAATATCAAAATCAGGTTGTAATATCATCCTTGGATGCGGAAAAAAAGTAAGTACTGTAGAAGTTAAGCCTTTTTCTTTTCCTGTCTTTACAAGTCGTTCTATTATTTTTTGATGACCAATATGAACACCGTCAAAGGTTCCTATAGTAATTATAGAAGGTGATTTATGTTCGCTATTTTTAGAGTTTGGTTTCAATACCAATTTTTTTGGTAAAAGTAG
>JAWUWM010000067.1:0-42346 GCA_034111845.1 Psychroserpens sp. | reverse complement strand
GATATATATAACATATGTTATATATATCTTTTATATAGTCTTAAACCTCTAAAGGGTCTTTTCTTTCTTAAAGAAGGTCAAGACCATAGGGGTGTAAATCGCTTCTGTTTCTTTTAAAAGGAGATCTACAACAACTTAGATCTGTCTTTAATCAGTACTGTAGAAACGTCTTTAGTTGCGATTTCTGTATGGTTTAAAGTGCTTGTTTCTATATCTGAGCTAAAAAATCAAACTATAATCTAGCTTATTATAAAAACTCTAATGCTACCTAAACATCCAATTCCTACAATTTTTTTTAAAAGATCTTCATTAAGCTTGATTTACAAAATAGCTCATTTTGTAAAAATCAGAGATTCGTCTTAAATATCCTTACGGTTTCCCGTATTTAGGTTGGTTTTTTTAGGGTTGTGTTTCGGTTTCTCAACTTACACACCATGTGTTAGGATTTAGACTGCTTTAATTGTCGCGATCCTCAGGGAGACAAAATTAACTCTTTTTGTTAAGCAGTCAATACGCGCTTCTAACTGTATGTTGATGACATTATGTTGAAATAATTTGGTTCGTTTACAGTTTAACGTAATGTGAATTATTCAAGGAGGCGATAATGAACTGTAAGGGCGTTTGTAGAGTTTTTGTAGGTAGTCTAAGCCTATTAATATATTAGCCTTTCGTTGTGTTGCAATTGTTAGTATCGTTTTTTTATACGATTAGTTGTGTGTTTGCTTGGGAGGGTTTTTCGAATAAAAATTAGATGTAACAAATACCTCACTACCTTTTTTTTGAATTAAATCGCAATTATTTTATACGGTGTTGGTGGTAGCTATTGTTTTTTAGTTTCAGTTTTTTTTAAATTTTCACAACAGGTTATATATTTATCACTAAATATGTCGGGATAACATAACTTTTTTTTTTGTCTTTATTCTTTTTAAATTTTCCTAACGCTTGCAAAGGCAGGAGGGGGAATATTAATATGGCCCTTACAATTCTACCATAGTGTTATTCACAAAAAACAGTGAATTCACAAAAAATAGTTTCCCATTCTCCCAAAAACTTCTAAATAGTACATCATCTGAGATGTAAATAAGGCTTCCGCTACCCAACGGTTGCTCACCAAAAATTAAAGAGTTGTGTAATTGTTTGAGTGCTTGTTGTCCTGCATATCCAGATATGTTTTTAGGGTTGTCTCCAAGATAAGCGACGTTGTAACCAGTGTCTAGTAAACTGTATGAAGTGCTGCCTTGTTTTAAGGTAAAATAATGGTCTTCATAACCAAAAGCCATGGGATGCGTATTATCAACATCAGTTTTAAAAATAGCGCCTGTGATTAAGTTTTTGGTGTTGTTACGTTCTCTATCTGCATATTTAATAGTTTTATTTTGAGTGTCTTCTAAGGAGTCTTCTGCTTGGTTTCTTCTTAATCCAAAACCGTCCTTACCAGCAAAACTATTTAAAGCACCATCTATAGCAATGAGTTTTCCGCCAGCGCGCACCCATGTTTTAATTTTATCGGTAAGACTCTCATCTAGTAAACCATCATAGTACCCATTTGGCATGACTAATATATTGTATTTTGATAAGTTTGTGCTAGATAAATCGGTAGTATTAATAGACGTCACAGGATAGTGTAACTGCTGTTCAAAAAAGTGCCATAGCGCACCATAACTTAATGATGAGGTGTGCGCTCCAGAGAGCATTGCTATTTTTGGCGGACTCACTAATTTAATATCTGGTGATCCAAAATCTGGTCCTGAGGTTGAAAACCCAGAGGTGAGCGCATCAGGAAAACGTTTGAATTCTAAGGCAATATCCATTACTTTTTGATCAAAATCAATAACAGCTTTATTATCACCTCGCACAATAATAAGTGCACCTCTATCGTAAGTATTGCCTTGGCTTATAAATGGTTTTTCTGTAAAACGAACTTTAATATTCTGTCTCAATAGCGCTGCTAAATACTGTGCGTCCTGTAAAGAATTCCAATTGGAGGCGTAGCCTGTAGCTTTTGTGTTTGGAGACGGGATTTGTGTGTCTATAATTCTTTTTTGACTGGATACTAGGCTTTTACTAGCTACAGCTTCCAAACCATAAGCATAAGGGAGGCTCCACGCTGTAATGTCATAAGTCAATGAATCGCTCAGCTTTGTATTTGGTTCTAACAATGCTTTCACCATTTTGCCTTTGGGTTGATTGGTGCTCACCACCAAATCATTCATTGTCGTTTGTAACGATCCTTGTTTTGAAGACCTATAGTCAAATCCGGTTACATTTCCGCCTTGAGCGAAACCATAAGAAATCTCATGTTTGTCTAGAAGTTGAGTTAAACTCTCAATCTTATCTGCATGACCTTGTAACACATAACTCTTATATAAGAGCTTAGAATTATTAAAATAGTGGGCAAACTCTGTATTTAATTGTTGCGCGTTTTTAGAAGAAATCTCAATCGTAGATAGTCCCGTGACGGTATGATGTGTTAGTCTATCAACCAAAGTCAATACCTCACCTTCATCATTTAAAATCCCCAAACCTGCACGTCCGTGACCACCTTGCTCATAGGTCATCCCAATAGCCCCCATAAAGGTTGGATAAGTGTCACCATAACTTGGGTAGAGCAAATCAAACCGCTCGCGAGTGAAATATAACCAACCCTCGGCATCAAAATATTTGGCGTGGTTTTTACCAATTTGCGTTTGGAAATTACGCTGCCAATCGCTAATGATTTCATGAAACGGTGCTGCAGCTGGTGCAAAATAATACGGTTCATTAATCCCCTGCTCATGAAAATCAACATGAATATGTGGCATCCATTTGTTATATACTTTTAATCGCGATTGCGTTTCTATTTGCGTTGCCCAGGCCCAATCTCTAATTAAATCAAATAGATAATGATTTGGTCGTCCTGCTGGCCATGGTTCATTATGCTCACTAGCCTGTTGGTCAATGTTATAAGGCGTGCTCTTTGTTTTGTTGTACCAATTTACGTAACGATCACGACCATCAGGATTAATACAAGGGTCCATAATCACAACCGTATTTTTTAAATAGTCCTGGTTCTCGGTCAATAATTTATAGATGGTCAACATAGACGCTTCTGTACTCGACGCCTCATTACCATGCACATTATAACTCAGCCACACAATCGCAATAGCATTACTATTTGATGTGCCTTCCATGATCCCAGCATTTTTGAGATTATTTTCTCGTATTTGCTCTAGGTTGTTCATGTTGTCTTCAGAAGAAATAATCGCTACCATTAAATCGCGTCGTTCATACGTTTGACCATAAGTTTGCAACTTTACTTGCTGCGGAAATTGGCCTGCTACATGCGCATAGTAATCCAAAACTTGATGATGTCTAGAAAATTGAGTGCCTATACCATAGCCTAAAAAATCGGAAGGCGACTGAAGGTTTTGAGCTACTGCTGACAATGAAATCAACAAGGCGATCACGAGTGCGAATGATTTTTGCATAAAGTTTAAAATTGTATTAAGTTGAACAGTAAAGATATGAAGTGCCGTGCATATAAACCTAGTATCACTTAAATTTAATGAGTTAGAGCATAATTTTTATAACCTTAGATGATAACTAAAGTCAAACACTCTAATGTCACAAAATTTTTTTTCTCCCTCTAATTTGGTAGATCTAGAATTTTTTACAGAATTTAGGATCGGGGCAAAAAAAATCGGTTTCAATTTCCTGTCATAGATTTAGGGTAAAAAAAAATCACTTGTAATGGCAGCTCTTGGGCTTAGGTTAAAAAAAAAATCAGACTTACAAACAATACCAAATCGTATCAACAATTGGTATTAACTGAAATTTAATACTCAAAAAAAGTGAAGAAGCTTATATTTACGCTACAATTGAATCGAAACTATGCCAACAGACTGTATCAAGTTTAGAGACACCAATTATTTCTCTTCCTTAATTTGCGACTACTTAGACCAAAAAGACGACTTAAAATCGTTTTATAATCGGTTTCCAAGGCTTGAGAACTTTAAAGCTCAAATAGAGGAGAAGCAGCACTCTTTTTCTTCGGAAACGCGCCAGGTTCTCGTACAATCTTTAAAAACCCAATATACTTCTGTTACTATTACTGAAGCAACGGAAAACAATATCAACCTATTAAAAAATACCAACACCTTTACAATTACAACAGGGCACCAGCTCAATTTATTTACTGGACCTCTGTATTTTTTCTATAAAATTATCTCTACTATTAATCTGTGTACAGAATTAAAAGCAGCATATCCTCATCAAAACTTTGTGCCTATCTATTGGATGGCAACCGAAGATCATGATTTTGAAGAGATCAATTATTTTAATTTCCACGGACAAAAAGTACAATGGAATCGCAAAGCGTCAGGCCCTGTGGGAGAATTAGATCTCAACGGTCTAGATACTGTTTTTGAAGTATTCGCTAACCAATTAAATAATTCGACCACTGCAGAAACACTCAAGCAATTATTTAAAAGTGCCTATTTAGAACATCAAAACTTAACAGACGCGATGCGTTATTTGGTCAATGAATTATTTGCAACTTATGGTTTAGTTATCGTAGATGGGAATGATGTAGAATTGAAACGTTTGTTTATTCCGTATGTAGAAGACGAGTTGGTAAATCAAACATCATTTGATAAAGTATCTCAAGCTAATAGTTATTTAAATGGCCTTGATGACAATTATAAAATCCAAGTCAATCCAAGAGAAATAAACCTGTTCTACATCATAAAAAATGTAAGAGAACGCATTATAGAAACTAACGGAACTTACTCAGTCCTAAACACAAATATGTCGTGGAGCAAGAGTGAGATACTAAAAGTGCTCTTAGAGCATCCAGAGCGTTTTAGTCCAAATGTGATTATGCGACCATTGTTTCAAGAAGTCATTTTACCAAATCTCTGTTATATTGGAGGCGGAGGAGAGTTGGCCTATTGGCTACAACTCAAATCTAATTTTGAAGCGCAGAAGGTGACGTTTCCTATGTTATTATTGCGTAATTCAGTTTTGTTGACGACCGAGAAGCAAAAGGATAAGCTTAAAAAAATGAATGTTTCAGTTAAAGATTTGTTTCTAAAACAGAATGACTTAAGAACTAAAGTAACGAAGCAAGTTTCTAAAATAGATATTGATTTTTCATCACAAAAGGCACATCTAGAACAACAATTTAAAGAGTTGTACACGCTTGCAGAGCAAACTGATACATCTTTTATTGGTGCAGTAAAAGCTCAAGAAACGAAGCAAATCAAAGGTTTAGAGAATCTTGAAAAGCGATTGTTAAAAGCACAAAAACGAAAACTAAGTGATTATTTAGAACGTGTGACAGCATTGCAAGATGAATTATTTCCTCGTCAAAGTTTGCAAGAGCGTAATATGAATTTCTTTGAATTCTATTTGGAGTATGGAGACTCAATTGTACCTAAGCTAATAGAAGAATTAGATCCTCTCAAAGGCGAGCTTTATATAAATACTTTATAAAAAATAATTACTTTCATCTATACTTCTTCTAACTACTAATATTAGAACTACTAGTTCAGATAAGAGCTTATAACTCTATTTGATAACCTGTTGTGCATTTTGAGAAAATTTCCTCAATTCGAGTGAATTTTGTATTTTTTAGATTTAAAATTAGTATCGAGAATTGAAATTTTATTTAATTAGATAGTTCTCGATATGATTTTTTACCAAAAACAACTCGAACTGATGTTGATATTAGCTTAAAATGTCAAAATGCACAACGGGTTACTTGGTATAATTATTTATGACTTTTTCAAAATCATTTACACTTCTCACAGTATATTTTATATGGTTATTTTTAACTGTATTAATTATTTATTTTTAGATACTTATAAGTAATAAATTGCGAAAAAACTTGGGTTTATGTGGTATATGTATATATAAAATATTGATAATAAGTGCGTTAATCGATAAAGAGAGTAGTTTGACTTGATAAAGCTTTTTTTTGCGATTTAAGTTTATTTATTTGCAAAGTAAAATAAGATATTGAACCCATTGAATTATTCAACATGTTTTAAATACCTAATTATATTATTTCTATGATTAAGCTAAATTTTTCTGCTATTTTTTTTCTATTGTTAAGTTTGTGTTTTAAGAGTTTTTCTCAAAACCCTCAAGTTTTAGGTCAATGGAGCGATCCAATTCCCTTTGATGTAGTTCCCGTCGCAGTAGCTAATTTACCAGACGGTAGGTTGTTGACATGGTCTTCAAAGTATCATGACGATTTTGGTGGTGCAGATGGCTTCACATTTACTCAAATATTTGACCCTTCTATTGGTTTAGATGGAGCAGTTCTGCCAAGAACGGTAACCAATACAAATCATGATATGTTTTGTCCAGGTATTAACAATTTGGCAGACGGAAGAATTTTAGCCACAGGAGGAAGTTCAAGTGAAAAGGCTACTATCTACAACCCTAACACAGAAACATGGATAAGTGTAGAAGATATGAATATTCCTAGAGGATATCAAGGTGCAGTTACCTTATCAGATGGTTCAGCATTTACAATTGGTGGTTCATGGAGTGGTGGCCAAGGTAATAAAGATGCAGAAATTTGGACAGAAGAATTAGGATGGCGATTACTTACAGGATTAGAAAATGAAATACTTTGGAATACTGATGATTTTAATAGCGAGCCTCAAGGTGTTTATAGATTAGACAATCATGCTTGGCTATTCGCTGGGCCTAACGGGAAAATTTTTCACGCTGGTCCCGGAGAAACCATGCATTGGTTGGATGTTTCGGGCGACGGTTCGTTTCAAGTTGTTGGTAACCGTGGAGATGATGTGTTGTCTCAAAATGGAGGTGCTGTCATGTTTGATATTGGGAAAATCTTAAAATATGGAGGTAGTACTACATACTCACAAGGTACTGTAAGTAGTGATAATGCGTATGTTATTGATATTAACAACGAAAATAACGTAACAGTAACGCCTACATCTAATGCTGCCGAACAAGGAAGAATATATACAAGTGGAGTTGCTCTACCTAATGGAGAAGTCTTAATTTTAGGAGGTATGGAAACATCTGTACCGTTTTCTGATACAGGTGCGCATTTATCTGCCGAGATGTATAATCCTGGTACAAATTTATTTACAACTTTAGCTAGTATGCAAATACCGAGAACCTACCATAGTTCAGGTATTCTTTTAAATGATGGTCGCGTGTTCATGGGAGGAGGTGGTTTGTGCGGTAATTGTGGTGATTTAAATCATCTAGATGCCGAAATTTATAGTCCCCCTTATTTATTTAATACAGATGGAGATCTAGCTGTTAGACCAAGTCTAAGTGCACCAGATGCAACTTATTATGAAAGAACTTTTCCAGTAGTGGCTTCACCAGATGTTACTGAATTTGTTTTTATGAGATTCTCATCTGCAACTCACAGTGTTAATAATGAACAACGTAGAGTGCCAGTAACTTTTACAGGAAGTAACGGTAATTATCAAATAAATATGCCAAACGCAAATTTGATGCCTCCTGGCTATTACATGTTATTCGCTATAAATGCAGATGGTGTTCCAAGTATGTCAGAAGCTGTATTGGTAGGTTCTGCAGATTCTAGAATTATGGAAGATAATTTATTGGTAGAATTTGATTTTTTTGAAGGAAATGGATCTTTGATTAATGATACATCTGGTAATAGTAATAATGGTGAAATTAAACAAAGTGATAACAACGGAAATTCAGTAGCTCTAAGTAATGACTATTGGAATGAAGATGGTTTCTCTGGAAACGCTGTTCAAATGGATGGTATGGAATTTAATAGTAATACTATAATAGAAATTCCTTCATCTCCAACATTGGCAGCATTGACAAATCAAATTACTGTGATGGCATGGGTTAATAGAGATACAGGAAGTGTAATACCTCAAAATGGTCAGATTCCTAACGTATCTATTTTTGCACATGATTATTCATCTTTTTTCTTTGGTTATCATAATTCTCTTTACAAATTAGAATTTTTTACAGATAATGGTAGTCAGGCGAGTTGTTATGTAGGAGAATATAATCCAGGAGAATGGGAGCATCTTGTGGGTACTTACGATGGGAACGTTGCTAAACTTTATGTTAATGGTCAAGAGATTTGTAGCAGAGCGGTTACGGGTAATCTTTTAATTAACACACAAGATCCTGTTTATGACACCTTCACGCTTTCAGGTTTTTATGATAGTCGCCCTTTACCGGTTGTAGCTTATGGAAATAGCAGTGGTATTACTGATGAACTAGATGGTAGTATGGATAAATTCAAATTGTATAATGTTGCTCTTACAGCTGAAGATGTGCAAAATATTTATAACAATGAAAAAGAAGAAGTTGAAATAGATTTAGAAGATAACTTGGCATTAAACAAGCCGACATCTCAATCTAGTTTATACCCTAATGGTGAGTCTTTTAAAGCTGTTGACGGTAATACTAATAGCGATTTTAACGCAAATCCTAATTCTGTTACGCACACAGCTGCAAATGATACGTCTTCGTGGTGGAGGGTAGATTTAGGCGATGAATATGAATATGATTTAACAACGATTCGAATTTATAATAGAGATAATTTTGCAGAACGTTTAACAGGAGCCATTGTTTATAGAGGTAACATTGATAGTACTAATCCTGCAGATTATATAGAGGTTGGTGATCTAACAGCTAACGCAACTCAAGTTCTAACACAAAATCTTGGTATTGCTAGATATGTTATGATTCGTCAGGATGGTATATTAAGCTTGGCAGAAGTTCAAGTATTTGGTCAGCTTACAAATTGTCCTGTTCAAGGAACGCCTTGTGATGATGGTGATTCAAATACAAGCAATGATATAGAAAGTGGAGACTGCAGTTGTGCAGGAACTATAATGTCTTGTGAGAATTTAGAAATTGTTTACGATATAAATGGAGAAAGTGGTACTGGTGAAACAGATCTTTTTGTATCTGTGGGTGACGATATTGGATTATCTCTTAATTTACAAGATGTAGCTTATACGGTAACAGCACCTGATGGATCTGTTGTGCCTGGTAATGTTATCAATGATATTGCTATTAGCCAGTCGGGATTATATTCGGTAAACTCAATTATTAATACAGCACCTCAAGCTCAGGCAGACCCAACATTACTATTTGTGAGTGATGAGCATCCTACGGGCGATAATGATGGTTTAAATGCTGTTGATGGCAATAATAATACATTTTGGCATTCAGATTATTCTACTAATCCGGATAGTGCACACCCGCATGAGATTGCTTTAGATTTAGGTAATAATTCATTCATATCAGGAATAGAATATTTACCTCGCCAAGCAGGTGTTAACGGTAGAATTGCTAATTATGAAATCTATGTAAGTAATTCAACTACTAATTGGGGTGTTCCAGTAAGTACTGGTGCATGGCCCAATAATAACAATTTACAGACGGTTAATTTTACACCTGTACAAGCTAAATATGTTCGTTTGGTCGCGCTGTCTGAAGTGAATGGACAACCATGGACATCTATTGCAGAACTTAGAGTTATTAGACCAGTTGCTACAGTGTTCTATGTGGATAGTGAAGAGTTAGCTGGCCCAAATAACTCCGCTACAAATGCTATTGATGGAAATCCCAATACCATATGGCACACGCAGTATAGTGATGTTGATCCAGATACGCCATATCCGCATGAAATACACATAGATTTAGGTATTGAATCAGATATTTCTGGTTTAGAGTATTTACCACGCCAAGCAGGAATAAATGGCACAATTGCGAATTATGAAATTTATGTTAGTAATGATCCTAATAACTGGGGGACAGCTGTGAATACAGGAACTTGGGCAAATAGTAATACTTTGAAAACGGTCACTTTCCCTGAAACAATAGGGCGATATGTGCGATTATTGGCACTTTCCGAAGTCAATGGAAATGCTTGGGCATCTGCTGCCGAAATAAATATTGTAAGAACAGTTTCTACTTTATGTACAAAAACTATTCAAATTAATGTTGATACAGTAACAATATATACATACAATAATACAGGTTGGTCTCCAGGTGATCCTAATGATCAAGCCAATTTTAATGACGATATTATAATTGAAGAAGGTGAAGCTGTATTTTCTATGAATACAACATGTCACAATATAACGGTTAACCCTGGTACTGCCCTAAAAGTAAATAATGGGGTGACTTTAACAACTGCTGCAACAACTTTAAACTCAACATCACAGCTGTATTCGAGTTTAATTGTCGACGGAAACATTGAAGGTGTTTTAAAGTATGAGCGTTATGTTAATGCTAATTCTGGTGGTAATGATCTTGTTTCACCACCACTTTCGGGACAAACTTTAGAAAGCTTTTTAGATTCTGATACGAACTCAGATGATATATTAAATGATGGAAACACTAACCCAAGAACTTATTTATTTGGTCCTTTTGATAAAAATGAAGATAGCTATGTGAATTATACAGATGCAGTTGTAACAACATTAGAAAGTGGCACGGGGTATAGGGCTGGTACTGTTACAGGTACTCATCTAACATTTACAGGGGCAATGCCTGTTGGACCGTTTAATGTGAATATAATTGTTCAAGGTGCTACGTTTCCAGAATGGAATTTAATTGGAAATCCATATCCTTCTTATCTGGATATGAATTTATTTTTAAATTATGTTTTAGATGCCAACACGGTTCCAGAAACAACTAACCTAAGTATCTTAGAAAATATTTCTGGTATTTATGGCTATGTGGGTAATGCGACATCTAATAAGTGGGGTGTTATTACCTTAGCTAACGCTTCTAATAAACTAATGACGCCAGGACAAGGATTCTTAGTTGCTGCTAACAGTACGTATGTAGCAGATTACGATATTGTTTTTGACGAATCGATGAGAGCGATAGGTGATGACGATGATTTTATTACAGGACGTAATGCTGGGCTAACTTTCCTTAAACTTAATGCAAGTACAAGCGACAAAGATTATACTACTGAGTTTTATTTTAATGATAACGCAAGTTTAGGTTTAGACCTTGGATACGATGGAAAAATCCTAGGTAATACAGTACCTAACTTTGTAATATACTCACATTTAGTTGAGGATAATGCTGGACTTCCAATAGTGTTGCAGGCTTTAAATCCTTCAGATTTAACAAATACTATAGTGCCTCTAGGTGTGAATGCTAATCAAGGTGAGCAAATAACTTTTAGCATAAGTGAGAGCACTATACCTAGTAATATAGAAGTGTATTTAGAAGATAATGTAACCAATACAATTACATTATTAAACTCTAGTGATTATATACTCACTCCAAATACCAATTTAAGTGGAACAGGACGTTTCTATTTGCGTTATGAATCAACAACATTAACAGTAGATCATAATGAGTTAGACTATTTACAAATTTATACAACAATAAATCCTAAGTCACTAATTATTAAAGGCGAGCTAAACGATGCTGCATTAGTTCATTTATATGATGTTCAAGGACGATTGGTTTTGAACAAAAAATTAAATCAATTTGATGTTTCAAATATTATTGATATTTCAATAATCGGTACAGGAGTTTATATTGTAAAAATATTTAATGAAAGTCAGAATAAAACACAAAAGATAATTATTAAATAAATTACAAAAAATATCGATATCTAGTCCTAAATAATTGATACAGATTATTAAAGGGTTTGAACTAAATATTTAAAACTGAACAATAGTTCTATTGTTTAGTTTTTTTTATGAATTAAACACTAATTTTTTTAAGTCTTATCTTTTATAGGAATATAATCATATCCATAAGTTAATTGAAACTTTAGAGCCTTTAAAAGATGAGTTTTTAGTGTTAATAATTTAGTGTAAATTTTGTTGCTTTCTTGTTTTAATTTTAGATGCAATTATTACTTTTGCACATGCAACACAACAAAGTACTTATTTTAGATTTCGGTTCGCAATACACACAACTTATTGCACGTCGCGTTAGAGAGTTAAATATCTATTGCGAAATTCATCCATTTAATAAAATCCCTGTAGATTCTGATAGCTTTAAAGCGGTCATACTTTCTGGTAGTCCAAATTCGGTTAGAGGTGAAGATGTACTACATCCAGATTTAACTCAAATTAGAGGTAAAAAACCAATGCTCGCTGTTTGTTATGGTGCACAATATTTAGCACACTTTTCTGGAGGTAAAGTAGCAGAATCCAATACCAGAGAATATGGTAGAGCAAACCTTAGTTTTGTAAAACAAGATGATGATTTCTTTACAGGTATTTCTAAAGGTAGCCAAGTGTGGATGAGTCATAGTGATACCATCAAACAATTACCAACAAATGGTGTATTGTTGGCAAGCACACATGATGTTGAAAATGCAGCTTTTAAAATTGAAGGCGAAAAAACGTATGCTATACAATTTCATCCAGAAGTCTATCACTCTACAGACGGGAAACAACTATTAGAAAATTTCTTAGTGCATATAGCTCAATTGGAGCAGGATTGGACACCAGATTCATTTGTTGACCAAACAGTAGCTGCACTTAAGACACAATTAGGAGATGATAAAGTCGTTCTAGGCTTGTCTGGAGGTGTAGATTCATCAGTTGCTGCTATATTATTACATAAAGCCATAGGCAAAAACCTGTACTGTATTTTCGTAAATAACGGTTTACTTCGGAAAAATGAATACTCGAGTGTTCTAGAGCAATATGAAGGAATGGGACTTAATGTAAAAGGTGTAGATGCTTCGGCACGTTTTTTGGATGCCTTGAAAGATGTTAGCGATCCTGAAAAGAAAAGAAAAGCAATAGGGAATGCGTTCATTGAAGTTTTTGATGATGAAGCTCATAAAATTGAAGATGTAAAATGGTTAGCACAAGGGACTATTTATCCTGATGTGATAGAAAGTGTGTCTGCAACAGGGGGACCAAGTGCAACGATTAAAAGTCATCATAATGTTGGAGGTTTGCCAGATTATATGAAATTGAAAATCGTAGAGCCTTTAAGAGCATTGTTTAAAGATGAGGTTCGCCGTGTTGGTGCTTCTATGGGAATGGATCCATCAATTTTAGGTCGTCACCCATTTCCTGGTCCTGGATTAGCGATTAGAATATTAGGTGATATCACTCCTGAAAAAGTGCGTATATTACAAGAGGTTGATGCTGTGTTTATTGATAATTTAAAATCTTGGAATTTATATGATAAAGTGTGGCAAGCTGGAGCAATGCTGCTACCTGTTAATAGTGTAGGAGTGATGGGAGATGAACGTACCTACGAAAAGTGTGTGGCATTGAGAGCAGTAGAAAGTACAGATGGAATGACCGCAGATTGGGTCAACCTTCCTTATGAGTTTTTACAAAAAACCTCAAATGAGATTATAAATAAAGTAAAAGGTGTCAATAGAGTTGTTTACGATATTAGCTCAAAACCACCAGCTACGATCGAGTGGGAGTAAGAGAGTATTCAGTTACAGTTTATAGTGCTTACTCTTGTGAAGATAAAAAAATAGCCCTTTGATTTCTAGTGGAGAAAATTGAAGGGAAATGGTAAAAAGTACACACAATAAAACCTGTGATTTTTACTCAGTATAAATTGAAATATAGAATAGTTGTAAGCAACTAAAATTTCCGAAGAAAAGGAAATTCATAAATAAAGATATAAATGAAAAAACTCGTTCTTATTATTGTCTTCTTATGCAGCTTTTCTGTGTTTGCTCAAGATTATAAAACGCACAAGGTAAAGGGAGGTGAAACCATAGAAAGTATTGCTAAAATGTACTTGGTAACGCCTTTTGATATTTTTGCGCTTAATCCTGATGCGAAGTCATCACTAAAGCTAGATACGGTTCTTATAATACCGAGTACTCGTGTTAAGAATGAACCTATACAAGAATCTGTTAAAGAGGTAGTTGGATTTAAAAAGCATAGAGTAAAGCGGAAGGAAACGTTGTACAGTGTTTCTAAAAAATATAATGTAGAGATTGAAGATATCAAAAAATACAACACCCGATTATATTCTGAAAATTTAAGAAAAGGGGATAAAATTAGGATACCTAAATACAAAACAATCGTTAGTAAAGTTTCTTTAAATAATACCGTAAAAAAATACACAGTATTACCAAAAGAAGGGAAGTGGCGAGTGGCATATAAGTTTGGGATTACAGTACCACAATTAGACGCTTTAAATCCTAGTATGAGCGAAGTTCTGCAACCTGGAGAAGAGGTTAATGTGCCTAATATTAGTAATAACGAAGAGAAAGTTGTTGAAGAGACCTTTAGTTACTATACCGTTTTAAAAAGTGAAGGTTTTATGGCGCTTGGGAGGAAATTGGGTATGACTCAAGAGCAATTAGAGCAATTAAACCCTGATTTAAAAGAGAGCGGACTTAAGTTAGGTATGGTTTTAAAAGTACCTGCAGATGCTAAAATAGCAACTTCAGTTAAAGATTTAGCAAATACAAATTTGTCTAATAACCTCAAAAACTTGAGTAGTAAAAAGATAGCATTAATGCTGCCTTATCGCTTGAATAGAATTGATATAGATTCTGTACAACAAGCTAAAAAAGCAATTCGAAAAGATGCGTATTTATCCATATCATTAGATTTTCATGCTGGTGCATTAATGGCTATAGACTCTGCTAAGCGTTTAGGGATTTCTACACATTTAAAGGTGTACGATACAAGAAATCAATTAACTGAGGTGTCTAATATTTTAAGTGCGAATGATTTTTCAGATTATGATGTAGTTATTGGTCCTTTGATTCCTGAAAATTTAGATCGTGTCGCTTCAGATTTAAAAAGAGATAACGTTCCTGTGATTTCGCCTTTTTCGATGCCTGTAACATTGCATGATAATGTGTTTCAAAGTGTACCATCTGGTGATTTGTTGGAGGATACGATCATCAAATATGTGAAATCAGACTCTTTACCTAAGCGCATGATTATCATTTCAGATTCAAAACATAAGCGTATTAGTGATAAGTTAAAACTAGAGTTTCCTGATGCCAATCAAATCTATTCTAGAAATGATAAAAAAGGTAAAGAAGCTTATTTTATATATCAAACCGATTTAGAAAATGTTTTTAAAAATGGTAAGAATATTGTGTTTTTAGAGACAGATAATGAAGGGTTTGCGTCTAATGTTATTAGTGTGATTAATGGGCTTATTTCAGATACACATGAAATAATTTTATATACCACAGATAAAAATAGAGCTTTTGAAGGTAGAGAAATCTCTAATTACCATTTGTCTAATTTAAAGTTTCATTATCCGTCAGTAAATAAAACAGCAGATATTGGATCGTCTAGAAATGAATTTATTAAGGCATATAGACGCGAGTATAATGTGAGTCCTAATAAATATGCAGTAAGAGGGTTTGATTTAACACTAGATCTTTTATTGCGTTTAGCTAGTGAAGATGATTTGTACAAAGCATCGACTAGTGATATAGAAACAGAGTATGTAGAGAACAAATTTAGATATTCTAAAAAAATGTTTGGAGGCTTTTATAATGAAGCAGTTTACGTTGTGAAATATGATAATTTAACTATAGTAGAGGCAGAATAAATGACTTCAAAAATAACTTACCTAGGCGATTTAAGAACAGAGAGTGTTCACATAAAATCCAATAATTCATTCTTAACAGATGCACCATTAGACAATAATGGTAAAGGTGAAGCGTTTTCACCAACAGATACTGTTGCTACAGGGTTAGCTAGTTGTATGATTACCGTTATGGGAATCAAAGCCAATTCCATGGGAGTTGATATGAAAGGAACGACTGCTCAGGTTACAAAAACGATGGCGAGTGACCCTAGACGAATTTCTAAAATAGAAGTGGTTTTAGACTTGCCTTTTGAAGTAGATTCTAAAACACGTACTATTTTAGAACGTACTGGTAATACCTGTCCTGTGCATTACAGTTTACATCCAGATATCGAAAAGGATATCACGTTTAACTGGAAATAATACGTAATACATGTTACCTCGACTTTTAGTTATTTTTTTATGTCTTCTGAAACCTGCCACATCGGAAGACGTCACCATCTCATGGAGCGATAGCACAAAATTGTCATGGTCAGATTTTAAAGGTGCAGTAGATCTAAATACAGATGCGGTTGCAGTTACTGCGTCTGGAATTACATTCTCATTTTCGGTAAGTCAATCTAATGGGAAGTTTGTCGATTTTAATGCAGATGCTCAAGCACATTTCTATCCAGAAAAATCCTGGTACAATAAAGCTAAAGGTGACAATCATATATTAGCACATGAACAACTTCATTTTGATATTACAGAACTTCACGTGCGGCAATTACGTTTTAATATTTCTAGAGTAAAGGTGTCACAAAACATTAAACAAGATCTTAGAGATGTGCATGAGCAAGCAAATAAGAACCTAGCAGTTATGCAAAATGACTACGATACACAAACTGATAACTCTATAAATAAAGGGCAACAAGCTACTTGGTCTAAATTTGTGAATATAGAATTAGATAAATACAGAGCGTTTAAATCACATTAATGTTCTTTGTCGTTTCGACAGCGTAAAGTATGAACAACGAGAACTTTTTGAAGTTTTACGATCTGAGATTCCTCTTTATTTTATTCATTCGAAATGACATGAGTTAATTTTAATATAGTACAACTAACCAACCAGATTTTATCCAAATGATGTTGCAACCAGACAAGAATTTTCTCATTAAACTCGCACATACAAAAATGCCTTTTGGTAAATATGAAGGGCGTTACCTCATAGATTTACCAGAATATTATGTGGTCTGGTATCACAATAAAGGCTTCCCGAAAGGGAAATTAGGGGATATGTTGACACAGGTTTATGAGTTGAAGTTGAATGGGTTGGAGTATTTGATAAAGGATATTCAAAAGCGGTACCCCAAACAATAGTTAATTTTAAATATTAGTATTATCAAGTTGTGGAGTTGTGGAGTTGTGGAGTTGTGGAGTTGGAAATACTCTGTTTTTTTTGTAAACTTTTTTTTAAGATTTTGGAGTCTTTAAAGGAGGTTTTTTTTTGTCTACCTAGATTTTAACCTATCAGAATTTTCCTCATTATTATTAAGGATCCTAGTGACATTGTTTTTTGATAGAACGTCAAAACAGTAATGTAAACGTGTTGTCTTCAATTACGATTTCAATTGTGGATACGTGAAATTATAACCAAAAAGATTCAATCCTATCTTAATAATTAGTAATATATTTTTAAAAAATGCACTTTTATATTTAATTTATAAGTTTTTTTTGATAGGCAGTCTTAAAAATAGATGCTTATGATTAGGTAAATGTTAAAACCTTTGTTAAAATAAGGGTTAACACTAGTTTTTAATTTTGTTTAACTATATTTAAACATAGTTAAACAAAACGAAAAAATGGATATTTTAAAACAAGCATCACTTTTTGAAAAAGCCAAAATGAGTCATATGTCTACTAGCGATCGAGTAATCGCTTCAAGAGAAGCAAAAAGACTTATTTTATCAATAAATGAGATTTATAAAAAAACAAAGGCGACAAAGTTAATGGATGTTATGAAGCGTCTAACCGTCAAGAAAAAGAGAATTGATATTCGATTAAAAGGAAGACCCGACTCAGGACTGTAAGAAAGTTTAAAAACGGTGTTTATAAATTTCTATATCGTTTCAGTCTAACGAAATGCATAATCGCTTTTCGTTGCTCTTAGAGTATAATATAAATGGCATTATGATGCTCTCCGTTAACATTGCCAAAAATAGATAAACAGTTAGTTTAACGACACATTCGATTTAATAATTAATTATATAAAAAATACAAAATGAAAAAAATAATTTTAAAATGGTACCCAGTTATCCTAGCATTTCTATGTCTTTTGTACTCAGTGGGATATGGACTATTAGGTATGACAGAGGAAGCTCAATATTCGGCACACTGGCCAGGTACAATATTATTATTTGCAATAGCAATTAGACAAAGAAGAACATCATGAACATAGGGTTTTTTATAATAGGTGCTATAATTTTTTCAATTTACATTGGTTTAACCATGTGGAATATCTTTTACTCAGCAAAGAAACAAAGAGAGGAAAACTATCCCAATATGAAGAAAAATGAAAATGCACATTCGCAATTAGATGAAAGTGATGCTGATAACAAACTAACTGAATAATATGTATGCGCTCCTAAATTTTTGATTTTTGAATCTATTCGTTATGATTTATCAAAAGGGAGTGTGAATGTATTAAGAGTTATTTTTTTGTTACTAAAAACCGGTTATTCATTAGTTTATTATCGGTGCTTCCCAATAATTCCACAAGACCATTTTAATGGGCAAAAAATAATTTACTACAGGTAAGGCTTAGTTGTTTTATGGTGAGAAATTCAAATAAGTAGGAGTGTGAAAAATTTATATTCTCTTTTAGTTTGGGATGTCTCGTGGTCGTATAACATTTGTTAGATTATCGACTGTTTTTATTTTCGATATTCGCTGTTTTGGTAATCGTGACTATTTCCCCCAATAAAATCAAGCCCGAACAACTTTCAAACCAGCACCTTTAACATATTCCCAACAAACCGAAAAACAATACAACAAAAACTATTTATATTTTGTAATTTTGCCTGCGTTTAACAGCGCAACATGACAACTACCACAAAATACATCTTTGTAACTGGTGGTGTTACTTCTTCTCTAGGGAAAGGTATCATCGCAGCATCTCTAGCTAAGCTTCTTCAAGCTCAAGGGTATAGAACAACAATTCAAAAATTAGACCCTTACATAAACGTTGATCCGGGAACTTTAAATCCTTACGAGCACGGCGAATGCTATGTGACAGATGATGGTGCAGAAACAGATCTTGACCTTGGTCATTACGAGCGTTTTTTAAATGTGCCAACAAGTCAGTCTAATAACGTCACGACTGGTCGTATTTATCAAAGTGTTATTGAAAAGGAGCGTCGCGGTGAGTTCTTAGGGAAAACAGTTCAAGTGATTCCTCATATTACAGATGAAATTAAACATCGTGTGCAAATTTTAGGGAACTCTGGAGATTACGATATTGTTATTACAGAAATTGGTGGAACAGTAGGTGATATTGAGTCATTACCTTACATTGAAGCAGTAAGGCAATTAAAATGGGATCTTGGTGAAAGCAATGCCATCGTTATTCATTTAACCTTAGTGCCTTATTTATCTGCAGCCGGAGAATTAAAAACTAAACCAACTCAGCATAGTGTCAAAACATTAATGGAAAGTGGGGTTATGGCAGACATATTAGTTTGTCGTACCGAACACGAACTTCCTAGAGAATTACGAGATAAACTTGCTAAATTTTGCAACGTACGTCCAGAAGCAGTTATACAATCTATAGATGCATCTACAATTTATGATGTGCCTAATTTAATGTTAGAAGAAGGCTTAGATACGGTAGTCTTAAAAAAGCTGGAATTAACAAGGACAAAACCAGATTTAACACAATGGAATCAGTTTTTATCACGTCATAAAAACCCAAAAGGGGAAGTTACTATTGGTCTTATTGGTAAATACGTAGAACTTCAAGATTCTTATAAATCTATTTTAGAATCGTTCATTCACGCAGGAGCAGAGAATGAAGTTAAAGTAAATATAGAGTCTATCCATTCTGAACATTTAACCGAGAAAAATGCTGCAAAAAAATTACTACACTTACACGGTGTTTTAGTTGCTCCAGGATTTGGAGAGCGTGGTATTGAAGGTAAAATTGAAGCAGTACGATTTGTTCGTGAGCATAATATTCCGTTTTTAGGGATTTGCTTAGGAATGCAAATGGCAGTTATTGAATATTCTAGAAACGTTCTAGGATTGAAAAATGCCAATTCTACCGAAATGGATGAAAATACACCAGATCCTGTAATTAATCTCATGGAATCTCAAAAATCTATCACAGATAAAGGGGGTACGATGCGACTCGGTGCTTGGGATTGCCGATTAGTAGAAGGTAGCTTAGCCAAAGATATTTACAAGACCGTTGATATTAAAGAACGACACAGGCACCGTTATGAATTTAACAATACTTATAAACAACAAATTGAAGATGCAGGCATGAAAGCAACGGGTTTTAATCCTGAAACTGGCTTGGTGGAAATCATAGAAATCCCAGCCCATAATTGGTTTGTTGGTGTGCAATATCATCCAGAATATAAGAGTACTGTTGCTAATCCACATCCAGTTTTTGTGTCTTTCGTAAAGGCAGCATTAGAGTATAAAATGAATAGTAAAAGTGTCAGTATGGCACAGAAATAATATTGGATAGCTTTTTGATAAAACGTAACCATTCTCGATAACCAATCAGAGACATTTTTAAATTACAACATGGAAGAAAAAAAATTCGACGTAAAATCGATTATAGGATTCGTTCTTATCTTCGGAATATTAATCTTCATGATGTGGCAAAATCAACCCACTCCTGAAGAATTAGCAGAACAAGAACAACAAGCACAAATTGAAGCCGATAAAAAAGCTGAGGCAAAAGAAGTTAAAAACACTAAAGTTGTTACTGCTGAAGATTTCACAGCACCACAACCGGGAGATTCTTTAAAATTAGTGGACTTAATGAATAAGCTAGGTTCTTTCGCTTATTCATCTACATTACCTTCTGCTACAGATACGCATACAATTGTGCAAACAGATGTGTTTGATTTAAAATTTAGTAATAAGGGTGGTTTTCTTTCCGAAGTTATTCTAAGAGAATTTGTAGATTATGATTCTATTCCAATCGCACTAATTCAAGATGGGAATGAAGTATTTAATATCACGTTTCCTACAGCAGATAATAGAATATTAAATACTCAAGACCAATATTTTCAACCTACAGTAAGTAAAAACGGAGAAAACACAGTAGTTTCGATGAAATTTAAAGCATCAGAATCTCAGTTTTTAGAATACCGTTATGAGTTAAAGCCAACTGAATATATGATAGATTTCTCTATTAGATCAGAAGGTTTAAACACTATTGTAAATAGTTCTCAAGCTATAGATTTAGATTGGCAATTGAAAACTTACCGTCATGACCAGAGTGTTAGTTATGAGAATCGTTACACGCGATTAACATACATGTCTGAAGGTGATAAGATTGATAAGTTAGCACAAACAGGAGAAGACGAAGACGTTCTTGAAGATGCACGTTGGTTATCATACAGACAACACTTTTTTAGTACCATATTGGTGGCAGAAAACCCTATTAAAAATGTTAGAATTTCTTCTTTAGATTTAGTAGAAGATGAAGAAATTGATACCGTGTTTACTAAGCAGTACTCCTCTAAGTTGCCACTAACATTTACTAATGGAGATGCTAATAATAATTTTCAATTATATTTTGGACCAACAGATAGTAAGGTTTTAAAAGCGTATGACTACAAACTAGTGGAAAGTATCCCATTTGGTTGGGGGATTTTTGGATGGATTAATAAGTTTATGTTCATTCCTTTATTTACTTTTTTAAGTAGTTTCTTACCTTACGGTATTGCTATTATTGTCATGACTGTGTTAATAAAACTAGTGATGTCTTTTGTACAATATAAACAGTTTTTGTCACAAGCAAAAATGAAGGTTTTAAAACCTGAGATGGATGCGATTAGAGAAAAGCATAAAGACAATAAAATGAAGTCTCAACAAGAGACTATGGCGCTTCAAAATAAGGCAGGTGCAAGTCCGTTAGCAGGTTGTTTACCTGGTTTAGTACAACTACCAGTATTTTATGCCTTGTTTATGTTTTTCCCAACAGCATTTGCATTACGTCAAAAAAGTTTCCTTTGGGCAGATGATTTATCATCTTATGATGTCATTGCTCAGCTTCCTTTTAATATTCCATTGTATGGAAGTCATGTGAGTTTGTTTCCAATTTTGGCTGCTATTGCTATATTCTTCTATATGAAAATGACGACAGGTCAACAAATGGCGTCACAACCAACACAGGAAGGAATGCCAGATATGGGGAAAATGATGAAGTATATGATTTACTTTTCACCTATTTTAATGCTTGTTTTCTTTAACAAATATGCGTCAGGATTGAGTTTGTATTACTTTATCTCTAACCTTATTAGTATTGGGATTATGTTGGTGATTAAGAATTTTATTCTCGATGAAGATAAAATTCATGCACAAATCCAAGTGAACAAGACAAAGCCAAAGAAACAAAACAAGTTTCAGAAAAAAATGGCTGGTATGATGGAGCAAGCTGAGCAGCAAAAACAAGCACAGCAAAAGAAAAAGAAATAATACGATTAACGTATTGAAACATATAAAGGGCCTTTAGATTATTCTAAAGGCTCTTTTTTTTGTTCTTTTTTACTTCGGAAACATCTAATATTCTGATATTGATATGCTACTATTTTATAACTAGCGATTACTGTTTTTATTGTCTTTTGTCGCTATTTGTAGGGGTACTGAAACAAAAATATATTGGCATTGAAACTTATGCATGTAGTATACTGAAAGACCTATATAAGTATTATAGGATTACGTACTTAACGCTTAAGCTAATTCTTTTCGAAATATAGGAGTAAGAACCCCTAAATGTTAAACGGGGCAAGTGTTGCAGCGCGCTATAACTTTATTAAAGAGTAGGCTTCTTTTACGGAGTCAAATCAATTTATATTAATAGTTTAAGAAGGCGCTTAAGACTACTAATTTTAAATACAGAAAATTTATGAACAATATGCTTTACTTCTAAAATTGCTATTAGAAGTAAAGGGATACTAGATGATATCTATTTGCATAGACTTCATTTTGAATTGAGTTACATTAAGGGTATAAGGCAGTGCATTAGGTTATGTTTAAAGCCTAAAAAAAGCCTTTAGAAAGTATCTAAAGGCTTTTAGTAATAAGTTCGTTACAAACTATATTATGCTATTAATCAATTTTTAAAGAACTTATAATGTGATTTACTCACTAGCAGGTATCATCACTTTGTTTAGAACGTGAATTACACCGTTTCCAGCTTGCACATCTACTGCAATAATACCAATATCAGTATTTCCTGCTGCATCAGTTACGTCTGCAATATTATCGCCTGTTCCAGGTAAATTAATTGTAATCGTTTGACCGTTTAACATTGTTGGCGAAACACCATCTGTTATATCTCCTGACGCTATATTAGCTTCTGCAATAACATGGTGAAGTAAAATTTGCGTTAACACTGTTTCTCCAGGTATTTCGGCTAAAGCAGCAAATGCAGTGTTTGTTGGAGCGAATACCGTATAATTTGGGTTGATACCATCTACCGGGCTTCCTGCTTCAGTTCTAGATAAAATTTCTACGAAATCAGTACCTGGAGTGTCATCAGTTAATGCGGTAACTAGTGTTGAAAAGTTTGGATCTGCTGTAGCAAAAGTAACAACCGTTGGGATGTCAATTACACCACCAACAATATGTATAACTCCGTTAGTTCCAACGATATCAGCACCACCTTCAATTACAGTAGAAACACCATTAAATGTTACACCATCCGTAGTGTTATAATATAAACTCATTGCATTTCCGCCAGCACCTGTTGCTGAAGTATTCGTGTAATTTGCACCTCCTTCAACTAAAGCACCAGAAGTAACAGATGCTCCTATAACGTGATTTAATAAAATTTGAGATAAAACAGCTGTATCAACACTACCTAAAGGCGTATCACCTAAAAAGTCTCCAAAAGCTGCATTGGTTGGAGCTAATACTGTAAATGGTCCATCACCTTGTAAAACACCAACTAAACCTCCGTCTGCAGCACCTAAAGCAGCTACTAAACTTGATAAATCTGGGTTAGCTATTGCGAAATCAACTACATCAGGTAAACCTAATACAGCATCAATTTTATGAATCACACCGTTTGATGCATCAATATCAGCGCCTTCTGCAGTTACTGAAGCTGCATTGTTAAATCGTACACCATTAGACGTGTTAAAATAAATACTTATGTTTAAATCTTGATCGTTTGTTGCTAATCCAGGACCGTAACCAGAACCTGCAGCTACTAAGTCTGCAGCTCTTACTTCATCAGCAATAACATGGTTTAAAAGTACTTGTGTTAATAATGGCACTGGTACATCTTCAAGACTTGCAAAACCATTATCACTTAAAAACGCTGTAAAAGCAGCATTTGTTGGAGCCAATACGGTTAATGGTCCATCAGCTTGCAAAGCATCTCCTAAACCTGCTCTCGTAACAGCTGCTACTAAAGAGGCTAATTCAGGATCTCCTAATGCAGTTTCTACAATGTTTAATTCTACAGGAGGAATTGTTCCTCCATTGTTGTCGTCATCATCACTACATGATGTAATGGCAAGGGCCATTAAAAATAACGGTAATAATTTGATTGTTTTTGAAATAATTTTCATTTTTTTGAGTTTTTGTTGTTCAACATTAAACATAACATAAAATTATGTCGAACAAAATTAACTAATGCTTAAACAAAACCCAATGAAAGGTTATTTTTTTATATATATTTTAACAATTTTAACTGTAAACGTTTACGCTCAAGAATCTATTAATCAGTTTGATAATGCCAATAAAAGGCATGGTGTGTGGAGAAAACACTTTGATAAGACTAAACAATTGCGATATGAAGGACAATTTAAACATGGTAAAGAAATAGATACGTTTAAGTTTTACACACTAAATAAAGGCGCAAGTGTTTTGAGTGCAACTAAAATATTTAATAGCCTTAATAATAAAGCAGAGGTGAAATTTTTGTCATCAAGAGGAAAGCTAATTAGCGAAGGCCAAATGAATGGTAAGTTGTATAGTGGTAAATGGATCTATTATCATAATAAAAGCAAGTCTATAATGTCAACAGAGTTCTATAATGATAATGGGAATCTTGAAGGTGAGAAACTTGTTTTTTATCCAGATGGGACTAGTGCAGAAAAGGCGAATTATACAGACGGAAAGCTAAATGGGTCATCAATTTGGTATGCAAAAAATTCTAAAGTTTTAAAAGAATTCATGTATGCAAACGACGAATTACATGGTGTTTCTAAGTATTACGATGTTTCCGGAAATTTGGAAGCAGAAGGTGTTTACAGAAAAGATCTTAAACATGGGATTTGGAAGTATTATAAAAATGGAAAACTTGTAAATACTAAAGATCATACCAAGCGAAGCCAAAATCCAAATAAGCAATAGTTAAAACTTATAGATAACATAGTTAATTATAATAGCAACAGCATATCTCTTGCTATTTTTATTTCTTAATTTTGCAGGATATAACGTCATGCTAAATCTTTAGTGTGTTGTTCTATCTTACCATAATTAAATAATAATGATTAGATGAAAAGAGTAATTGTCGGACTTTCGGGAGGCGTAGATTCTAGCGTTGCTGCTTATCTATTAAAAGAACAAGGCTATGAAGTTATTGGCTTGTTTATGAAAAACTGGCACGATGACTCTGTGACCATATCAGATGAGTGTCCTTGGTTAGATGATAGTAACGATGCTATGTTAGTAGCAGATAAGTTAGGGATTCCATTTCAAACGGTAGATTTAAGTGAGCAGTACAAAGAACGTATTGTAGATTATATGTTTGATGAGTATCAAAAAGGGAGAACGCCAAATCCAGATGTGCTTTGTAATAGAGAGATCAAATTTGATGTCTTTATGAAAATCGCTTTAGACTTAGGAGCAGATTATGTGGCGACTGGTCATTATTGTAGAAAAGGCATTTTTAATAAGGGTAATGAGCAAGACGGTTCTTCTAAAGAAATTTACAGTTTGTTAGCTGGTGCAGATAATAATAAAGATCAGTCTTATTTTTTATGTCAGTTATCACAAGCGCAGTTATCTAAAGCTTTGTTTCCAATTGGTGAATTAACGAAACCTCAAGTTAGAAAGATTGCGACTAAATTAGATTTGGTAACAGCAGATAAAAAGGATTCACAAGGGCTTTGTTTTATTGGTAAAGTAAGATTGCCAGAGTTTTTACAGCAAAAATTGAAACCTAAAGAGGGTGTCATTGTTGAAATTCCTGCTGAGCAAGATTATTACCATACCATAAGTCCAAATTTTGAAAGTAACGTTGAAGAACTTCAGTATTTAACTAAAAAGATAGATTATAAAATTTCCGACGGAAAAATAGTAGGCAAACATCAAGGCGCACACTATTTTACAAAAGGTCAGCGAAAAGGACTCGCTGTTGGCGGAACCATTGAGCCTCTTTTTGTTATTGATACAGACGTTGTTGAAAACGTCATATATACTGGGCAAGGGAAAAACCATCCGGGACTTTTTAAAAGTGCATTATTCGTCACTAATGAGGAGTTACATTGGGTACGTGAAGATTTGACACTTAAAGTTGATGAAACTATGGTGGTTAAAGCAAGAATACGTTACCGTCAAACGTTAGAAATTGCTACGCTTCATAAGGTTGATAATGGGCTTTTTGTGGCTTTTGAAAATGCGCAATCAGCCATAACCGAAGGTCAGTTTGTGGCGTGGTATTTGGATGACGAATTAGTAGGTTCGGGAGTAATTTCTTAAATTGCCGTAACGATTAGTTTATTGCACAAATCGTATTGTCTAACCGTTAAAACGACCGCGTTTTTGACGATAACTTAAATTGCTATGAAGAAATTCTTACTTATTGTTATAGTATTAACACAGTTTGCAGTCTATGCTCAACAAGACGCTTGGGTTTATTTTAACCAGAAAGAAAACGTCGAAGCTTCAATTAATAATCCTATTTCAATTTTAACACAGCAAGCGATTGATCGAAAAAGCATTCATGGTATTGTTATAGATGAACGCGATGTTCCTGTAAATGAGAATTTCATTGCACTCCTAAAAGCCCCAGAAACCGGAGTAACCGTTTTTGCCAAATCTAAATGGTTTAATGCTGTTTATGTGAGAGGAAGCGAAGCTGATATTAACGCTTTAGTAGATGATTTTAGTTTTGTGGATGTTGTAGATTTTGCTGATAACAGCTTAAATATATTAAGAGTTGATATTTCCGAAGATAAATTTTTGATAGAAAATACTAACATATCTTTTAACTATGGAGATACACAAAATCAAGTTGAGATGATCAATGCAAATGCGTTACATCTTCTGGATTATACAGGAGAAGGTATTCTTGTTGCAGTATTAGATTCTGGATTTCCTAATGTGGATACTATGGGAGCGTTTCAGCGTTTGCGCGATAATAATGATTTAATAGGTGGTTACGATTTTGTAAGACGAGATGAAAATGTGCACGCGTTTACTGGCAACGATCACGGTACAAAAGTACTCAGTAATATGGCAGGATTTATACAAGATCAATTTGTTGGTACTGCACCAGATGCGTCCTATTATTTGTTTTTAACTGAGGATGTAGGGAGTGAAACTCCAGTAGAAGAAGCCTATTGGGTAGAAGCTGCAGAGCGCAGTGATAGTCTAGGTGTTCATATTATTAATACCTCTTTAGGTTATAAGACCTACCAAAATCCAAATTATACACATACTGATGAGGATCTTAATGGTAGCACAACATTTATAACTAGAGGTGCAAATATTGCAAATGAGAAAGGTATTTTAGTAGTTACTTCTGCTGGAAACTCTGGAGAAAATGGTGTTGGAGCTCCAGGAGATGCAACCGGTGTTTTAAGTATTGCAGCTGTAGATTTCGAGAGAAACTATGCGGCATTTAGTTCACAAGGAAGTGCTATTCAAGTGACTCAAAAACCTGATGTAGCAGCACGAGGTGTAGCAGCTTTTGTCATAAATGGTTCTAATACAATTGTAAATAATAACGGTACATCCTTTAGCTCTCCAATAATGGCTGGTGGTATTGCCTCTTTATGGCAAGCATTTCCAGGCGCTACCAACGAGGAAATTAAAGATTATGTACGCATGTCTGCATCTCAATATACAACACCTGATTTTTTTATTGGTTATGGGATACCCGATCTTCAATTGGCCTTGGATATTGGTTTATCATTGCAGGAAGAGGAGCTTTTCGAGTTTAAAGTGTATCCTAATCCAGCAGCAGATATTTTAAATATTGAAATTCCGTCAGCAAATGATATCACGACATTAAGAATTTTTGATGTCCTAGGGAAGTCCGTTTTAGAACAAAATATTACAACGTCTTCTCAACAGTTAGATATTTCTTCTATGGCTCCTGGATTATATATGATGACTTTTCAATCTGGTAATGCTTCAAAAACGTTCAAACTTATAAAATCATAAATGTCAAATACAATTACTAAACTCTTCGGCATCAAATATCCAATAATTCAAGCAGGTATGATTTGGAATAGTGGTTGGAAACTAGCTTCTGCAGCTAGTAATGCTGGTGCTTTAGGACTTATTGGAGCTGGATCAATGTATCCAAATATACTTCGTGAGCACATACAAAAATGTAAGAACGCAACAAATAAACCTTTTGGTGTCAATGTTCCTATGCTCTATCCAAACATTGAAGAAATCATGAATATCATTGTTGAAGAAGGTGTAAAGATTGTTTTTACTTCCGCAGGAAACCCAAAAACTTGGACACCTTGGTTAAAGGAAAAAGGCATAACAGTGGTTCATGTGGTAAGTAGTGTGAAATTTGCACTGAAAGCTCAAGACGCTGGTGTTGATGCAGTAGTTGCCGAAGGTTTTGAAGCTGGAGGTCATAATGGTAGAGAAGAAACGACGACGTTGACCTTAATCCCAATGGTCAAAGAACAACTTGATGTACCTTTAATTGCTGCTGGTGGTATTGCTACTGGGAGTGCTATGTTAGCTGTTATGGTTTTAGGTGCAGATGCAGTACAAGTAGGAAGTCGTTTTGTAGCGAGTACAGAATCTTCTGCTCATGACGCCTTCAAAAATATTGTTGTTGACGCTCAAGAAGGCGATACACAACTCACTTTAAAAGAATTGGCTCCAGTACGATTAATAAAAAATAAATTTTTCAACGATTTACAAGAACTTTATAAAAAAGCACCATCAGTAGACGATTTAAAATTACTTTTGGGACGTGCTAGAGCAAAGCGAGGTATGTTTGAAGGAGATTTAGAAGATGGTGAACTCGAAATTGGACAAATTTCAGGATTAATTCATGACGTAAAACCTACTGCCCAAATCATAGAAGATTTAATTACCGAATTTAAAATAGCGCAGAATAAAGCACAACAATTTGTAGTCTAATTACTATATTTACTAAGCTATTAATTATTAATGAAGGGAAACATTAACATTTTAATTCCAGATGGAGACAGTACGTGGGCTCTGTCTGTTTTACAATGCTTATCTCATGTTGACGGTTATTCGATATTCGTTATATCCAATACGAAGCGAACTGCAACAAAATATTCTAAATACACTACCCATTATTCTTACTATGAGCGCTCTGACGATTCTAATTGGGTAGCTATTATTAATTCTGAAATTGAAAAACATGACATATCGATTGTACTTCCAATTGCCGAGCAAGAAATTCTTTTTTTCATAAGGAATAAACAGCAAATTTCAAGTGCTTCAAAAATAATTCCTTTACCAAGTTTAAAAGATTTTGAAATTGCAATCGATAAAAGGCAATTAGGAGATTTTGCTAAGACTCATAATATTCCACATCCAAATTCTTTTTATATCACTTCGGAAACGGATAAACGCCAAGTTTTGTCTCAAATGCATTTCCCAGTCCTTATAAAACCATTAAGCGCAAAAGGAGGTGAGGGGATTAACAAAATAAATTCTAGAGATGAATTTCAGAACTACTTAGAGATGGCTAGTGATGCTTTATATGTACAAGAATATATAGAAGGTTATGATATAGATTGCAGTGTTTTGTGTCTTGAGGGAGAGATATTAAGTTATACCATCCAGAAAGGTAATTTGAAAGGTAAGCATGATTTTGCTCCGCAATTAGCATTTGATTTTTTAAATAATGAAGCGGTGTATGACGTCGCAAAGCTTACAATGTCTAAACTTAATTGGTCTGGTGTGGCACATTTAGACATGCGCTATGATACAAATACTAGTGATTATAAACTCCTAGAAATCAATGCTCGTTTTTGGGGAAGTATAGAAGGCTCTTTGTTTGCTGGAATAAATTTCCCTAATAAGGTTGTGAGATTAGCTTTAAACCAGGATGTTATTAATAAGGAGTTTGAAGATTTTCATTACATGAGATTAAAAGGCGTATTGAAGTCTATTATAAAAAATCCATTATTTATCTTCAAAAAAGACTATTTAATGAATAATACGGAGGCCAAAACTTTTCTCAAAGATCCTTTACCAACGCTATATAAATTTAGAGAGTGGTTAGGAAGACGTTTTTAGAGCATACTTAAAAAGACAAAAAGAGGACAATGCCTCTTTTTGCTTGAAACGTTTTTTAACAATAAAATTTTTAAATCCCTATAAAATAATAGCTAAAAAAGTTTCTATCCGAAATACCTAACCTACTACAATAAGGTATTTACAAGATAAAAATAAGTGTTTCCTCAAACGATCCTTATGATTTGAGTCTCAATTTATTAACAATTTTAGTTTGTAACTTTTTATAAATCAAGTAATTGAGCTTTGTTTTTTTTAAAATCAATCAATCTAAGGTGGTCTACCCAATTAATTATGTGGTGTCGTATTTCTAATTGGAATTACTCTAATTGATATAAAATAGAAAATCAAAGCACAGCCTTGTCTACGGTTTTATGTTATATTAAAATACGTGCTAAAAGAAATGAATTGGATGTGACAATTGATGGTTAAATTGGTATTAGGTAGAGCAAAAAAATTAACTTTGCACCTTAAATTATTCCGCTTAAATGTTATCACAGTACACAAAAGAATTTAGTTACAACTTTAAATTAGCTGCTCCAATTATCTTAGGTATGTTAGGTCATACTTTTGTTAGTTTTGTAGATAATGTAATGGTAGGTCAATTGGGTACAGCAGAGTTGGCTGCTGTATCTCTTGGAAACAGCTTTATGTTTATTGCGATGTCAATCGGTATTGGGTTTTCTACAGCAATTACACCTTTGGTTGCAGAGGCTGATGCTGCCAATAATTTTGCTAAAGGAAAATCATCTTTTAAACATGGTTTGTTTTTGTGTACTATACTAGGAGTACTGCTGTTTTTATCTGTGTTTTTTGCTAAACCATTATTATATCTAATGAAGCAACCGGTTGAGGTCGTTGAGTTAGCATTACCTTATTTAAACTTGGTTGCGTTTTCATTAATTCCGTTAGTGATTTTTCAGGCATTTAAACAGTTTAGCGATGGGTTGTCTATGACAAGATATCCTATGTATGCGACACTATTAGCTAACATCGTTAATGTTCTTATTAATTATGCGTTGATTTTTGGGAAATTCGGTTTCCCAGAATTGGGAATTGTGGGAGCAGCTTATGGTACACTAATATCTCGTTTTGTTATGGTTGCTCATTTATGGTGGTTACTAAGAAATAAAGAAAAGTCTAAAGCATTTGTAACGCATATTAAGTTTTTTGTACTTGATAAATTGATGATTAGAAAATTAATTAATTTGGGAGCACCGAGCGCGATGCAAATGTTTTTTGAGGTTGCCATATTTACATCAGCAATTTGGTTGAGTGGTTTATTGGGAAAAAACCCACAAGCAGCTAATCAAATAGCATTAAATTTGTCATCCATGACCTTTATGGTGGCTATGGGGTTAAGTGTGGCGTCAATGATTAGAGTAGGTAATCAAAAAGGTTTAGGTCAATATTTCGAACTTCGAAGAATCGCATTTTCTCTATTCCTTTTAGCGACATGTTTAGGGGTGTTTTTTGCTGCTTTCTTCTTTATGTTTCATGAGCAATTACCAAAATTATATATGGATTACAGCGATACAGAAAATTTAGTTGATAATACCGAAGTGATGACAATCGCAGCAAAATTAATGTTTGCAGCTGCTATTTTTCAAATTAGTGACAGTATTCAGGTTGTGGTTTTAGGAGCGCTGAGAGGTTTGCAAGATGTTAAGATCCCTACTATTATTACCTTTATTTCGTATTGGGTAATCGGTTTTCCAGTTAGCTTCTATTTCGGAAAAGAGGAAAATTATGGTAGTTTTGGCATTTGGCTGGGATTATTAGCGGGTTTGACTACCGCTGCTATATTATTATGTATTCGATTTAATTATTTGACCAAACGATTAATCCGAGAGTCATAAGATTTCATAACTTTAGCTTTTTAAAACTTTAAAGACATTTACAATTCAAAACATGGAACTACCAAAATTCATACTCGGAGACAATACAGATCATCCAAATGCAATCTTTGTGATTCATACAGATTTCCCTCGATTCATCATTAATTTAGAAGATGATGAGGTAGAATGGTTTGAAGAATTTGATGAGCATGATCAAAAAGAAATTGAGGCAGAAGCAGAGAATTTAATTATAGCTGCCACTGCATTCTACGATAGAGAGGTTTCAAGATACGACGATTAGTAAGATCACTATGATAGAGCAACTCATTGACTATGACAGAGAACTATTTCTATACCTTAACGGATTAGGTACCACAACGTGGGATGGTTTTTGGATGTTTTATACTACAAAATTTAATTGGATTCCCTTTTATGCGATTTTGGGATACCTCATGTATAGGAGGTTCAACTCAAAATCATTTGTGTTAACTCTAGTCGTAATTGCTTTAATGATTACGTTTACAGATCAAATCACCAATATATTTAAACATGGATTTGAACGTTTTAGACCATGTCATCAAGAAGGTGTTGCCGAATATATGCGTTTAGTCAAAGACCGTTGTGGTGGTAGATTTGGTTATTTTTCTGGTCATGCCAGTAATTCTATGTCTTTAGCTATTTTTGTAGGTTTAAAATTGCGCTCCAAGTACAAATTTTTGCTACCATTTATGATCGTATGGGCAATGGCAATGGCCTATAGTAGAATTTATGTTGGAGTACACTATCCTTTAGACATCGTTAGCGGAATGTTATTTGGAGGTTTATCAGGATTTATGTTCTATACGCTAGATACGGGTTTACAATCCAGATTTAAACTAAAATAAATTAATTAGTACTGCTTTTCTTAATGTTATAATTTATGGTTTTCTTTTTCATCCATAGATAAGCAAAGCAATCTATCAACGGAGAGATTAACCGTTGTCTTAAACCAAATTTAGAGACCCCTTCACGTCTAGGGAAATGTTGAACTGGGACTTGTTTTACAGTTCCGTTTTGCAGAAGAATCATTGCAGGAAGAAAACGATGCAAGCCTTTAAACATAGGGATGCCTTTAGCGTACTCGGTTTTCATGATTTTTAAAGGACAGCCTGTATCATCCATTCCATCTTTAGTAAATAGGCGTCGCACTGTATTAGCAACAATAGAAGATGTTTTCTTTAGTGCACTATCTTTTCTATGCTGACGAACACCAGTGACCAAATCATAATTTTCAATGTGCTCTAAAAGTAAATTGAAATCTTCTGGAGACGTTTGTAAATCCGCATCAATATAACCAATGAGTTCTGTTTTAGTGTGTTCAAAACCAGCTTTTAAAGCAGCACTGAGTCCAGCGTTTTTAGAAAATTGGATATAATTAAACTCAGGATTACGATCACAAATAGATTCAATTATCGACTGACTTTGGTCTGTAGAACCGTCATTTATAAACAGAACCATCGCAGTAACAGGAGCGTCCCTTATAAAATAACGTAGCTCTTGTTCTAAACGCAATAGATTGCCTGCTTCATTAAAAACAGGAACAATGATTGTAATTTTAAAATCCATTAATACTAAATATGTAATGCAAAAATATTCTTTTTAAAATGCATCTAGTTAATCTTGTTTAATTTTAAAACTATTACTTCATGAATTGAGATTTTTTGTGTGAGAATGGAGGTTACTGGAGATACTATTATTAGTTCTTATATTGCAGAACGTCTAAAAAAGAGTCTAGATTATCGCGATATAGGAGTAAGCCTCATCCTAAAATATTAGGCGACCAACCGGAAACAAAAGCAGATATTGTTAAGGCTAGAGCTTTGTTAAATAATAATATCTAAACTCTATAATTAGAGGCTGCCACAAAAACGAGTGGAATGGCGTAAAGCTAATTTTTAAGGTTCAATAAATACTCCGCGGCAACAAAAGGCGTCGTTTCCTCATCCTCAATTAATTGTAATTGCGTTTTGAGTGCCTCTTTAATTTTAGTCTGATTAAAAAAATCAGATTTTAAACGATCTTCAATGGTTTGTAGTAGCCAAAATTTATTCTGTTCAGTACGATGATTTTGAAAGTAGTCGTTAGCTTTCGTGTGTGTTATATATTCTGAAATCAATAACCATAAGTCACTAATTCCTTCACGATGTAAGGCGCTACACAAACTTACTTTGGGTTGCCACTCAGATTCTTTTTGTGGATATAAGTGCAACGCTCTATTAAATTCTACTTTAGCGAGCTTTGCAGCTTTCAGGTTTTCACCATCTGCTTTATTGATAGCAATAGCATCTGCCATTTCAATAATCCCTCGTTTGATACCTTGGAGTTCATCACCTGCTCCAGCTATTTTTAGCAGTAAAAAGAAATCCACCATACTGTGAACTGCAGTTTCACTTTGCCCTACGCCAACGGTTTCAATGACAATCGTATCAAATCCGGCAGCTTCACACAAAATAATACTTTCACGAGTTTTGCGAGCCACACCGCCAAGTGAGGTTCCAGAAGCAGAGGGTCTAATAAATGCATTATCGTTTTTGACCAAATCTTCCATTCGGGTTTTGTCACCTAGAATACTGCCTTTACTTAAACTACTACTTGGGTCAACTGCCAGCACTGCAATTTTTTTGCCAAGAGTAGTGAGATGAAGTCCGAAAGCTTCAATAAACGTGCTTTTTCCAACACCAGGAACTCCTGTAATCCCAACTCTAATAGACGTATTAGCATAAGGTAAACAACGTTTTATAACATCGTTAGCTTGCTGTAAATGTTTTGGGTTAGAACTTTCGATAAGCGTAATGGCTCTGCTTAAAGCAGTAATGTTACCAACTAAAATTTCAGAAACTAAAGTCTCCGTATCAAGTCTTGCTCTACGTTTTTGTTGAATAATTTTGATAGATGATGCGTCTGTAATATCAGAAGGTGATGATACACCATCTGTCTCATGTAATGCAGACGATTTCGGCTTTTTAGACAACTGCTTCTAGTTTTTATCCTTTAGTACTTTTAAAGGTACTGCAATTTTTGTGTTATCCCAAGCCATAGTCAGTTTGAGGTCGTCTGTAGAATTATCAAAAGAAATTGTAAATTGTTCAACGGTAGTATTTATTTTTTCTACAGGAACATCAATTTCTAAGATATCACTATTTGGATCCCACATAGGTTGCATTTCTTCGTCAACTCCCCATTTATATTGTTTGGTGTTGAACATCACATTCCAAGTAGAATCTTTCGGGACTGTCCATAACGTGTATTTTCCTTTTGGTACATATATACCTTTAACCATTAGGTCCTTATTCGTTTTAAAAGTAGTAGCTTCATTAGCTCCTGTTCTCCAAACTTTATTAAAAGGGACTAATGCACCAAAAACCGCTCTACCTTTTTTAGTTGGTCTATTATAAAACACTTCGAGTTTGAGATCATTTAATTTGAATTCAACAGTATCTTTAGGACTCAATCGTGGCGCAAAAATGTTTTCAACGAAAGTAGAGTATAAAAATAAACCAATCGTAACAATAGATAAGATAACAAGTAGGCGCTTTAAAAAGGTATTCATAAAAATATAGGATAGTACGTAATTGACTTCAAATATAATTCAAAATCACGTGGTTACTCTATTGTTAACGCTAATTTCTTATAATTTCTTATGTTCGGTTTTAGTTATCACTATAGACATCTAGATTATTTAAACCAAATTTTTGGTTGTCAATCCATAAATAAGCAAAAAACCGCCATGTATTAAATAGATTTAGAACGAGCTACCTTTAAGGTAGGGTTAAATTTATTCGGCTTTCAATGCAAACATTTTGATTCACTATATTTAATTAATTAAATATTTTTTCTAAAAAATTGTAATTTTTTGCAACACTCCATTATTTGTGTCGTCTTTATAATGAACTTATGTTACATATTTGTTTTAAACCGAAAAATTTTGCTTTTGTGTTATAATGAAAGTGTTTTTTCTAAATGTAGTGTCGCTTCGTTTTTAAAAAAGAACAAAATTAGAGTGCAAAATGTGAATTTTGAAGGTCAAAGAAATATGTAACATGAGTTCACTAAACCAGTATCAAATAGATATAATTGATCTATAAGGTATGTAACCAAACCAAAACAGATTTGAAAACATTTCAAATTGACATCATTGAACAATGCAAGCAGAATGATCGTTCTGCGCAATTAAAACTGTACAATCAATATTGTGATGGTATGTTTATAGTTGCCATGCGGTTTGTAAAGGATACTATGGAAGCTGAAGATATCGTACAAGAAGCCTTTATTAAAGCATTTGCAAAACTCAATCAGTACAAAGCTGAAGTCACTTTTGGAGCGTGGTTAAAACGTATCGTAATTAATAAAAGTATTGATTTCTTAAAAACCAAGAAGCAACATTTGCAAGAATTGGAAGAGGTGCATCTCAAAGTAGTCGATGACAATTATCAAAACGAATGGTTAGTAGATGATACAATAACCCTAGATGCCATTAAGTTGGCGATTAAAGAACTCCCAGATAAATACCGTTACGTTGTGATATTGTATTTAGTTGAAGGGTACGATCATCAGGAGATTTCTGAAATTTTAAATATTACAGAAGTTGCTTCAAGAACCCAACTCTCTAGAGGTAAGTCGAAATTAAAAGAACAGTTAACGCCAATTAAATTTCAAAAAGGATTGTAGGTAAATTGAATTATTTTTATTTAGAATGAGGTTTAAAATGAAAAGCATAGCCTGAGTTACGGTTTTGTTTTTTAACAATATTGTAGATAAAAAGAAACGATTTATAAAATTCAGTTTGATATTTAAATGGAGAAAAATCACAAAAAAATGGCACGAGATATTAGAAAATTATTTAAAGAAGAGCAGCAAGAATCGCCATTAAAAATGAGCGACCATCATGAGGCACGTTTTCTTAAAAAGTTGGATGAAGCTTTGCCAGTTGAGAGCGCCATCAAAAAACGTCTCCCTGTGTTGCAAATAGCAGCCGGTATAGTAATCTTAATTGGATTAGGGTTTGGAGCTTCGAAATTTTTTGGGAATGAAATCATTCTTCCTACGGAAATCGTAGAGACTGAGAACCCCTCTAAAGAGGACCAATTGAAATCTCTCGGTGATATTTCACCAGATTTTAAAAAGGTAGAAGATTACTATTTGGCAAATATTAATATAGAGTTGTCTAAAGTGAAACAAACGCCAGAAAACAAAGAGTTGTTTGATGGTTATGTAGTGAGACTTGCAGAGTTAAATCAAGAATATAAGCGACTCTCATTAGAGCTAACTGAGCATGGGCCAAATGAATTAACCGTAAGTGCATTGATAGACAATCTTAAACTAAGACTTAATTTATTGTATCGTTTAAAAGAACAATTAAATGATTTAAATACTTCGGAAGAAGAAAAAGTTAACGCGTAACCAAATCATCTGAAATATTCTTATAATCTGTAATATCGAGCGGAGTCGAGATACATATTTAAGAGTAATTGGAATTTTTTTCAGAATATAAATTTAAAAAATAATCAAATGAAAACAATATATAAAGTAGTAACACTTCTGTTTTTCTGTTTCGCTTTGAGCGTTTCAGCACAAGAGCGATTAACCAAAGTATCAAAGAAAATAGAGGTCACAAAAGATGTGGAAATTGATTTAAACACGAGTTACGTGCAAATAGAAATTGACACATGGAACAAAAATACTTTAGAAATCGAAGCCTATATTGAAGGTGAGAAATTATCTAAAGACCAATTAAAGGAGGCTTTAAAAGCGTGGAACCTTAAAGTAGAAGGTTCAGGCAGTAACGTGAGGATTACGTCTGATGGATCACATGGGACGTGGGATTTAGCAGAGCTCACCAATGGTGCTTTTGAATCTTTAGAAGGGCTAAAAGCCTTAGAAATTTTAGGTGATATGGATTTTGGTGATTTACCAGAAATGCCAGAAATGCCTGAGTTACCAGAAATGCCAGAGATGGCGCGTCTAGAGCTGCCTGAGGCCCCAGAAATACCAGAATTACCAGAATTGCCAAATGGTATTACGAACGTGAGTTTTGATTCTGAAGCTTATAAAAAAGAGGGTGAAGCATATTTAGAAAAATGGAGTAAAGACTATCCTTCTAAAGATCGCGAGAAGATGAAAGCTTGGGGAAGAGAGATGGCTAAAATAGATTTTACATCGTTTGAAAAACGTATGGAAGTTTGGGGAGAAAAATTCGGAAAACAATTTGGAGAGGATTACGGAAAGAAGATGGAAGTTTGGGGAGAAGAATTTGGAAAGCGTTTTGATGGCGAATGGTCAAAAAAGATGGAAGTTTGGGGAGAACGTTACGGTAAACAAATGGAGGTACGCGTAAAAGCCATGGAAAAAAATATGGAAGCTAGAGAAAAAGCGATGTCAAAACGTCATGAAAAGATGGAAAAATCCAATGAGAAAAGACAAGAAGCTCATGAGAAACGTAGCCAATATTTATCTAAGCGTTTTGAAATGCACGGTAAAGATGTGAAGCGCACTATTAAAATAAGAATGCCTAAAAAAGCAAAGTTAAATATGAATGTAAGGCATGGCGAATTAAAGATGTCGTCTGTTATTTACAATCTAAAAGCAGATATATCACACGCTAATCTTTTAGCAAATCACATTGATGGAAGTGACACGTCCATCAGTGTGTCTTATTCTCCAATGCAAGTAAACACATGGAGTGATGGCGAACTTAATTTAAAATATGTTGAAAATGCACATCTTAATACGGTTGCTAGTTTGCGGTTAAATAGCAATTCGTCAGATATGCACATAGATAATCTAACCGGAACTGCCATCATAGATGGTAGTTTTGGGGATTTATCAATTTCAAAAATTTCAGAAGCATTTACGAACCTCAATATTATTTTAGAGAGTAGTGAAGCGCTTATAAAATTACCAAGTAATACTGTAGATTATAGTATGTATTTTAAAGGTAATCGTTCACGTTTAAATGACAAATTAACAACGCAGCAAACGATTAATAACCACCCCAATACTAAAAAATCAGGCAAGACGATTGTAATAAATGCTAAGTTTAGTGCTATTGCTTTAAAGGAGTAGTTCTGTCATTCAGAGTGTAACGAAGAATCTCATCTGGATATCTTAAAGATTTTTCAGTCATTAGCTACGCTGTATATTTTTCAATAAAAATATATTTTAATTTCAATAGCCTTTTGAATGATAATAAAATTCACAATTTTTATTTGCTTAAAATGTTTTAAGCCTTCCAATTTCCGAAGAAAAGAAATAGGCGTTTTTTACATTATTGTAACAATTAACTAAATCACTTATCTTTAGAGCATACAATTACATTCAATCCATAAATTATGAGGTTATTCAAACAACTAGTAGTAGTGTGTCTTTTTTCGGCATGCTTTTTTTCATGTAAAAAGGAAACGAAAATAACCATAATAGAAGACACTAAAAGTGAGTACGCCAATTTCGTAGATGCCATGAAGGCAGAAGGTATTTCTACAGGAAATATTCTAGTCTACGAAAAAGGTGATGTCGTCTTTAAAAGTTCTAACGGATTGCGATCAATCAATCCTATAGATTCTTTAGACATAAACTCTCAATTCCGCCTGGCTTCTGTAAGTAAGCAATTTACAGGCATGGCGATTATGAAATTAAAAGAAGCAGGTAAAATAGAGTACGACCAAAAGGTGAATACTATTTTGGCCGATTTTCCTTATGATAATATTACAGTTCGTCAATTGTTACATCATGTTTCTGGACTTACTGATTATGAACGTCTACTAGCTGAAAACTTTGTAAAAGAAGATTCTACAAAGCAATATATTTTGGGAAATGATGAGATTTTAAAAGAATTTTATCGGGTTGATCCTGAATTAGATTTTCAGCCAGGAGAGAAATGGGAGTATAGTAATACGGGGTATTTAGTATTAGCGTCTATCGTAGAAAAGATTTCTGGTCAGCATTTTAGAGATTTTTTAAAAGAACACATTACAGATCCAATAGGTATGACCAATACAACCCTGTACAACTATCAATTGGATGCAGATCCAAACATGCCTAATCGTGTATTTGGATATAGAAAAGCATTGAATCAAACAGATTTAATTAGTAATGATTATGATATTGTTAATGATGTTAGAGGTGATGGCGGAATTTACTCTACCCTAGAAGATCTCTATAAATGGAATATGGCTTTAGCAAATCAAACCATTATTTCTAAAGCATATTTGGATGAAGCTTGGGAATCTGGACAAACAAATGATGGAGAATATACCGGTTACGGTTTCGGTTGGTTTTTAGAGTATAATCCAGGAGAGCCGAGAATTATTAATCATTCTGGTGGATGGGTTGGCTTCGTGACATTTTTACATAATGAAGTCGATGCAAAAAGCGGTTTTATCATTTTAACCAATGACTCTGGAGAGAATTTCGGTTCTGTTATTAACAATATTAAAAATTTGAGAGCGGGAGAATCCTATCAAATGCCCAAGAAAAGTATTTATATGGCCATGGCGAATCGCATTTATGAAAAAGATGTAAACGACGCTATTGTGTTCTATGAAAGCGTTAAATTAGATACTATTAATTATCGCGTCAACGAAACTGACATCAACAAATTGGGTTACCTATTAATAAATGAAGATAAGTTAGATGCAGCGACTCAAATTTTTAAATTGAATAGGGATGAGTATCCAAAATCGGCAAATGTATATGACAGTTATGGCGATGCACTTTTAATGCAAGGCGATTCTATACAAGCTTTAGCTAATTTTAAAAAGTGCTTTGAAATGGATGATAGTTTAATGTATGCCAAAGACAAAGCCGAAGATTTGGAGAATGCTTTAAAAAATTAATTTAACGTCATTGCGAGGAGCTAAGCGACGAAGCAATCTCATTAATTTGAGCGAACTGTCATTGCGCACTTGTTGCGGAATCACTTCAACTAAATTGTTCTACATAATCTCCAATTGACGTATTTTTGATAAAAATTAATGCATGACCAAAAAAGCGTTCTCACAGATATTAAGCGATCTAGGTAACCAACCCCTTTATGTTTTAGACCCAGCAATATCGAAGTCAGATTACATCGCATTAGACTTATCAAAGACTAATAAAACACTCAACACTATTGATGTGTCTTCTTCGGAAACATTAGAGCGTTACATCAATAGCTATAAAAAGAAACATGGTGCCAAAGTGGCCTTTGGAGGGTATCTCGAAACCCGAAACATCTACCAAAGAAGTACTTATTTTAAGAACACTAATCCAGAAACTGAACGCAATATCCATTTAGGTCTCGATCTTTGGGTGGCTACGGAAACTCCTATATTCACACCTTTGGATGCTGAGGTACACAGTTTTAAAAACAACACCAACCATGGCGATTATGGTCCAACAATTATTTTAAAACACACAATTGAAAACATAGAATTCTATACGCTTTATGGACATTTAAGCCTAGCCTCCATAGAACACCTAAAAGTAGGGCAGACCTTCAAAAAAGGTGAGCAAATCGCGACTTTAGGGGATTCAAGTGTGAATGGTGATTATGCAGCACATTTGCATTTTCAGATTATTAAGGATATGCAAGATTATGTTGGTGATTATCCAGGTGTGTGTTCTAAAATGGATTTGGAGTTTTATGAGGGGAATTGTTTGGATCCAGAGGTGCTGTTGCGATTGGAATAAAATAAAGCTAAAATGTTGTAATCTGTCATTCAGAATTTACACTGAGCGTAGTCGAGGTGCATAGCGAAGAATCTCAGACTAATAAAACAAAAAGATTCTTTAGTCATGCTTTCTTCTGAATGACAAACTAAATAGTCAACTGGCGTTTCGCCAAAGACTTTCCAAGCAATAAGCCAACAACAGCTAGCACAATGTCAAAACTACTAAACCAAACTTCTTTTGGCAATATAACAATAGTCGTCACTGTAGCAAGAAACATAAGACCACCAACAATGTAAGCTGGGACCATACTCGTTTTTGAGATGAAGCCTGCAACAAACATTCCTGCAACAATACCCATAAAATGAGCAATCACAACCATGATTTTTGCGCCTGTTGGGACTTGATTCATGTTGTTTTTTACCCACTCCATATTTGAAGGGTCTGCACCTTCTGGTAAAGGGAATAATCGATGACCAATAAGTGTTTCAAATATGTAAACTGTTATGGACGCTACGAAGAAGCCTATAATGGTTGCAAGACTATTTTTCATGAGTTTGATGGTTGGTAATTCATATTCAATATAAGGAAAAATGCCCAACCAACAACCAAGTCCTCTAATTTCC
>JAWUWM010000066.1:0-18047 GCA_034111845.1 Psychroserpens sp. | reverse complement strand
GTTGTTACAGTTACGGTTGCTGAAGCATCTAGGCAAGGCGCATTTCCGGAGCTGGTATAAGTGTAAATTCCAGCAGGATCTAAAGCAGGATCAAAAAGACCAGTACCACCAGCGAGGTCAGGAGTCCAAATTCCACCAGTTTCTGGAGAACCACCAAGCAGTGTGAATAAATCAATAGGATCGTCATCTGTACATAAATCTAAAGCGCCATTTGTTCCAGCATCTGGCGCAGGAATAAAATTAACGTTCACGGTTGCAGATTGATCATCGCAAGGGGGAGTTCCAATAAGCGTATAAGTGTAAATTCCAGCAGGATCTAAATCAGGATCAAAAAGACCAGTACCACTAGCGAGCGCAGGAGTCCAAGCCCCACCAACTTCAGGTGAGCCACCAAGTATTGTAAATAAATCTATTGGGTCATTATTTGTACATAAATCTACTGAGCCATTGGTTCCTGGATCTGGAGGTGTATTCGTTGTTACAGTTACGGTTGCTGAAGCATCTAGGCAAGGCGCATTTCCGGAGCTGGTATAAGTGTAAATTCCAGCAGGATCTAAAGCAGGATCAAAAAGACCAGTACCACCAGCGAGGTCAGGAGTCCAAGTTCCACCAGTTTCTGGAGAACCACCAAGTAGTGTAAATAAATCTACTGGATTATTATCCGTGCATAAATCTATAGTACCATCTGTTCCTGAATTTGGAGGTTGGATTATTGTAACTGTAACAGTGGATGAATTAGTACCGCAAATAGTCTCTGAATCTACTAAGTAGGTAAAAACATAAGGGCCGTCAGCGATAGTCATTGTTGTTACATCGACAGTGCCTGTGCTACCATTTGTAGTGGGGAAAGGACCACTCCAAGAGCCATCAGTTTCAGGGCTTCCGGTTAAGCTATCAATTAAATTTACAGACATAGTGGTGCTAATATCTGTTTCACAAATTTCTAAAAATCCATTTATTCCTGAGTTCGCAGGTCTGTTTATGATAACGGTGACTTCAAACCTACTATCACTTTCACATGGAGGATCTACAGAGGTTGCAAAATAATTCTCTCCATTAATTAAAAGTTCGGTTGTTTCTAAAGGTATAACAGATCCTGAATTGGCGTACCAATTAGGAGATCCTGTAGCTACTAGATCTGCAACTGTGGGTAGCTCATCTGAACAAAATTCTTGAATTTCATCTCCAATTGGTACTGGAACAAAACCAATGTTTACTAAAACAGATAATCGTGATGTTCTACAGTTCGTATCTGGATTCTCTTGATCTGCGTAGTATATTGTATTGTCATTTAATATCGTTGTTGGTGATAAAGCAACACCACCCGCAGGAATACTGTACCATTGGACATTATTTCCTATGGCATTTAAGTCTGAAATGGTAGCATCATTTGGATCGTCTACACATACACCTTGAAAATTTAGTCCAAAAGGGGCGCCATAAATAAAGACATCTACGCGCACTCTGATACAAGTTCCAGTAGCATCGTCTGCATAATAATCTTCTCCAGAGACCAAGCCTTCTGAGTTTCCGATAGGTGTTGTTGAGGTCGCTGTATCGTACCATACTACACCACTGCCATTATCTGTTACTGATAATTCTGATATAGTTGGACCATCTAAGTCACAAAAACTTTGATTTGAATTTGTAATTGTTGGACATTGGGAGTGTGTTTGTAACCCACTCATTGTTAGTATAAAAAAAACTAAAAGGTTTTTATAACTAAAATTATTTGGTTGTTTTACCATGGAAAGGATGAGACTTCTTTAGTTGTATAAAGCTACTAATTTATTAACAATAATCTAATCTTTAAATTCACGAATTATGATTTCGTTATTATCGTAAATCATAAAGGTGTTTTTAATGTAATTGAAATTAAGCGTTAAATAACTTGTTTTATATGTTATTGCAGAGTCTTTAAACTCCATGTCTTGGGATAATCTTAATGCAGTGTCTAATGTAACATCGAACCCTTGAAGTGCTTTTTTCGAAGGTTCAATATCGTATATGGTTTTATAGTTGTTAAAATATTTTAAAGTTTGTTTGGTGCTGGTAATCTGGTTGATATCTGGATAAATTAGTTTTAATATTCTAAATCTTTTTGATGAAATTTGCTGATCATTTGGCAGTAAAGAAGATTCAAGAACAGCTAATTGTATATCGTAGTTTGATATTTGACCTAGTAATAAAGTTGTAGAACTCAAAAACACCCCGTTTTTTTTACTATCAATAATAATATAATTGGTCTTGTTTTTATCCAATTGGGAAACGAGATCCTCATTTGAATATTCATCTTTGTTGCTCGTAACAAGTATTTTAGCAGCAGGTGAGTGTTTTGTGATAAATGATCTGCTGTTAATTCTATTATTATCACTAATAACGATAATGTTACCGCCTTTACTATTAATATATTGCAGTGTTTTTAATTTTTGGATGTATACAGATGGTAGTGCATGAAAAATTAAGTTACTGCTATAGTTTTCAAATTTTGAGTTTAAAGTAATAATAGGAATATCAGTATTGGCTTTTGATAAGATTGCTTTTTCAATTTCTTTATCAAAACGTCGAGTAATAATAGCATTATAAGAATTCAAATCAATAGTTTCGAATACGCTAATGAGTTTTGTACTGTCAATTTTTAATAAGTCAATTTCAACTTTTACACCCATTTTCCTTAGACTATCTAAAGCTGTTCTCGCTCCCTTGTAAAATTCAATATTATTTTGTAATGTAGTACTTGGGACTGCATTGTAATTATCTATGTTTTTGGTGTAATAATTAAATTCTATGTCGTTAAAAGGCATTAACATTAGAATCTTTTTGTTTTCTACGGAAGTAATTAATGTGCTTAAATCTGTGTATGGATTAGGACGACTATTTGTAGTCGTTTTTAAAGTAGAGTCCAAATTTGAAACAGGCATTTTTATTATTGTTCCAACAATTACAGATTCAGCTAATTCAGGGTTTAATTTTAGAAATTCTGGTATAGATAAGCCAGCTTTTTTAGAGAGCCCGTAAAGTGTTTGTTTGGGCTCAATAACATAATTTTTATAGTATAATTTATTGTTTTCTATACTAGCAATAGTCTTCAGTGCTGAAGAATCTCCAGTATTCGCGGTTAATTCTGTTTCGTTTGAAATCGGATTAGGGGTAATTATTTTAGTTTCTAATTTTTCGATTACTGAATCTCTTTCTGTGTTAGATGCAACAGTGTTAATAATTGTATCATTTGAATTCTGAGTTTTGGCGTCTTTATCTGAGTTTGGATCTAAATTACTTTTCGCTACTTCATTGCTCAATTTAGAGGAGATTGTTATGGTGATTCCTGAACGCAACATATCCACAATTTGTGGATTCAAAGTTTCTAGGTTCTTAATAGTGGTGCTAAATAATTGTGCAAGACCAAATTTAGTATCCCCTTTTTTAACGAGATATTCTGTTTTGTTTTGAAGCGAAGTATTAGAAGTTAATGCTTGATTTGGTATCGTTATTTGAGCACCAATAGGCATTTTTTTAGGGATTATTGAAGAATTAGTGCTAACTAATAAAGCTAAATCAACAGCATATAATTTTGAAATACTCCAAAAAGTGTCTCCTTTAATAACCTCATGAAACTGATTTGATCCAGATTGTTGAGGATTATTTGCGGCGGTCGATTGTGATTGGTGTGAATAATTGGAATTATTAATTTTTAAAATATGTCCCGCTTGTAATCCTTTTTTAATATGGTTATTTTGGTTTTCTAAACTCGTGATACTAATTCCAAATTTCTTTGAGAGACCAAATTTGGTGTCGCCATACTTGACCTTGTAAGCTAACAAATTATCAACTTTCGTTGGGTTTTCTACAGTACTAGTTTTTGCCTTATCAGGATTAATACCAGAAACTGGTATTTTTAAGACCTCACCAATATAGATTACTTTAGATGCACTAGGGTTTAATTGGATGATTTCTGAGATAGAAACGTTGTAGACTTTTGATAGTCTATAGACGGTTTCTCCTTTCTTAACTGTATGATTTTTAGTAAGGTTTTGAGCGTTTCCGTAAAAAATACAAAACGAAAAAATCGTCAAAAACTTAAAAAAAACTTTTGTCATTCTATTTGATTTGTACCTTAATATTATTAGATTTCTTCACAAAAAATAAAATTAATTATTTTTTCTATTTAAAATTACTTAAATCGTTTTGTTATAAACGTGTTATTAACAATCGTTAGTTAATAACAAAGTTATTTTTTTATTCTAATTTTGCCAAAACTTAAAATAACGATAAATTATTATGTACAAGTATCTTATTTGTTTTGCTATTATTTTTGGTGTTTCGTCATGTAAAACAGACACTAATTCTGAAAACAGCCTTCAATCAATTAACATGAAGCTATCTGGACCTGTTTTTGGTACTTCATTTTCTGTTATCTATGATTCGGACGCTAATTATATGCAACAAATTGATAGTTTGTTTATGGTCGTGAATCAATCCATGTCAACTTATATCTTAGATTCAGATATTTCTAAATTAAATAGAAATGAATCTGTGATTTTAGATTATCATTTCGACAACGTATTGCGAGCATCAAGAGAAATATTTGCAGTTACTCAAGGTGCTTTTGATCCTACAATTGGTAATGTGGTGAATGCTTGGAGTTTTGGAGCAGATAAAAATAAATTTTTGACAGATAGTTTAACGATAAACAGTTTAATGTTAAATGTAGGTTTGCAAAAAGTACAAATTGCTCAATTTCAAAATGGGTTCAAGGTTAATAAACCTCAAGGGACTTATCTAGAGTTTAATGCTATTGCCAAAGGTTATGGCGTGGATGTTATTGGAGAATTTTTAGAACGTAATAATATTGAAAATTATCTCGTTGAAATAGGAGGAGAGATTCGGTCTAAAGGAATGAACGTTGAAAAAGGTGCATCATGGCGTGTTGGATTAAATGAACCGCGTTTTGATGGGGGGCAATCCGTTTATAAAGCAATTAGCCTTAAAGACCAAGCGATGGCGACTTCAGGAACATATAGGAAATTTAAAATTGATGAGAATGGAAACCGATTTACACATATCATTAATACGAAAACAGGTTACCCCTCAAAAACTAATATTCTTAGTGTGTCCGTAATTGCTAAAGATTGCATGACAGCTGATGGTTATGCTACAGCATTTCAAGTAATGGGAATAGACAAGGTTAGAACTTTTTTAAAATCACACCCAGAGCTTAAAGTCTTTATGATTTTTGAAAACGAACAAAGTGAATTCGAAACTTTGAGTTTAAATAATTTTCCTGAGTAATTTTGTGACTTATTAGAAAAGGATGTGTCCAATAATTGCTATTAATCTCGATTATATAAAAAGCTGTTCTAAATCTATTTAGTTCAGCTTTTTTCTTTTTTAACTAGGATTATAATTTTTTAGTGTCTTCTCAAATAGCTACTAAAAACCATTTAATTTAGAAAATAACCAAGACACTTGTTATTCAAAAATATAACATGTCACTTTGCCGAAAAGTTTAATAACTTGTTTTAATTCCTACAGAGTCTCTGTTAATTTATAGTCTAACCAATTAATGCCCATAATCTATAAAGTATTAATTAGTATTAGAAACCAACCAATAACTAAAAGCAAACCGCCTATAGGAGTAATAGGACCTAAGAACTTAAGTTTTTTTTCTTTGGATGCAGATATAACCAAGCCATAAATACTAAATGAGAATAATATAATCCCAAGAGTGAAACACCAATATGTGGCAGACGTTATAGTCTCAAAGTTAAAACCTAAAACCAGTAATACAATAGCATGATACATTTGGTATTTTACACCAACTTCAAAACTATGTAACTGTTCATTAGAAAGTGTTTTCTTTAGAGCATGGGCTCCAAAAGCTCCCAAAATCACTGAAAGCATTCCAAAAAAAGCACCTGTAATAATTATTATTTGTTGCGTCATTACACTAAATTTTTAGTAATTTTTTATTTGTAAACTACAGGAATAATTTCTCCTTTAGCTAGACCGTATCTCTCTATCTTTTCTTCGGAAAGTTTAGAGGTGTAATCTATTTCTTTAACTTTGAAGCCTATGCTGCGAAGGGTATCAAAATAATCACGACCATAAACCCGAACATGGTCATATTGACCGAAGATTCTCGCGCGTTCTTTTTGATCTGTAATAGAATCATCTTCAAAAGTTTCAGCTCGAGATAAATCTTGAGGAATCTGAAAAACTCCCATTCCACCTGGTTTCATAACGCGATACAATTCTTGCATAGCCTTAGTATCGTCAGGAATATGCTCTAATACATGATTGCATAATATAATATCATAACTATTATCGTCAAAAGGTAAATCACAAATATCTGCTTTTACATCAGCAATAGGGGATAGTAAATCTGTTGTTGTGTAATCTAAATTTTTTAGTTTTCTAAAGCGTTTCAAAAAACATTGTTCAGGTGCAAAATGCAGCACTTTTTTTATTTCAGTTAAACTTTCCGAAGAGAAAAAATCAGTCTCATTCTGCAAGTATAACCATAATAATCTGTGACGTTCTAAACTTAATGTAGAAGGTGATAGTACGTTATTACGCTGATTACCGTAGCCATAGGGTAAAAAAGTTTTGAAACTATTACCATCAATTGGATCTATGAATTTATCTCCTTTCAAAAAGAACGCTAGAATAGGACGAGCAACATAACTTAACCTGATTAATAAAGGTCTCGGTATCGTATTAAGTGCAAATTTAAAAAGCTTTTTCAATGGTTATAATACTAGTTGTGAGATGGGACGTGATTTTTAAATTCAACTTCTTCATCACTTTTAATACCAAGTGCTTCGTGAACGTAGTCAAACGTTGACAAGATTTCTGGTTTACCATTTATAAGTGCTACATCGTGTTCAAAATGCACACTAGGTTTTCTATCTTGAGTCACGATTGTCCAACCATCTTTAAGCTGTTTTACTTTGTGAGTCCCACCATTAATCATTGGCTCGATAGCGACGACCATACCATCAATAAATTTCTTACCACGACCTCTGCGACCATAGTTAGGCATTTCTGGGTCTTCATGCATTTTACGGCCTAAACCGTGACCTACAAGTTCTCTAACGACTCCATAACCTTGCGCTTCACAGTATTGCTGTATGGCAAAGCCAACATCACCTACACGGTTTCCAGCTTTAAATTCTCTAATACCAATGTATAAAGATTCTTTAGTGATCTGTACTAGTTTTTTAGTTTCGGGAGCGACCTCGCCAATTTCAAAAGTATAAGCATGATCTCCGTAAAACCCATTCATAAGCGAACCACAATCTATAGATACAATATCACCACTTTTAAGAGGCTTGTCTGTAGGTAACCCATGAACTACAGCTTCATTGACACTGCATAATAATGTTGACGGACAATCATACAATCCCAAAAATCCGGGAACAGCGCCTTGAGCTCTTATAAAATCTTCAGCAAGTTTATCTAACTGCATTGTCGTTACTCCTTCTTTAGTTTCTTTCGCAAGCATACCTAAAGTTTTGGAAACGACTAATGCACTTAAACGCATTAACTCAATTTCTTCTTTTGTTTTGACTATGATCATATTATTTTTTTAAAAATGAGAAGAAGTCCTTTTTTTCTTTTAGAGCATTCATGTTAGGTTCTTCATTGGTAATAAGTTGATACACTTCTCCCCAACCTAATATGCCTCCAATATTTCTATCGTCTATGTATATATCGGCATAGATTTTTCTACTCACAGAGTTGTCATACTTTTCTTCTGGGAAACTTTGATTCACAGCATAAAATGTAATGCCATTATCTTTACAAAAAGTAACAGCTTCGTCTAATTTTGAACCACTTCTATAGGTCCAAAGAATAATTCTGTGACCATCTTGCTGGAGACGTTTCATAGTTTCAAATGCGAAAATACGAGGTTTTCCTACTTTTGGGTAGGCATCTTCAACGATGGTTCCATCAAAATCAATAGCTATGACAAGTTTGTCTTGAAAATTCATTTGGCGTTTTTATTATGATGCAAAAATACAATTTTTAGATGTCAATTATACTAATGATTCTTGTGTCATTGCTTCTGGCTTTTCAACTCCCATAAGTTTTAAAATAGTTGGCGCAATATCACCTAATATGCCATCTTTTATAGTAAGCTTTTCATTATCTATTAAAATCACAGGAACAGGATTAGTGGTGTGCGCTGTATTTGGCGATCCATCTGGATTAATCATAGTTTCACAGTTACCATGATCTGCAATGAGGATGGTCGTGTAATTATGGTTTAATGCAGTTTCAAGAACTTTTTTCACACATGTATCAACAGCTTCGCAAGCTTTTATTGCAGCCTCCATAACACCAGTGTGACCCACCATATCACCATTTGCGAAATTTAAACATACAAAATCAACATCTCCTTTTTCAAGTTCTGGAACAAGGGCATCTGTTAATTCAAAAGCACTCATTTCAGGTTTTAAATCATAGGTTGCTACTTTTGGTGAATTCCTGAGGAGCCTAGTTTCGCCTTGAAATGGTTTTTCTTGTCCGCCAGAAAAGAAAAACGTCACATGAGGATACTTTTCAGTTTCTGCTATTCTAATTTGTGTCTTATTATTTTTCTCTAATATTTCACCTAAAGTTTCGGTGAGATTATCTTTATTGAAAACCACGTTGATGCCTTTATAAGAGTCATCATAGTTAGTTAAAGTCACATAATGTAAATTTAACTTGTGCATGTTTTGCTCATGGAAATCAGTTTGAGATAAGGTTTCGGTTAATTCACGACCACGATCTGTTCTAAAGTTGAAAAAGATAACCACATCTTCATCTTTTATCTTGGCAAGAGGTTGATTGTTGTCGTCAACCATAATGATTGGTTTTATGAATTCATCAGTTACTCCACTATTGTAATTGTTGTCGATACTTTGGGTCGCATTTTGCGAATGTTCTCCTTCACCATTTACTAATCCATCATAAGCAAGCTTAACACGTTCCCAGCGTTTGTCTCTATCCATGGCGTAATAGCGACCAGTGACTGATGCTAATTTTGTATTTGTGTTTTTGATGTGCGTTTCTAAAGATGTGATAAAGCCAAATCCAGATTTAGGATCTACATCTCTACCATCTGTAAAAGCGTGAACATAAGAATTTTTTATTCCGAAGTTATTAGCTGCATCTATTAAACCAAATAAATGATTGATATGAGAGTGAACGCCACCATCACTCACTAATCCTAAAAAATGTACAGGCTTATTATTGTCTTTGGCATATTGAAAAGCATTAACAAGTGTTTGCTCATCTTTTAAAGTGTCATTTTTAACAGCTAGATTTATTTTTACTAAATCTTGATATACAATACGTCCAGCTCCAAGATTCATGTGGCCTACTTCGCTATTTCCCATTTGTCCTTCTGGTAAACCAACATGTAAACCGTCTGTTCTTAAACTAGCATGAGAGTAATTATGATAAAGTGAGTCTATATATGGTGTTTTGGCATTATCGATAGCAGACACTTTGGGATCTGGAGACATTCCCCACCCATCAAGAATCATTAAAATAACTTTTTTGTTCATTGTAATTCGTTTTATGAGAAATCAAATATAAAAGTTTAATAGCGTTTATCTATAAATGGGATTATAAAAATGATTATTAATCAATCTGTCATCTAATTATTTAGATATTATAAGTTCGGAAATCTTGATTGTAATACATTTAACATATTTGTTTACAAATAGTTAAATAAATGTTATTATATATTTTTTGTGTAACAAATTAAAACTTCTGTCGTCTATTTAGTATAATCAAAAAACATAAATCAATTAATTTAAAAATGTTTATCATGAAAAAATCAGTAGTAATTATTGCAATCGCATTAGGGTTTTCATTTACAACCATACAGGCGACAAATGACAATGTAGAATCTTCAACTTATGAAGCAACAGTAAAAAGAGCTGTAAATCCATTTTGTATCTCTATTGTAAAAGGAGATTTAGATACCGTAAAAAAATTGATTGAGTTAGGTCAAGACGTGAACAAGAAGTCTAACGGTTTAACGCCTGCGATGTATGCAGCAAAGTATAATAGACTTGATATTTTAAAGCTTCTAGTAGAAAAAGGAGCTGAATTAAATACAAAGTCTGGTAAAGGTATGACTGCAGCGAAGTATGCCGAATTATCTAATGCAAAAGACGCACTAGCATATATTAAAGGTTTAGAGTCTTAATAAAATAGGTTTCGCTTAAGAAACAAATATTTGAGTTAGTTATAAAACGCGTCCATTACGGCGCGTTTTTGTATTTCTGTATGGCTTCTATAATTTTTTCTTTACGATTTTTGGGATCTGGATGTGTACTCTGCATTTGGGGCACACGATTTGGTCCAGCAGCAGCTTTTAATATTTCCATCACACCAATTAGTTCTTCAGGATCATATCCAGCCTCAAGCATAAACAAAACTCCAAGTTCATCACTTTCCAGTTCATCACCACCACCACCATTAGTCAATAATGTATTTTGTCCAATATCACTAAACAATGATCGAGCATCTGCAGCAACTGATCCTGCGGTTGTAAGACCTTGCCAATAATCACTTTCGGCAATACGCTCAGCACAATGACGACCCAGAACATGACCAATTTTATGTCCCAAAACACCAGCGAGTTGATCCTCGTTTTCTAATTTAGAAAACAAAACATAGGTAGTATAAATTGGTCCTCTAGGTAAAGCGAATGCATTTATAGTATAGGGGTCAGCGAGGAGATGGAATTCATATTTACAGGGTGTTTCTCTCACAATGCTGTTGTTTACTTATTTGTTGCCAACATCATCTACCATGGCTTGATATTGATTATTGGAATGCAATCCACTATACTGTTGAGTGATTTGAGATACACCTGCTAGACCAATTTTAATTTCTTCAGTAGAAGATATAGATATGATTGGAATGGGACCTGTATATTGGTTTTCTTCACGCTGACTGCAACGTTTTAAAACAAAAAATAGGGCGATAGCGGCACCAATAAATAGTCCTAATTTTAAAATTATTCCCTCTTATTATTGTAATAATAAGTAATTTTTAATTTACAAAAGTTCTGGATTTATATCTAATATATTTTGTTTGAGGTAATTAGTGATAAATTCTTCGGAAAAATAATCACACCCCATTAATTGCTCTGAATTAATAATTGCTCTTAAATCTAGTTTTTGATACGCTTGCAGATAACCTTGCGAAAGCGGTTTGTAACTGTAATGCCAAGGCTCATATTTAAAACCTTTTCTATGAGTCTCATTTGTATACACTAGGTAGAAACCAAACCTACTAGCGTTTGTGTCCATCCAGATTTTAAATTTTGAAAAACAACCGTTACCTTCAAAATGTTTTGGATTTAATACACGACGAGGTTGAGGTGCATTGCTATCAATTAAGTCAATATCTGTAGCCCAATGATGTCTTGAGCTTCCTGGTAGTGTTGAGTATTCTATGATTTTTTTGATACTTTGTTGTTCACTTAATCCGTTAGATCTATTTTGTTTGTATTTGCGTTCCCAAATTCTATTTTGATGAGCAAAGTTCCTATAACTAGACACCGCTTTTAGATTAATATCACTTTTAAGAGCCTCTTTTCTCATGTCTAAAAAGGCATTATGGGCTTCTTGTAGCAATTTATAACCATTACCAAATACGTCAGGATTTCCCTTACCAATTAACTCATCGTAAGATATTGTGTGATTTAAGTCCTGAAAAGCTATTTGCGGAAAAACCGCTAATCCCATTCCAATAACTGTAGTGCTTTTTATAAAATTGCGTCTATTCATAATGACTTATCGATACATAATGTGTGCCAAATGATATCTAGTCTAAACTAGTTTTGGGGATCTCAAAATCAAACTTAATCAAAAATATTTATCTTCACTCGAAATTTACAGCTATGTCTTTCCGATTTAAAATACTCGAAAAATCTCGAATTAATGAAATTGTACCACTAATGCAAGAGCTTACTAGTTTTAAAGTTTCCGAAGCACTTCTCAAAGAACGTTTTGCAGAAATGATCACTCAAAATTATGAGTGTGCAGTGATTTTTGACGGTGATCACTTAATTGGTTTAAGTGGTATGTGGTTTTCTACGCGACATTATGCTGGTAAAACTGTTGAAATTGATCATGTTTACATCGCCGACGCTTATCGAAACCAAGGACTTGGGAAAGAATTTTTGAGCTGGATTTATGAATATGCAAACGATAAAGGCTGTAATACTGCAGAACTCAATACCTATGTCCAAAACTATCCATCTCATAAATTTTATTATAATGAGGGCTTTGAAATTCTAGGCTATCATTTTTTAAAGAAGTTTTGATTTTATGCTTGCAAGAAAGTAAAGTTATTTTATATTTGCGCTCGGAATGCGAGAGTAGCTCAGTTGGTAGAGCGTCAGCCTTCCAAGCTGAATGTCGCCAGTTCGAACCTGGTCTCTCGCTCAAAAATCCTCATCAGTACGATGAGGATTTTTTTGTTTCTTCTAATTAAAGTTTTCTTCTCGTAATTTGTGAAATAGCTTATTTGATAATTCATGTTACTCCTATGTCACATGTAAGTCAAAATTTTCTCATTTTTATATAGTTCGGTTTTAGAGTTGTAGAAGCAGCTAAAATTATATTTACTTATCCTAAAGTAGACTCGTAAAAATCTAATTTGTTTGCAATCCAATCAAAGAATGGCTCAACCTCTTCATCATATTGAGGTGAATTATTATCTCTTAATACATGCTCATAGCCTGCTAAATATGTTTGCAAACCTTTAAGTTGAGCTGTCTTATTCATAAGGCTGGTCTATATTACTGTTGCTTTAATAGTTTATAATTTACTGTTATCAATTTAACTATTATGTTCTATTTCAACCCGCTCAGGGAACTCCCAGTCGCAATCTCATAAGGCGCCTTATCATATTTAAAAATACGTGCATCCAAAGTTCCTCTCAAAGTAATTGCGTCGCCTTTTACTTCTAACCAACTTCCTTCGCGAATCCCAACAACAGGTTGCGTATTAAATTTATGAAATTCCTTAATTCTAGTCTCGCGAGTTTCTCCCATGTGTTTGCTCATTGGGTCTGGATCTAAATAATGTGGATTGATATTAAAAGGAACAAAGCTTAAGGTTTTAAAACTTGGAGGATAAACAATTGGCATATCGTTAGTCGTGTTCATGGTGAGACCGCAGATGTTGCTGCCAGCACTAGTACCCAAATATGGCGTACCTTTTTTAACTTCAGTTTTTATGGTATCAATGAGATCGTTTTTATACAATTGATTCACTAAAACAAAAGTGTTGCCGCCACCAGTAAAAATTCCTTTGGCATTTTTTATGGCATCTTTTGGATTATCAAATTCATGAATCCCAACGACTGTTTTATCAATTTTATTAAAGGCAACACGCACTCTTTTAGTATATTCATCATGAGTAATTCCGCTAGGTCTTGCGTATGGGATAAATAATATTTGTGAAGTATTTCTAAAAAGGAGTCTCAGTTCATGCAATAAGTAGTCTAAGGATTCTCCACCATGAACAGTTGATGTACTTGCGATAATTATATGTCTCATTAGTTACGTTTTTTTTGTAAATTTATTTAAAGTGTTAATTTAACAAAAATTTAGTGGCGCTTTATTAATTATTTAAGATTTCAAATCCTTTCTTTACATTAACAAACACAAAAACTATGAAGAAGTTACTACTCCTATTTTTATTATCTACATCTTTTACGATGACATCACAAATATCAAAACGCGTCAAAGTTGATGGCAAGATAATTGTCGAACATCAAGATGTTGATGCTATTACCGTATTCAATACGTCTACGGAAAAAGGAGTGATTACTAATGAAAAAGGAGAATTCACAATACGAGTTGGATTAAACGACCTAATAGAGTTTAGAGCATTACAGTATCAAAATTTTGATTTACGTGTTAACGAGGCTATAATAAGTTCAAAGCGTATTCGTGTTTTTTTAATTGAAGAAATTAGTAAGCTAGACGAAATTTTAGTCCTTACTAAAGGATTGTCTGGGGATTTACCAAATGACGTTTCAACGGTAAAGACATTTAACCCTAAATTAGATGCCCTGTATTTTGGGATTAAAAAAAGTGATGAGTACGAGTTTATTGCCGATCCGCGTTCTGGTATTACAAATGAAGCGATGCACTCTCAATCTACAACAATGGTTAATGGTTTAAATATTGTAAATGTTGTTGATCAATTACTACTTCCGTTATTTAGATCTAAGGTCAAAGATAAGAAAGCAGTTGGAGTGCCAGATGTTCCAATAAGTGATGTTAAATACTACTTTGGGTCAGAATTTATTGTGGATAATTTTAATATTCCTGCACATCGTGTAGATGATTTTATTCAATATGTTGAAAATGATGAAGGTTTTGATTTTACACTTTTAAATTATGGGAAAGAGCTAGAGTTCCTGGAAGTTCTTTATGATAAAAGTCAACAATTTTTAAATGTAAATAGTGAAAAGGATTAAGTGTCAATTTTTTTTATTATTGCTTTTTTTTTCTGCGGAAATCTCTGCTCAAACAAAAGATATCTCTGGTAAGATTATAGCGTCTGGCGACGTTGTAGGTATTCATGTCATAAACAAAACAGCAAGTAAATTTACAATTACAAATAATCAAGGAGAGTTTGTGATACCAGTAAAGTTAAATGATACCTTAATAATATCTGGTGTTCAATATGTGCCTAAAGAAATTTTGATATCAGACATCATAATGCAAACTAGAGCTGTTACTATCAATCTTGAAGATAATGTCAACCTATTAGACGAGGTTGTCGTAGGTAAGATTTTAACTGGGAGTTTAATGACAGATATAGAAAACAGTGACGTAAAGCGAGAACTAAATTTCTATGATTTAGGTATCCCTGGTTATACTGGTCCAAAAAAAACGCAGAGCGAAAGGCGCCTGTATGAGGCAACATCTGGAGGTGGTTTAGTGCCATTAAACCCATTGATTAATTGGATATCTGGTCGCACAAAACGTTTAAAAGAGCAAATTGAGCGAGAAGAGCTAGAATTAGCTATTACTGAAGCAAAAGCAAAATTCTCAAAATTGATTTTTGAAGATGATACCTTTAGCGCAAACATGCAAAATGAGTATTTTTATTTTTGTGGAGATGATCCTGAATTTATAGATATAAGTGACTTAGGAATCGATATTAAAACTTTAGAATTTTTGAAAAGCAAACTAGAAGCTTTCAAAATACATCTTGAAAACGATTAAAAACATATCAGTTCTTTTTATCATGTTATCGACATGCTGGTATAGTGATGCTCAAACTATCAATTTGAAGGGTAGAGTCATAGCAAGTTCAGATGTGGGAAGTGTTCATGTCCTCAATATAACCGCTCAAGAATTTACAATTACAAACCACAAAGGAGAGTTTGTTGTTCCTGTAAGACTAAATGATACTATTCTGGTCTCTAGCATCCAGTACATTCCTCAAAACATTGTCATTACAGAAACCATTTTAAAACTAGAGTACCTCTCCATACAACTAGAAGATCGAGTAAATGAATTAGATGAGGTTGTTGTAGGTGAAATTCTAACAGGGGACTTGTTTTTAGACATTGGAAATAGTGATGCCAAACGAGATATTAATTTTTATGATGTTGGTATACCAGGTTATACAGGGAAACCTAAAACTCAAAAAGAGAGAAGGCTCTATGAAGCAGATGCCGGAAAAACATTTTATGTTGCTCCATTGTTCATAGCAATTAATATTCATAAGATTTTAAATAAAATATCTGGACGAACTAAAGAATTGAAATATGCGTTGAAGTTAGAAAAGCAAATGATCTGTATGAACAAGGTTATAGCTGAGTTTTCAAATTTGCTTTTCGCCGATCAAGACATTGAAGAACACTTAAAAATTGAATTTTTCTACTACGTTGCCGAAGATCCTAAATTTGCAATCCTCTGCAAGGCAGATAATGATCTTGAAATCTATGAGTTTCTGCTGCAAAAACTTTATACAAGCACTACAGAGTCTGCAGAACCTCAAGATTAGTCCAATTACAATTTATTAACACTTTTTAAGAATAAACATTTTATAAAATTGGTATTTTTGCTCCTTATTAAAAGATATGAATTTTATAAAGGTTACTTTATTAGCTATTGTTTTTCCCTTCTTTTTATCGTTTGCTCATAAATATTATGTGAGTGTGACACAGATAGAGTACATAAAACGGAAAAAAGCTGTTCAGATCATCACAAGAATAGATGTTGATGATCTAGAGTATACACTTCAAGAACGTTTTGATAAAAATATTGACTTAACGACTATTAACGAGAAATCAACTGTAGATGACTACATTAAAAGGTATTTAAAACAAAAGCTCAAAATTAAAATCAATACTAAAGAAGTTGCTTTTAATTTCGTAGGTAAAGAGTATGAAAACGATCAAGTTGCGTGTTACTTAGAAATACAAGATGTTGCCGCGATAATTACTATTGACATAAGTAATACTGTTCTTTTTGATTTATTTCCGAAGCAAAAAAATATGGTAAAATCAAAAATAAACTCGAAAGTAAATAGCTTAATATTCACAAAAGAAGATACAAATCAACACTTAAATTTTAAATAAATTACCCCTATAATAATGACTATGAAATTACTAAAATCCCTTTGTTTAGCAATTGCCTTTATTTCTTTAAATGTGGTGGCTCAAGAACAAAAAGAACAAAAGCCTGGACATACCAATCAGAATAAATTTAAGCAACTCTACGATGAGTTTTCTACACCTAACATGTTTAGAACAGGATCAGGAGCACCAGGGCCAGCGTATTACCAGCAGCAAGCAGATTATAAAATGGATTTGGAAATCAATGATGAAACAGCAGTCTTGAGTGGGTATGAAACTATTACATACACTAACAATTCTCCAGATGAGTTGACATATCTTTGGGTTCAGTTAGACCAAAATGTGAGAACAAAAGATGCACCAACAAATGGGATTACTTCCAGTAGAGTGACACCTGCGCAATCTGCTTCTAAATTTACGTCAACTTATATGACTGAAAATTTTGATGGAGGTTTCAACATTGAAAGTGTTACAAGTAAACATGGTAATGCGTTAAACTACATGATTAATCAAACCATGATGCGTGTTGAGTTGCCTAAAACAATGAAGACTGGAGATAAATTTTCTTTCAACATCAAATGGTGGTATAAAATAAATAATCACGTTGAAGATGGTGGGCGTTCTGGATATGAATTATTTCCCGACGGAAATAGAAATTATGTGATAGCTCAATTCTATCCAAGAATGGCAGTATACAATGATGTAGAAGGATGGCAAAACTCACAGTTTTGGGGACGTGATGAATTTGCGTTACCATTTGGGAATTTTGAGGTAAACATTACAGTTCCTGCAGATCACCTTTTGGATGGTACAGGGAAGTTAATGAATAGAAAAGATGTGTTTTCAGACGATATGATGAAGCGTTATGAAGAAGCAAAGAAATCATATGAAGAGCCTGTTGTAATCTCAACTCAAACAGAAGCAGAGGCAAGAGAAAAAGGGCGTTCTAAAAAGAAAAATACGTGGAAGCTTTATGCTGAAAACGTGAGAGATTTTGGATTCGCAACCTCTAGAAAATATATCTGGGATATGATGGCTGTAAAGCTTGGAGAGAGAGATGTTATGGCTGTATCGTTATATTCTAAAGAAGGAAACCCATTATGGGAACAATGGTCCACAAAGGCAGTTGCCAGTACATTGAAATCATACTCTCGTATGACGTTTGATTATCCTTATCATAAAGCTATTTCTGTGCATGCAAAACGCCAAGGAATGGAATATCCAATGATTTGTTGGAACTATGGAAGACCAGACAAAAATGGAAAATATGATGACCGTACAAAATATGGTATGATGAGTGTTATTATTCATGAGGTTGGCCATAACTTCTTCCCAATGATTGTAAATAGTGATGAGCGCCAATGGACATGGATGGATGAAGGTTTAAATACATTTATGCAATATGTTGCAGAGCAAGATTTTGGAGA
>JAWUWM010000065.1:0-44020 GCA_034111845.1 Psychroserpens sp. | reverse complement strand
GTTCTAATAGTGCGTTTGAATTCATTACCCATGTTCAATTAGAGAAAAAGGGAACACCTTATGAATTACTTTATGAACTAAAAAAAACAATAGAAGCTCACACAGAACTTCAGCAGGTGTTTGACTCGGTTACGTGTATCTATCAAAACGAGTTGTCGTGTCTTGTGCCAAAAGAGTTATTTGATGAGCATAATTTAGCCGATTACTTGAAATTTAATGCGAAAATTTTAAGGACAGATTTTATAAGTTATGATACTTTGGCTACTAACGACATTATGAATGTGTATGTACCTTTGGTAAATATTAATAATTATATTTTTGAAACCTTTGGAACGTTCGATTACAAACACTCCTCTACTATTTTAATAGAAACACTACTACAAATAGCGCCAGAAAACGATACTACAGCATTATATGTTAATGTCAATGGGACTTCTTTTGAGATTATAGGAATCAAAGACAAGTCTCTCGTTTTTCACAATACGTTTGACTACGCGACCAAAGAGGACTTTATCTATTATATTTTATTCACCCTAGAACAATTGAAATTAAATCCAGAAACGATTAAAACAGTTTTAACAGGCGGTATCACTAAAGACGATGAACTTTTTGAGATTATTTACAAATACATCAGGTTTGTCGAGTTTATAAAACCTAATTACAATTACACGCTTACAAAGGATTTAGATACTAATTATAGTGATTTCATTTTAATAAACAGCTTTAGCTAATGCGTATAGTATCAGGAAAATATAAAGGTCGTAGAATTACTGCACCCAAGAAATTACCAGTAAGACCAACTACAGATATGGCTAAGGAGTCATTATTCAATATCCTAAACAATCAATATTATTTAGATGATATCTCAGTATTAGATCTATTTTCGGGCACAGGTAATATAAGTTACGAATTTGCTTCTAGAGGTACAGAACAAATTACCGCTGTTGATGCTCACTTTGGTTGTATTAAATTTATTAATGAAACTGCTGAGAGCTTTGAAATGTCGATATCTACCATTAAAAGTGATGTGTTCAAATTTTTAGAGCGCAGTAAGCAACAGCATACTATTATATTTGCAGATCCTCCTTATGATTTTCCTGTAGAAGAATTTTCAAAAATACCACAGTTAGTATTTCAGAACTCCTTATTGGAAACAGATGGACTACTAATCGTAGAACACTCTAAACACACAGATCTATCTCACTTAGACCACTTCTCACACTCTAAAGGTTATGGTGGTAACATGTTTAGCTTTTTCAAGTACATCTAATTGATCTCTAATCCCCTTAAGGTCTCTTTCGTATTACTATAGAATAATCTGTACTGCATTTAATCAAATTCTGAAGTTAAACTTATCTTTATTTGACTTCATCTTTGGGTTTCATATCATAATTTTACTTGTGGATAATCCACTTATCAAATAGTTTTTTTTTAATATGCTTTATCAAGGCTAAAGCGTAAACCCTGTTTAATCAAAATCAAACGTTATGAAATCATTAAAAATATCAGTTGTGTTTTTATGGACAGTATCTTTGCATTGACAGTAAATTCTTAAGACATTGAAGTAAAAACATCTTTAGAATTTGAAAATTCTGAGACTGCCACTAGACTTGTAAAAAATTACATAGTAGCATTGCAAATTGGAGATGTAGATGCAATGACTGCGCAACTTCATGAAAAGGTTGTCATATATGGTTTAGGAAGAGACACAGAATCTTTAAATATCACGCAGCATAAAGACTACTTTATAAATAGCACTAACCAATACACAAACACCATTGGAGGGGATTTGTATTGTCCCTCTTAAGATAGAAAATAGTTCTAATGTAGGGTGAATGGCTTTTATCTTGGGGAAATAATACAATAACGGACAAAGAAACAGGTAAAGAGATTCAAATTCCGTTTCATATTTCTGCTCGCGTTGACGGTGACAAAATTGTTTGGATGCGCTATTTTATCGACTTACTTAATATTGCAGAAGGTCAAGGTTTTACTTTGACGCCACCCAAAAAATAATTTTAAACAAAAACCCTTTACAACTTGTAAAGGGTTTTTTATGTTTAAGTAAATCTATAAGCCGGATCCTGTATACTAACGATGATAAATCATGTCAGCATCCTTATCATTTATCTACGTTTACTGTTACCAGCAAACTTTAGCTGCCTACCCTCTAGTATCGCGCGTGTACGCTCAAGCACTAGTTTACATGACATTGCACCACATAGAGTTTACCTGGTTTCACTACAGCATGACCTGTACATACTTTCTGTTGCACTTTTCCTCACCTCGCGATGGATGGCTGTTAGCCACTATGATTGCACTATGGTGTCCGGACTTTCCTCTTTAATGCTGAACTTGTTTCAGTACCTTTTAAATAAAGTTATAAGCTAAATTAATAAGATTCTGAAACAAGTTCAGCAAAAAGCGATAAGGCGAATTACTTGAAGGTAAAGTTATAATTATTAACCTTAAATTTTATTATTATTATTATTATTATTATTGTAATTCAATTAAAAATATAAAGCATGAAGAATATAGTATCGGTATTAATAATTTTTATTTTTTGTTTCTCTACAGCCAATGCTCAAAAAAAGCAGATGGAAAAGCTAAAAGCTCAAGCTCAACACGTCACACAGAAAAAATTAGCTGTAGTCTTGAAAAAAGAAACAAATGATAAAAACAAAGCCTATAATGACTATATTAAGAAGGCAATAGTAAGTGAGTGGACAATCAATGTTGATATTGAATATGTAGACTTTAAAACTTACAAATCCTTAAAAAAGGAAAACAGTAAAGATTATGCTTATATAGTTCATTTAACAAAAATAAATCAAGATAACATAAATGATACTTATAGTTTTGTTGAAGGTATAATTGTAGGCTGTTTTGAGGATAAATACGCTGTGTTTTCTGAATCTTTTGAGTTCACTAATTCAACTACATTAGGAGATATGTTTAAAAAAATACAAAAGGCCAATAATTTTATTTCTACAATGGCAAATTACGAATACAAAAAAATGTCAATGAAGGATATAAAAGCTGCTTATGGCCAACAAACTGAGAAAGCCAAAATTCTAAAAACACAAACATTGTATATTGATAAAGACAATATTGAAAAAAAATTAGAAGATAAAATTTCTTCTATTTATAAATATGAATACAAATTGGTCTCAAAAGAAGAAATTGATAATGCTGTAACGAATAATGATGAGTCAATTTCTTACATATATAATGGAATAGTTTTTAATGCTGATACAGGAGATATGGTACTGCAATTTATTCAACCTAAAGGAAAGGTTATGGTTTCAACACCAATAGATATGTTTAAGACCTCTAAATTAAAACTAAAAGAATTTAAAGATTTGATTAGTTACTTGAAATAATGTCATAAAAGAATTTCAAAAGAGGCTTTAAGCCTCTTTTTTTTGTTAATAACTCGTTTTAAATGTTTACCACATAATTCCTATTTTTATACTGAATGTTTAACTTTGTTATTCGCTCAAAAAAGTAAAGTAAATTTGGAACACTTCGTAGTATCAGCTCGTAAATATAGACCCGAAACATTCAAGGATGTTGTTGGGCAGCAAGCTATTACGAATACCTTGTTGAATGCTATTGAAAACAATCATTTAGCGCAAGCCCTTTTATTTACTGGTCCACGTGGTGTTGGTAAAACAACCTGTGCTCGTATATTGGCAAAAATGATTAATAGTGATGGGAACGAAACAGGAGATGAAGATTTTGCATTTAACATCTTTGAACTCGATGCAGCGTCGAATAACTCTGTTGATGATATTAGAAGTTTAACAGACCAAGTTCGTATTCCGCCACAAGTGGGAAAATACAAAGTTTATATCATTGATGAGGTCCACATGTTATCACAGGCAGCTTTTAATGCGTTTCTTAAAACTTTAGAAGAACCACCTAAACATTGTATTTTCATATTAGCTACTACCGAAAAACATAAAATTATCCCAACTATTTTATCACGTTGCCAGATTTTTGATTTCAAACGTATCACGGTAAAAGATGCTAAAGACTATTTAAAATATATTGCTAAAGAACAAGGCATCAATGCCGAAGATGATGCTCTACACATTATTGCTCAAAAGGCAGATGGCGCCATGCGCGATGCGCTTTCTATATTTGATCGTGTGGTTAGTTTCTCCGGAAAAGAGCTCACTAGACAAGCAGTAACCGAAAATTTAAACGTTCTCGATTATGAAACTTATTTTACAAGTACTGATTTTATTTTAGAGAATAAAATCCCCGAGTTATTAATTCAATTTAATACAACACTATCAAAAGGGTTTGATGGTCATCATTATATTGCTGGACTCGCCTCTCATTTTAGAGATTTATTAGTGTGCCAAAATGAAAAAACCATAGAACTCCTTGAAGTTGGTGATGATACCAAAGCCAAATATCTAACGCAATCTAAAAAAGCGTCTCAAAGCTTGCTATTAAAAGGTATCGAACTGGCAAATGACTGCGATTTAAAGTATAAAGGCAGTAGAAACCAGCGACTTCTGGTCGAACTTTGTCTCATGCAGCTTGCCTCTATCACTTTTGATGGATAAAAAAAAAATAGCAAAAATTACATAATTCCAGCATCTTACTTCAAAGCTAAAGGGATTACTCCTATTCCAGTGACTATTTCTAATGTAAAGGCTACTGAGGTTTCAAAAAAATCTCAAGAAAAAGCTGAGGGCCAAATCACATCAAATGACGATAAAGCAATTGCCAATACTCCTGTTGTAGCCGAAAAGCCACGAACTGCAATCAACATAAAGACAGATCAACGTACCTCGGGTTTATCATTAAAAAGTATTAGAGCAAAAAAAGAACATCAAATACGACAAATGGAAGTCGTTATTGATGTAGATGATTTACCATCTGAGGAATTTACAGAGGAGACATTTATTGAAACTTGGAATACGTACATTAAGGAATTGCACAAAAAAGGTGAAAAAATAATGGCATCTATCTTAGAAATGGATACGCCAAAACTAAAAGGTACAGAGATACATCTTGCTTACCCTAATGAAACATTAAAAATAGAATTAGAGCGCTCCCAATATCCTTTAATGGAGTATGTAAAGAAAACACTCCGGAATTTTGATCTAAAATTGGTCATTACGGTTAATGAAGAAATCGCAAAAAAGTATGCCTTTACTGCCGAAGATAAATACGAAAAACTAAAAGAAAAAAATCCAAATATTGAATTGTTAAGACAAACATTTGGCTTAGATATCTAAATCATTATACATGAAAAAAATAGTTGTTTTTATTCCCTTGATTTTACTACTAATTTTAACCTCATGTGATGGTAGAAAGAGTAATATTGATCGTATAAATGATGCGGTTACAGAATTCAATAATAACGAGAGGTTAATTAACATAATAGACTATTATCCAAAACAGTATACTGAAATAAAAACTGATTCTATTATCTCTAAAACATTTAGAGTTCATGTTAAGAATTACTCGGTAATGACTCAAGGAATTCTCGTCAAACAGTTTGCAAATAATCGAAATAAAACATCGCAATTTCATCGTGTTTTTGAGTCTGAAATCACAGTTACTGTGAACAACAAAATTATATATAGTGAGCACATTTCCGTAGAAAAATTTAGAGCTTTTGAATTGACAGAATTTTTTAATAATGCCACAATAGAACATGTTTGGGTCAACCAAGAGCACTCCAATACCAAGAATTTGTCACTAGGTGTATCGTTAATAAACCCAAAAAACAAAGCATTTAAATTATACGAAATCTTAATTGATAAATTAGGAAACGAACGTTTAATATTAATAGAAGATCATAGTTAATTATGTTAGGATTAAAATTACCTACAGATCCACGTTGGGTCAATATCGTTGAGAAAAATATTGAAGAAATTCTTACTGATCATGCCTATTGCGAGCAAAAAGCAACCAGTACAGCAATTTCATTAATTGTAAGTTTCCCAGAATACTCAGAGTTAGTGACCGAAATGACGGCACTCGTTAAAGAAGAAATAAGTCATTTTAAAATGGTGCATGACAGAATCGTAGCAAACGGTTGGGTATTAGGTCGTGATCGTAAAGATGATTATGTGCTTCAATTGATCAAATTCTTCCCAAAAGGTGGTAGTAGAACGACACAATTAGTACATAGATTATTATATGCTGCATTAATTGAAGCTAGAAGCTGTGAGCGCTTTAGATTGCTCTCTGAAGAATTAAAAGATAAAGAACTTGCTGAATTTTATAGAAAACTGATGGTTAGTGAAGCCAACCATTACACGATGTTTTTAGGTTTTGCTAGGCAATATGGAGAACGTGAAGAGGTGGATCAAAAATGGCAACAGCTTCTTGATTATGAAGCAGATATTATGAGAAATTTGAGTAAAAGCGAAACGATACATGGTTGACTTACTGCATCTTAGGTGAGATAATTCACTCATAAAACAGGTCTACTTACTTCTTGTTTTATTGTTTTCAATTAATTTATCGTTTGTGCAGAATGAAATATCAGCAAGTTAGCATCTCTTTAATTACAATTATAACGGTAATCTTTTCTACAATAGTGATTTTGGTGCAAACACCCCTGTAATTACTTTCTCTAATACACTAGGAGAAAATGGATTAGGTGTTACTGGAATGGTTTGCAATGAACAGGAAGGCATCAATACTATTAACGAAGTTGATAAAACAATTAGTATCATAGAGATGTTGGCCACATTACAAGGATGTTATAGTTATAATACAGAAGACTTTGAATTCAATTATTTTTATGGAGTACTTTGGGATGGTTCTGGCAATCCAACTAATTTAAGCTACGAAATTACAAGCTATTCTGACAGTCAACTATTACAACTCACAAGTACTAAAAATTCAAACTATGCAGTTTATGGTTGGATTCCACAATCTCCAGAAATTATTAGTAATTGGTTTTTAAATTCAATGGAAATAGATTCAAACATTATTAACAATATTGAAAACACTTTAGCTGCAATACAATTTGAATAAACACTTGGTTTTTTGAGTTTGAATTATTCAGGTAATGCAGCTTGCAATGAAATTGCTGGCCCGTATTTTTTTAACCCACAATTATCGTTTACTTTATATTTTGCTTCCATCACATTATCAGAATGTGAAACATTAGATGAAGTGTCATTTGATAATATTTACTCCTACTATTTACTAAATAGTAATCATTCAACAGAATTTGAATATGAGATTAACGGTACTGGAGATGATGCTTCTTTAATCATAACCAACCTTTCTAATGGAAATAAAGGATTCTATGACAGACAGGCCTTATCTACCGACAAAAACGTATTTAATTCATTAAAAATCTCATTGAATAGTAACCCAGTTTCAAATAGTTTGGATCTATCAACTACACAAGATTTAATAGGCGCTAATTATGAGATTTTATCGATAACAGGTCAACTTAGTCTGAAAGGGATATTAAACGCTAATATAATATCTGTAGTCAATTACAGTCTGGTTTGTACTTCCTGAAAGTTTCAAAAGATGAACGTATATTTGAACCGGTTAAATTTATCAAGGATTACTATTTCCGAAGAAAAAAAGCATAAAAAAAGCTTCAACATAATGCTGAAGCTTTTTTTATTATATACTATTTGGTCATTAGATTTTTATACCGAATCCAAATTGGAAGGTCGTATTTTGTGCTTCTGAATTTGTAATGTCAGAATCAAGAATATTACTTAAACCATAGTGAACACGAGCGTCGATAAATAACTCATCTGTAATCATATACTCTATACCTCCAACACCAGAAAAGGTAAAGGTTGCAAATGCATCATTTTCTTCCCATGTTTTTAAACTAACCATTGGTCCAATACCTACTGTAAATTTATCACCTAATCCAAAACGTGCCATGAGTGGTAGTTGAATATAATCTGCTCTTAATTCATCTGCTTTAGCACCTTCGGCAGAATATTGAAGTTCTGCTAACATTGAAAAACGCTCAGTGATACCATAGTCAACAAAACCTCCAAAAACAAAACCGTTTCTGTGTTGGTTACTAAATGTTGGGTCTGGATCAAAATCTAAGTTTGAGATATTTAATCCGCCTCTAACACCATAACTCACTTCTTGTGAGAAAGAAAATGTTGTTACTGTAATACATAGTAATAGGGTAAGTAGAATTGATTTCATTTGGGTATATATTTTAATTAAATTATTCATTTTTGAGAGCATAACTTCAAAATCACGCTAGCCTTTAGCGCATATTTGAGACTGTAAATATATGATGAAATTTAAAACTAAAAAATAATTATTGATTTTGTAGACTTAAAACACTCTAAATAAGTCTTTATTTATAAGTCGATACTAGATACTGTTTTGAAGTATACACTTTTAATTATGCCATCAGATAGTCCAATTTTAGGAACATACATGTCTTTTGCTCCGCTCCACTTCATGGCAGACAAATAAATCCTGGTTGCAGGTATAATCACATCTGCACGATCTGGATTAAGTTCAAGTTCTGTAATACGCTCTTCGTAAGAATAGGTTTGAAGCTTATTGTAATAAGACGTTAAATAAAAGTAGGTTAAAGGCTTACCCATAGCTTTACCAGAAATTTTAAATATTTTATTAATATTCCCTCCAGAGCCTATTAAATCTAAAGCATCATAACCTTTTGTATTGGTTTTTATCCAATTCTCAAGTTCTAGCCATGTTTCTTTTTTGACAATATCATTAAGCAGTCGTACGGTTCCTATTTTAAATGACTTTGAAGCCACCGTTTTACCATGGTGAATCACAGTAAACTCTGTACTACCACCACCAACATCAACATACAAATAGGTTTTATCCTCTTTTATGTATGATTGTAAGTCTGTTGCTGCAATAATGGCTGCCTCTTCCTCTCCTCCAATAATATCTATATCAATCTTTGCCTCTTTTGAGATTAAATTTGAAAGTTCTATCCCATTACCTGCTTCTCGCATTGCAGAAGTAGCACAAGCTTTATAGGTAATTACTTTATGTGATTTCATTAATAATCTAAACGCTGTCATAGTGTCTACCATGCGTTTTTTATTTTCTTCAGAAATTTCTCCACTCAAAAACACGTCTGCTCCCAACCTAATAGGAACACGAACTAAAGACGTTTTCTTAAACTTAACGGGTTGCCCTTTCTGTTCAATAATACTAGCAATCAAAAGTCTCACTGCATTAGATCCGATATCTATTGCTGCATATTTTTTAATGGTTAACATACTTCTAATTCAATTTTTCTTTAAAATAATCATAGAGCGCAAATTGTGCTCTAACTTTAGCGTTACTGTTAGTTCTATATTCATTACTTTGAGAACTATCAATTACTCTCGCCTTTACATTATCACTCCAACAAATATCAAAAACATCTAATAACTCTTGTTTAATATCATCTTGATAAATAGGGCAACTTACTTCTACTCTATTCTCAATGTTACGAGTCATCCAATCTGCCGAAGAGATATATACCTTTGTATCATTATTGTTACAAAACACATACAATCTGGTATGCTCCAGAAATTTGTCAATGATACTAATGACTTCAATGTTTTCGCTCATTCCTTTAATACCGGGAACCAAACAACAAATACCTCTTACTATCATTTGAATTTTAACACCTGCTTGACTTGCTTCATATAATTTATCAATCATTTTATAACTCGAAATACTGTTTAATTTCAATTTAATAAATGCAGGTTTTCCGGTCTTTACATTAGCTATCTCGATATCAATAAGTGCAAAAACCTTTGCACCCGTGTAATGAGGAGATGTTATAATGTGTTTATATCTGTAAATTCGATAATTCGTATCAAAAAAGTTAAACACTTTATTAATGTCTTTTAAAACTTTTTGATTTGCTGTAAATAAAGTAAAATCAGTGTACACTTTTGCAGTAGACTCATTAAAATTACCTGTACTTACGAAACCATAACGTTTTATAACATGATCTTCCTCTCGTTCAATAACACAAATTTTACTGTGAACTTTTAAGCCTGGAACACCAAACACTAAATTAACACCTTCATCTTGCATTTGCTCTGCATAATCGATATTGGCTTGTTCGTCAAAACGTGCTCTTAATTCTATGACAACCGTTACTCTCTTCCCATTTTTTGCAGCATTTATCAAAGAGCTCGCAATGTGTGAGATTTGCGCCAATCTATAAATAGTAATTTTTATAGATTTAACTTGAGGATCGAGTGCTCCTTCACGTAAAAATTTTACAACATATGAGAATGTTTGATATGGTGTATGAAGCAAATAATCCTTTTTAGCAATAGAACTAAAAATACTGTTATGAATACTCAGCCCTTTTACTTGTAGAGGAGTAATTTTTTTATAGAGTAAATCTCTTCTACCAAGACTAGGAAACCCCATATAATCTCTTCTATTATGATATCTACCTCCTGGTATGACACTATCTTTAGATTCTATACCCATTTTGGACATCAAAAACACTAAGGTTTCTTCATCTATAGTTTTATCATACACAAAACGCACTGGATCACCAATTTGTCGATCTTTTACACTATTAGATAGTTTCTCAATAAAACTCTTACTTAAATCACTATCAAAGTCCAACTCACCATCTCTTGTTATTTTAATCATATTAGCTGTGATACTCTCATAATTAAAAATATTAAAGATGTCATCTAAACAATACCTCAATATATCATCTAGAATCATGACATAACTCTTATCTCCTAAAGAAGGTAACTCAATAAAACGATCCATCGTTTTAGGAATCTCAATTAGTGCATATTGCTTTTGCCCACTATTAAGCTCCATTTTAACTGCCAAATAAGCAGATATATCTTTAAGCACGGGTAGCTCTATAGAATCATTTAGTACTATTGTAACTAATGCTGGACTAATTTGTTGAATAAAATAGTTTTTAATAAAATCATGATGATCTTTTTTAATTGTTTTTTCATCAACAAGAAATATACCTTCGTTTTCTAATTTTTCACCAATATTTGCTAAGATATCTAAACTTGTACTTTGTTGCCTAATAACTATATTAGTAATAATTTCAAGAAGCTCTGAGGCCTTAATCCCTAACTCACTTTTACCACCTTTCCCAGCTTCATCAATTCGCTTTACAGTAGCATACCTTACTTTAAAGAATTCATCTAAATTGTTAGAAAAAATACCTAAAAAACGAAAACGTTCAATCAGAGGCACACTTTCATCTGCAGCTTCTTGTAGTACTCTATCATTAAATTGAAGCCAACTTAACTCTCTATTAATATAACTGTTTTTATCTTTTGTCATTATTTTAAATCTCTTGGAAAAATTGTAAATCTTGTAATTCCTTTATTAATATCTTTCCACAAATTAACATCAAAATCAATGACAACTAATCCACTAGTAGGTAGATTTTCAATAAATGAATTGCCAAATATATTGCAAATAGATGTGAATGCGTGGTTATGACCAAAAATCATAACATTTTGATAATTTTGATTTAAGTTTTTTAAAAAAGTAACTACTTGATTTCCAGTAAAATCATACAAATCCTCTTCAATTACTATTTCTTCAACATCAATATTCAAATTATTAGTAAATATTTTACATGTTGATAATGCTCTATTGGCTGGACTAGAATACACACAATTTATATTTATCGCTTTGTTTTTAAAAGCAATGGACACTAGCTCTGCATCAGCATACCCTCTTTTTTTTAAAGGTCTATCTTTATCATCAAGATTATGCTCCCATGATGATTTTCCGTGTCTAACTAGTGTAAGTTTTTTCATCATTATTCGATTAAATGTATTTTTTTATCGACAAAACGCTAATTACAGCATTTAAACGAGTATTTTAGCACCTTTAGCTTTAATATTTGCGAACCGATATTATAATGTATTCTTTTGTATAAGATAATATATTTATGACCCCAAATCAAAAATACAATATTCAATCCATTACTTACGCATTGTTTTTCAATGTATCTCCCTCATTAAAATATTACGATTTTAATAATTTTAATTCTTCTGGTACTTATACATTACGTCCAGTCTGATTTAAAAATTCCTTATCAATAGTTTTAAATAGTTATCTAAATATAATTATTTGTAACATTAATTTATTTCTAACAAATTAAATTTTATGTGTGTCTTAAATATTACTTACTTTAAAAGGTTGAATAGGGTTCTATTAGTACTTCTATTCCTTATGACTGCTAAAGGCTTTGCCCAAGCAACAGAAGTATTTACTTGTGATGCAGCAGCCCTGTATCAGACAATTAGAATTGAAGTGGATATTCCTAATGTTGGGAGTGCCGGCGATATGATTTTTTACCAAGTCAATCCAAATTCTGGTGACTTTACGTTTGTTTCAAACTTATCTATTGATGATGATGGTGCGGCGAATGGAGATGTTGCTATGATTGGTCGAATCAATTCAATAGGATTTAATCCTATAGATGGTTTTATTTATGGAATTGAACCTAATGACGACATTCTTTATAGAATAAGCCCTAATGGTTTTCTCGAAAATCTTGGATTCATAACTGGAGCATTAACCAATGCTAACGGAAATGTAGCCGGAGCATTTGATCAAAATGGGATTTACTATATTTATGGTGCTAGCGGAAGATTAATATCACTAGATTTATCCTCTTCTCCAAATCTTGGAGATCCTCTAGTTTCTCAACTGTTATATAATATTGGAAAAAACGCATCTGATATTGCTATCAATCCAGTTACTAGTTTAATATACGGATGGGATCAATCTGCTAGCCGAAGACATTTATTTACAATAAATCCCGCAAATGGAAATGTGAATATTATAGGCCCTGCTAATGCTACTAGTCCGTTTAGTATATTCGGCGCATTATATTTCACTGCTGGTGGCCAATTAATTGGCTATGGAGATGATACAACGACTGGATCGAATGCTAATTCGCAAGAAACACTAGTACAATTCGACTTAACAACGGGAGTACCTAACATTATATCAACTGGGTTATCAGTTGGAACTAACGATGGTGCATCATGTCCTTACGGATTTGAATTATTTAAAGATGCCCCAGATAGTGTTGAGTTAGGTAATGTCTTCACCTACACTTTTACAATAAGTAATGCAACAGCAACAGCGCTTCAAGATTTAAATTTCATTGATAACTTAATGACTGGTCTTCAATTTGTATCTGAACCATATAATACAACTAACGGGATTACGATTATTGGCCTAACAAATGGTTTAACATCTGCAAATTTAATTATTAGTAACGTACCAACAGGTTCTAGTACATTTCAAATTGATGTAGTGACAGACTGCAGTGTAGATAACATGGTCATTAGTAATCAGGCGTCATTATCTTCAGAATTTTTAACGGTCGTTTCAGATGATCCTCAAACGAGTGGTATCACAAACACAACTGTTACCGCTGTTGAAACACCAACAATTACGGTTCCATTACCACTAGAATTGGAAGGCTGTAATATTGAAGCGTTAACTCTAGAAAATGCTGTTTTCCCTTTAAACACTGAAACATTTTCTAGCGATATAAAAGATATTTTTAATACAATAGTTGGGTATACCACTAGTGCACCTCAAAATATTGTGAGTATTACATATATTGATACAATAGTTGAAAACAGTAGCTGCCCTATTACTATTAATAGAGAATTCACACTAACGAATACGTGTAATAATATATCTACATTAATACAAATAATCAATATTCAAGACCTTACATCTCCAACGTTTACATTGCCTAGTGATGTTACAATTAATTGTTCAGAGGATCCTTCTAATTTCACTCTTACAGGTGATGTTATTGATGAAAATGATAATTGTTCTGATAATTTACAAGCAACATTTACAGATGTAATTAATACTGACGGATTTCCTGATACATGTAATAGTTCATATACAATATTGCGTACTTGGAGTTTAATAGACGATTGTAATAATGTTACCCAGCAATCACAAACAATAAACGTTGAAGATACAACAGCACCAGACATAACATTTTGCTCATTAACTGATCAAGTGTTCGAATGTGAGGGTGTTCTTGGTAATGAAACTTTAGCAAACAATTGGAATGCTTCTAACATTTCAGCTTTAGAAAACTGTGCTACAGATGATTGTAATACTAATTTTACTGGTCTTATTACTTCAGACTACAATTTCAGTAATTTTACTTTAAACTGCGGTCAAAGTGGATTTATTAATGTAATCTATACTATTAGTGATGGTTGTGGGAACAGTATGTCTTTAGAACCTGTAACTTTAACAATAAATGATACTATTGCTCCCGTTTTAGACAATTGTGGAGTTGAAAATACAATACTTGATTGCTTTGATGCGGATAACGAAAATTCAGCTATTGCATGGAATAATTCAAACATTGCTACTCTTGAAGCTTGCAGTGCTGATGCATGTGATTTGTATTTAGTAGGACAAGTAACATCTAATTTTGATTTTGCTAATCTAAATACAACATGTGGTCCTTGTGGAACTTTAAATGTTATCTATACGGTAACAGATGATTGTGGAAATAGCTCTGAGATCAACGTAACACTTACTTTTAATGACGGTAAACTTCCTGATTTATCAAACTGTTCTGTTATTGATCAAACTGTTGAATGTTCATTCAATGACATTGAGACTATTGGCGATAATTGGAATACAAGTAATATTTCAAGTTTAGAAAATTGTACACAAACTTTTGATATCACTGTGACTTCTGATTATAATTTTAACAATATAGTGCAAGCATGTGGTCAAACAGGCAGCATTAATGTACTATATACACTTACAGATTTATGCGAAAATGCAACTCTATTTGAAGCAACATTTACAATTGAAGATAGCATAGATCCTGTCTTTGACGGTGTCGACGACGATATTTGTATCGCAGAATTTATTAATGGTTCATTTGAAGCTAACACTTTTGATGGCACATTTGTACAATTCCAACAGGAAGATATTCCAGGATGGAGCACTACAGCATCACACAATACAATAGAGATTCAAAGATCTGGTCAAATTGATGGCTCTATACCATTTGACGGTAACTATCATTTTGAACTTAATGGTCAAGCTCTTGATGATTTGTACCAAGAATTCTGTACAGTACCATTAAGTAACTTAGAACTTTCTTTTTATCACAAAAAGAGAGCAAGTTCTACTACTGTTGATGTATTAGAAGTCTTTATAGGTCCTGATTTAAATAATCTCACATCTCAAGGTTTATTTCAAGTTAGTGATGCCGAAGGATGGAAACAAAATATTATTACCTATGCAGTCCCTGCTGGTCAAGATGCAACGATTGTCTTATTCCAAGCTATATCTGGAACAACAAACTCAGTTGGAAACTTATTGGATGCAATTACTGTAAATTCAGATGCTAATACAAATGGTCCATTACCTGAAGATATTACCGTAGAATGTAATGAAATTCCTGATGCACCATCTTTAACTGCTTCAGATAATTGTGGATCTGCTAATGTGACACTAATAGAATCTATTGTACCAGGAAGTTGTACAAATCAATATACCATAGTGAGAACATGGACTGCTGCAGATGATTGTGGAAATAATATTTCTCATACGCAAAATATAAACGTTGTAGATACAACCTCTCCAGGTTTCACTACTAATCCTCCTTTAAATACGACTGTAGAATGTGGTAACCTTCCAAATGCACCAACTCTTTTCGCAGATGATAATTGTGGAAGTGCCACTGTGACGTTTGAAGAAGTAAGTGCTTCAGGAGATTGTTTATCAGTTCAAACTATATCTAGAACATGGACAGCTACTGATGAATGTGGTAATACTAACGTGCATGTTCAAACTATTACTGTACAAGATACAACAGCTCCAACATTTACTGTTCCTGTCGATGTGTCTCTAGAATGTGATGCTGATTTAACAGATGTTTCAATTACTGGAGATGTTAACGATGAAGATGATAACTGTTCTTCAGACTTAGAAGCGACGTTTACTGATACCACTGCTGACGGGTCGTGTGTTAATGAAACGATCATAACTAGAATATGGACATTAACTGACGAATGTGATAATACAACAACAGCAATACAAACGATTACAATTGAAGATACCACTGCTCCAACATTTACTGTTCCTGCCGATGTGTCTCTAGAATGTGATACGGATTTAGCTGATGTTTTAATTACAGGCGATGTTATTGATGAAGCTGACAACTGTTCTACTGACTTAGAAGCCACATTTACTGATGTTGTTGCTGATGGCTCTTGTGCTAATGAGACTATAATAACTAGAACATGGACATTAACTGACGAATGTGATAATACAACAATAGCAATACAAACAATTACATTAGAAGATACTACTGCACCAACATTTACAGTTCCTGCAGATGTGTCTATAGAATGTGATTTAGATGTTACAGATGTCTCTTTAACTGGAGATGTTACAGATGAAGCTGATAACTGTTCTGCAAATCTTGAAGCAACATTTGTAGATACGATTACCAATGGTGATTGTGCAAATTCATCAATTATTACCAGAGTTTGGACGGTTACTGACGATTGTGACAATGCCACAGCGTTAGTGCAAACAATTACAATTGAAGATACAACTGCTCCAACATTTACTATTCCAGAAAGTATTACTATAGAATGTGATCAAGATATTACTGATATTAATACCACAGGAGACGTCACAGATGAGACTGATAATTGCTCAACAGAACTCGAAGCAACATTCACTGATGTTATTACCGAAGGCGATTGTACAAATAATTTTACCATTACAAGAACTTGGTCACTTACAGACGACTGTGATAATACAACAACATTAATACAAACTATAACTGTTGTTGATTCAACTGCTCCAACGTTAGTTGGTGAATTTGAAGACATAATTGACATTGCTTGTAGTGATATCCCAGAAGTTCCGAATCTTGTATTTGAAGATGCGTGTTCTGAAAATATGACTGTAGAATTTAATGAAACATCAACCTCTGACGGATCTGTTTCAGATTACACGATAATTAGAGATTGGTTTGTCGCAGATGAATGTGGTAATGAAGCTATTTTTACGCAAACTATTAATGTGACTGTTGCTACAGATATAAATGTAGATGAAGAAGACTTGTGTATTGGTGAAGATTTTGATTTTGATCTCTTTGATTTACTACTTGGAGATTATGATCCAGATGGTGTTTGGGCTGTGACCTCAGGAATAGCTGCAATTGATGGTAGTTTCTTTAATCCTAGTTCTTTATTAGATGCTGCTGGTAATTATACTGATGATCAATTAAGTAGCTATGAATTCACATATACTTACGCTGGCTTTTGTCCTGGAGAAGTAAGCGTTACAATTACCTTAAACGATGAATGTATTGTGTTACCGTGTGGTCAAGATGATCTAATTATATCAAAAGCAGTGACAGCTAATTTTGATGGTGTAAATGAATTTTTCACAATAACTGGAACAGAAACTTGTGGATTTGTATTTGAGTTACAAATCTTTAACAGATGGGGCGCAAAAATCTACGATAATTCAAACTATCAAAATGATTGGAATGCTACTGCATCAAGTGGTTCAATAGGAAATTCAGAGTTCGTTCCTACAGGGACTTACTACTATGTATTAAATATTAAGAATAGTGGACTAAGACCAGTTACTGGGCCAATCTACGTATCAACAAAATAAATCTTAACCAATATGAAATTAGTAAAGTTTAATATTATAGCATTTCTACTGTTTAGCAGCTGGATGAGTGTTGCTCAACAACTACCGCAGTTCACGCAATACATGTACAACACTATTGCAATTAATCCAGCATATGCCGGAAGTAGAGAAACTTTAAGTGTAGTTGGCTTACATAGAAGTCAATGGGTTGGTCTCGAAGGAGGTCCTCAAACTCAAACACTATCTGTGCATGCACCGTTACGCAACGAAAGAGTTGGATTAGGGTTATCATTTATTAATGATGAATTAGGGTTTCAGAACTTCTCATACTTATATGCCGATTTCTCATATACCATTCCAACTGGGAAGACGAGTAAACTGGCCTTTGGAGTCAAAGCCGGATTTACAAGTTTTAGTTTAGATTCAGACTTTCAACAATCTCAATCTAATGATCCTGCCATATTTGGATTTGAAGATCGTTGGAAACCAAACATAGGAACCGGTGTTTACTGGCACAGTCAAAAATGGTATTTAGGGCTTTCTGCTCCTCGATTACTAAATACTAATTATACTGGTGATGCAGAGTTTCAATCTCTAGAAAGAATTAGTTATTATTTCACAGGAGGGTATGTATTTGATATTAGTAAAAATACGAAATTTAAGCCTGCAGCACTTTTAAAAGCGACTAATGGTGCACCATTATCTTTTGATCTAACAGCAAATTTTTTGTTCTATGAAAAGTTTTGGGCTGGAGCATCTTACAGAATTAACGAACAAGCAGCTGCTTTAGGAGCTATAGCAGATTTTCAAGTTTCTAAACAACTACGAATTGGATATGCCTATGAATATCCTTTGTCTGACCTGAGACCTTATACTAGTGGTACGCACGAAGTATTACTAATGTTCGAAATCTTTAAAAGCAAACGTATTAAATCCCCTAGATACTTCTAAAAAATAAATCACATGAAATCAAAGTTTTTAATCTTAATATTAGCATTTAGTAGCACGGTTGTTATAGCCCAAGAAAAACTTGCAGATAAGTTTTTTGGTAACTACGGATATGCTAAAGCAACAGAGCTTTACGAAGAAGTTCTTAAAAAAGGCGATACAAGCCTTCACGTTTTAACGCGTTTAGGAGATTGTTATTATAACAATTCTAAATCTAAAAAAGCTGTATTTTGGTATGGTAAAGCACTAAAATATAGCGAAAAGGAGATTAATCCTGAGTACATCTTTAAGTATATACAATCGTTAAGAAGTCAAGGGAACTTTCAAGAAGCGGAGTCCTGGATGACGAAATTCATGGCCATTCAAAATAACGATACTCCTGTTGATAACTATAAACCTGAAAGTATAGCTAAGTATAACGAGTTAACTGTTTCCGAAGAAAATATTAGTGTAAATATCCAGAACCTACCTTTCAACTCTAAATATTCAGATTTTGGATCATTCATTCATAATGGACAACTATACTTTGCATCATCAAGAAATACCGATGATAAAAAATTATATGGATGGAATCAAGAACCATTCTTAGATATTTACCAAGTAGAAGTTATTAAAAAAGTTGATACTGTTACTTATAGTACTCCTGATTTTATTTCTGCGAAAAAAGTAAACACAAACTTCCATGAGGCCTCTGTAGCAATTACCAATGATGGAACTACCTTATATTTCACAAGAGACAATGTTGGGAAAAGCACTAAAAAAGTAAAGTACGACAAGAAAGGAACAACACATCTCAAGTTATACAAAGCTACACTTGTTGGAGAACAATGGACCAATAGTATTGAATTACCTTTTAATGATGACCTTTTTTCTACTGGTCATCCAACGTTGAGTCCAGATAATAAACAGCTCTATTTTGTATCAGATCGCGAAGGTGGCTTCGGTAACACCGATATTTATGTTGTAGACATCAAAGATGATAATACGTACTCAGAGCCTAGAAACCTGGGAGAACAAATTAATACAGAAGGTCGCGAAATGTTTCCTTTTATAGCTCAAGATAGTACATTTTACTTTTCATCTGATGGGCACTTAAATCTTGGTTTTTTAGATATTTTTAAATCAAAAATACTACAAGATGAAACTGCATCTCCTGAAAATTTAGGAGCCCCTTATAACAGTGGTTTTGATGACTTTGCTTATTTCAGAAATAGTGCTGAAGACGACAGTGAGAATACTGGATATTTTTCATCAAACCGTCCAAATGGTAAAGGAAGCGATGATATTTATAGTTTTGACGCTAATGCTTGCGAGCAGACTATTACGGGTATCACGAAAAATACTATTACAAATGAAATTCTTACTGGTGTTACGGTCAAACTTATTAATGAAGTAGGTGAAATTATTTTAGAAGTTGATACTAAAGAAGATGGTGCTTATAAGTTTACGGTAGATTGTAATAAAACATATACTATAATTGGTAGTAAGGAAGACTTTAAAGACGATCAAAAGAAGATTATCACAACTAATGACAATGAAAAAGTCACGGAAGCCGATCTTTATTTAGAACCATTAATAATAACTAATCAAATTGTAATAAATCCTATTTTCTTTGATTTTGATAAATCAAATATTAGAACAGATGCGCAATATGAATTAGAAAATATAGTAGATGTTTTGAGAAGTCATCCTGAAATGATTATTAAAATTGAGTCCCATACAGATAGTCGTGGTCGTGATAAGTATAACATGAAATTATCAGACAGAAGAGCTAAATCTACGATGGCATATCTGATTTCTAGAGGTGTCACAGAGAATCGTATTGAAAGTGCCACTGGCTTTGGAGAATCTCAGTTACTTAATAAATGTGCTAATCGTGTTAAGTGCAGTGATGAAGAGCACCAATTAAATAGACGTTCATACTTCTACATAGTTAAAGAATAACAATATTAGCTCTAATCTAAATTTGCTAAAAAGCAGGCTTCTTAACCGAGCCTGCTTTTCTGTTTAATTTTGATTTTTATAATATTTAAATATCCTACTTTAAGACCTATCGTTAGTAAACTAAATACACTTATAGTATACTAATCATCAACAAAATAATCTGTCACATATAATGCTTCTATATAGCTATTCAAGGCTTTATCTGGAAACCCATCAATTAGTATAATATATTTTGCATGAGATAAGCAAAACAATATCCTAATATTACAGGAAACAATCTATCTGTTTTATAATAGTATGCCTAATATTTACCTTCATTATTAAGGGGTCTTGCAAATACATAAACTCTATTTTCTCTAGAAATAGAATCCTTTTTTTAGATAAGAATCAACCGTTTAATTAATCGTAGTTATTTGTTTATCTGTATCATGGTCTACATAGAAATTCAATAGCCCTTCTTTCCTTTTTTCCGTAGTAAATAACTTTTATGAACATCTTTTGTTCTCAAATCTCTATTATCTATGGCGTATAAGCTTAATTCTAGATCTTGCTTTATGCCTTCTTCGCGTTCATAACTTAAACACCCAACCTATGAAATTCTTTTTCCTTACATAGTGAATCACTAAGCTTTGCTTCTTTTGGATATTAATCAATGGCATATCTCTGAAATTCGGTTGCAAAAATTCTATCATTTTTAATGTTTGTTTGCGCCAAAAGTAAAGCGGTAAAAAAGAACATAGAAATTAGAGAAGTATATCTAGTGGCTAAAATTTCGAAATTAAAGTAAAAAAAAAAAGCCACAAATAGCATTTTCTATTTGTGGCTTTGACAATAGCGATTTGCTATTAATCTTTTTTTATAATTAAATTTTAACGAAGATGTTAGTAAAATACCATTTACCATCTTCATTTTGTTCTGCGGAAATATCAAAATCGGTAAAATCACCTTCTATATTTTCTCTATGCCCTTCACTATTTAACCAAGCATTTACAACAGATTGAGCAGTACTGTAAGCATAAGCAACATTCTCTGAAACTTTAAAGGCATTAGCATTGTCTATTAAACTGTTTTTACGCTGAAAAAAATTATCGTGTGATACATTATCAACTTCAACCATATAATCTGTATGCGTATAGGCTACCGCTTTAATGGTATTATGATTGTTTAAAGGCATTAAACCTTCATTTATACGATGAGCGTTTATGAGCTCTAAAATTTCAATCTCTATATTTTTTGCTGCTGGAGTTGCTGGTAGTGACATACTATCAATTGTTTCACTTGGAAATTCTTCTGAAGAACAAGAAAATGATAATAAGGCAACTAATGCCATTAATGGCAAGTATATTTTAAGCTTCATAAGTAGGTGTTTTATGATTAAAATAATTTTAGATTTGGGGTAAAAAATTATTTATAGTAATAAAACAATATCAAATACAGGACAGTATTAAATAATGATGTATTACAACGTAAATATATACAATAAAGAGTACTAACACGTTAAAACACTTAACTTATCGATGAAGTGCAAAAAAAATAAAGAATAAACTTACAATTAGTGTATTTCGTCGATTATAAAATTAGAATATAGTTTAGTTTAAGGCGATAATCTGTCTAAAATCCAGTTGAAATCGTAATCTAGTTTATAACGTAATCTATCGTGTAATCGATTTGGTCGACCTTGCCAAAATTCGATCTCTATGGGTTTAACTATAAAACCTCCCCAAAAATCAGGACGTTCTATCTCTTTTCCTTCGAATTCCTTTTCTAATACTTTCAAGCGTTCTTCTAGAATTTCTCGATTTTTAATGACCTCACTTTGGTTTGAAACTATCGCACCAAGCTGACTGCCACGAGGTCTTGAATCAAAATAACCATCGCTCATATTCTCTGCGATTTTTTCTGTTTTTCCTTTTATAATAACTTGTCGCTCGGCAGCTGGCCAAAAAAATGAGAGACAAACATTAGGATTCTTAATAATTGCTCTTCCTTTCTCACTATCATAATTTGTATAGAAAATAAAACCTTCATGAGTGTATTTTTTTAATAGTACTACTCTACTCTTTGGATACCCATCTCCCCCAATAGTACTTATAGTCATAGCATTAGTTTCACCCATCTCAAAATTCTCATCCACTTCATAAAACCATTGTTGAAATAATTCCATTGGATTATCACTCACATTACCTTCAAGTAATTCTTGCTTTTCGTATGATTTTCTATAATTGCCTAAGTCTCTATCCATTAGTTTTTTTTAAACGATTTAAGTATATATTTCTTTCCCAGCGTCATTTATTTCCTATAAATTTAAACAATAATCCCCTCTAATGACTTTTGAAAACAGTAAATATTGTAAACTTTTAGAATATAAAAAGGTTGAATTTCTCTTCGGAAATTTATACATCACGAAACAATTTATAATATCGGAAATAAATGAAGGTATTCATATTAATTTTGAAAAAGTTATTGAATTGATGAGTACAATTTCGGAAGATATAAATACCGATAGTAAAATCGGATATATTGCTAATCGTGTGAACCCTTACTCATTTGAACCTCAATTATGGCTTGATTTTAATAATGAATATGATTTTTTAATTGCCAGTGCCACTGTAACTTACAATGATTTTGCTTATTTAAATTCGTCTTTAGAAAAGCATTTTTTCAAAAAAAGCTTTAAACGATGTAACAGTTTGGAAGAAGCAATAGAATGGATGATGGGATTAGATGAATTTAAAGCGTAGAATTAATACCCAAAATTATTAAAATTCAAATATTTTACCATCTCGTGATAATTCCACATTTGGGTAAATAGTTTTGGCTTCCGTTTTAAATTCGGAAATACTATCATACCTCGTGGAATAGTGTCCTAAAATTAATTGACCTACATTAGCTTTCTTAGCAATCATTGCAGCTTGTTTCGCTGTAGAGTGTTTTGTAGTCTTGGCTAGAGCCTCATTTTTTTCAATAAAAGTAGATTCATGATATAAAACATCAACCTCCTTTATTATAGGGATAATAGACTCACTGTATAAAGTATCACTGCAAAAGGCATAGCTTTTAGATGGTATTGGGTCTTTAGTAACTAAAGTATTTGCGATGACATTACCCTGATTATCTAGGACGTCACCGCCTTGTTTCAATTTGCGGTAATACACTACATCAATATCTGCATTTAAGACTGCATTCATATCTAACTTGCGTTCTCCTATTTTTTCTTTGAACAGAAACCCATTGGTATAAATACGATGGTCTAAAGGGATCGTATGTACTTCAACTTTATCATCTTCGTATATCAATTCTGAAGATTTTGACGATAACTCATGAAAAACTAATTGATACTTGGTCCAAGAATTAGATAGTTTCATTTGCATCGTAATAACTTCCTTTAATCCTTTTGGTGCATAAATATGTAAATCAGCTTCACGTGTTAATAGGTTAAATGTAGAAATTAAACCAGCTAATCCAAAATAATGATCCCCATGTAAATGTGAAATAAAAACATGTTTTACTCTGCTAAACTTCACTTTATTTCTTCGCAACTCAACCTGCGTACCTTCTCCACAATCAATTAAAAACGTATGATTTTTGATTTCTAGAATTTGAGCTGTAGGATTTGTGTTTACTTTCGGAGTGGCGCTATAGCAGCCTAATATGGTTAGTTTCAAATTATGTAAATTACACTATTTCAATTTGACTTTTGATTAATTCCAGTTGTTTGAGAGCAGGGTTTTTATTAGGAAATTTAGCAATAATGAAATCTGAATGCTTTTTACTTTTGGCTACAATTTCATAGTAAAGATCATCGGTCTGATTCAAAATTACGTCATCAATTTCTGAGAGAGGAAATCGTTCCTTTTTAAAAACAAAAACAAATATATGTATACCCATAACAATTTCCTCATTTACTATTGACACTTTTCTAGACATCGTAATCAATGTAACTAATAAGAAAAGGGACAAATAGTTTATAATACTCTTATATTCCGAATACTCAATAGCAAAATCTGCAGCAACCAAAATAAAAACTATTAGAACTAATATAATTGTGAATGTTATAGCACTTAAAAAGCGCTCTTTCGATAATGTAAAATCTTTCATTTATAATTGTCAAGTTAACAAGTTGTGGAGTCAAAATAACTTCACAAAAATAATTGTACAACTAGGACTTACTAAAAGCCCAAATCACGTTCCATAATCTCCATCTCGATAACATCAAATGCTTCTTTAGTTGACGGTACTACAATTATTTCGTCTGGCATTTTATCAAGATCAGCACTGTTAGATACAATTACAAAAGAGTGTTTTGCTTTGCGGTGTTTATTAGATAATTGTATAAACTCAACAATATCTGAGAGCTTAACATCATCCAATTTGGTGATTTTAACAATGATATTATTGTTTTTAAACCGATCATAAAGAATATCAATTTTCTTAACGAGTTCTATGATTGATGCCTTTTCCTGTGTTATTATGGTCGTATTACCATCTTTGTCTATAATCATAATTCTAATGTTTAATTTTAGAAGCTAATAAATATATCACAGCCATCCTAATGGCTACTCCATTTTGAACCTGATCTAAAATTATAGCTTGATCAGAATCAGCCACATCACTTGTAATTTCTACACCACGATTAATTGGACCAGGATGCATTATGATGATTTCTTTATCTAGAGAATTCAAAAGTGCTTTGTTAACTCCGTATTGTTTTGTGTATTCTCTAGTTGATGGAAAATAACTAATATCCATACGTTCATTTTGGACCCGTAACATATTAGCAACATCACACCAATCCAAGGCTTTTCGTAAGTTAGTTTCTACTTTTACACCTAATTCCTTTATATATTTTGGTAATAATGTTTTGGGTCCACAAACCATCACATTTGCACCTTGTAATTGTAAGGCATAAATATTTGACAGTGCTACTCTACTATGCAAAATATCTCCCACTATCACCACATTTTTCCCTCTAACATCATCTAGTCGTTCTCTAATAGAATAACTATCCAACAATGCTTGTGTTGGATGTTCATGTGCACCATCTCCTGCATTAATGATACTTGCGTTCACATGTTTTGACAGAAACACACCAGCTCCAGGATTAGGGTGACGCATCACTACCATATCTACTTTCATAGATAAAATGTTATTTACAGTATCAATGAGTGTTTCTCCTTTTTTAACAGAAGATTGAGAGGCAGAAAAATTAATCACATCTGCCGACAAACGTTTCTCTGCTAGTTCAAAAGATAATTTTGTACGTGTAGAATTCTCAAAAAACAGGTTGGCTATAGTAATATCTCTAAGCGAAGGTACTTTTTTAATTGGTCTATTGATCACCTCTTTGAAATGATCTGCAGTTTCAAAAATTAATTGAATATCCTTTTTGTTGAGATATTTAATTCCTAATAAGTGATTGACACTTAGTTCGCCCATTTTTCTTTGTCTTGAGTTTGTAGTTCTCAGTCTTCAGTTAGAACTACAATTTATAATTATTAATTATTAATTAAATAAACTGCATCTTCACCTTCATTCTCCACCCAGTTTACCTTTACTTTTTCTTCATTTATGGCATCAACTTGACGACCTCTATAATTTGGTTGTATTGGCAAATGTCTACTAAATCGTCTATCAATTAGTGTGAGTAACTCAATTTCATTAGGTCTGCCAAACGATTGTATAGCTGTTAACGCAGCTCTAATACTCCGTCCAGTATACAATACATCATCGATAAATACAATATTTTTGTCTTCTACAATGAAGTTTATATCTGTAGTATTTGCTTCTAGAATTTTCTCTCCTCTTCTAAAATCATCTCTATAAAAGGTAATGTCGAGATGACCTAATTGTATGTTTTTTATCTGATAATCAGTGGTTAACATTTCAGCAAGACGATTAGCAAGAAATTTACCTCTAGGTTGTAAACCTATAAGAACAGTATTAGAAAAGTCGTTGTGATTTTCAATAAGTTGACAAGCCAATCTATGAAGAATGATGTTTAGCTCTTTAGCATTAAGTAATACTTTTTGACTCATATAATTTTCCAAACGTATTTGGTTAACAAAGTTAAGGTAAAAATATTGAAGATAAAACTATAAGTTGACCAGTAAAATTAAATGGGTTTCATCATCTATTTTATTTTAATCTTATTTTCATTTTTAAAAGTACAGGTAAATCTATAATCTGTATGATTTTTAATCTTTATATTTTTATTATGATTAATTTTTATTGTGATATATTTTGAATCTCTTGATAATTCGAATACTCTTGAGGCACCTAGATTTGAGTCTGTAGAAAGAATACCTAGAAAAAATTGTGTATTATGTACAATTACAGATATCACTTCATTAGTAAATGAATCTGCAAAAGTCAATGGATTTTTCTCTTTACCTAAATAAATATCAATAAGAACTAAATCAGAGTTATTTGGAAATTGCTCAGCATAAATAATCTCCTGAACTAAGCTTATATGGGCTAATGATAATACTGGTAATAGAATAGCTTTTTCATAATCACATTAATTGAATAATACTACAAAAAAAAAGAGCCAATCATATATGATTGGCTCTTTTCAGTATTAAAAATTATTCAGGATTTATTTCTTCCCGTCCAATTTATCTTTAAGCGCTTGTAGAGCTTCGTTAGCATCACCTAAAGTTGGTTTTGCTTCTGCTGCTTGAGCTTCTTGCTTCTTAACAGCTGCTTTTACATTTGCCATTTCTTCTTCTTTGAAGATAGCTGTATGAGAAGCGACTACACGTTTAAATTCTTTATTGAATTCAATAATTTTAAACTCTGCAGAATCACCTTTCTTAAGCTTAGTTCCGTCTTCTTTTTCTAAGTGACGTTGTGGTACAAAAGCAACGATATCCTCGTTAAAATCAATTGTAGCTCCTTTATCAACAATTTCTCCAATTTCTGCAGTATGAGTAGTTCCTAAAGCGAACTCAGTTTCATACTTATCCCAAGGATTGTTTGTTGTTTGCTTATGACCTAAAGATAATTTACGTCCGTCAACATCTAATTCTAATACAACAACATCTAATGTATCACCTACGTTAGTAAACTCACTAGGATGTTTGATTTTCTTAGTCCAAGATAAATCTGAGATATAAATCAACCCATCAATTCCTTCTTCTAATTCAACAAAAACACCAAAGTTTGTAAAGTTACGCACGATACCTGAATGTTTAGAACCTACAGGATACTTCGTTGTAATATCTGTCCATGGATCTGGTGTTAATTGTTTAATACCAAGAGACATCTTACGATCTTCTCTATCCAATGTTAAAATTACTGCATCTATTACATCTCCCACTTTTACAAAGTCTTGCGCAGAGCGTAAGTGTGTTGACCAAGACATTTCACTTACGTGAACTAATCCTTCTACACCTTCTTCTACTTCCACAAATGCACCATAATCTGCTATAACAACGACCTTACCTTTAACTTGATCACCAATTTTCACAGTGTCACCTAAAGCTTCCCAAGGATGCTTACTTAATTGTTTAAGACCTAATTGAATTCTAGACTTATCTTCATCAAAGTCTAAGATTACAACGTTTAATTTTTGGTCTAATTCAACGATTTCGTTTGGATGATTAATTCTAGACCAAGATAAATCTGTAATATGAACTAATCCATCAACGCCACCAAGATCAATAAACACACCGTAAGACGTAATATTCTTAACGATACCTTCTAATACTTGACCTTTTTCTAATTGACCAATAATTTCTTTTTTCTGTTCCTCAATATCAGCTTCAATAAGCGCTTTATGAGATACTACAATGTTTTTGAATTCGTGGTTGATTTTCACAACTTTAAATTCCATTGTTTTATTTACATACTGGTCGTAATCTCTAATTGGTTTAACGTCAATTTGCGAACCTGGTAAGAATGCTTCTATACCAAATACGTCAACGATCATACCACCTTTAGTTCTGCATTTTACAAAACCATTAACGATTTCACCAGTGTCATGTGCATTGTTAACACGTTCCCATGCTTTGATTACACGAGCTTTTCTGTGAGATAATACTAATTGACCAGTTGCATCTTCACGCACATCAATTAATACTTCTACTTTGTCACCAACTTTTAAATCTGGATTGTAACGAAACTCATTAAGAGAAATTACACCTTCAGACTTAGCGTTAATGTCAATGATAGCATCACGATCTGATAAATGAATAACAGTACCTTCTACAACTTCGTCATCTAATGTGTCAACGAAATTTTCTGATACTAATTTTTCAAATTCTTCTAATTGCTTTTCATCTACAGGATCAATTCCTTCTTCGTAGTTGTGCCAATTAAAATCTGCTAAAAATTGTTCTGGATTTACTTCCTCCACTTTTGGAGTTTCAACAGTTGTAGTTTCTGTTGCTGCTGCTTCGGTAGTTTCTACCTCTGCTTTTGTTGTTTCTTTTTCAGACATTTGCTGAATTAAAATTTGTATTCTGTATGCTTTGAAAGAATCAAGCGATAACACACAGAAGCGTTATTATTGTTTTAATGTATTCCCTTTGTCTTTCTATAGTTCACCAAAAAGGAGTGCAAAAATACATATTATTTGCTACAAAACAAAATAAATAGACAATTGTGTAACCTATTGAACTTCAGAATATAAAAATGCTAAAAAATCACTATTAAAAGTTTTAAATTGTTGGCACATAATTTGGTATGTTTACAGTAGTATTAACACTTAATTAAAAATAATTATTATGGTTAGAGCAAAATACAAAAGCGTTTTAGATTTAGGACAAACATTAAACATAGAGAATGGTGATATAAAGGAAGAAAACGGTGTATTAAAAGTCACTGGAACAGCAAAAACACAATACGACAAAGATTTACTTTGGGATAGCATTAAAGTTGCAGGTGGTGAAAACCCAGCAGATATTATCGCAGATATTAATGTTGCAGACCCTACTGTATACGCAAGACATACTGTAAAAAGCGGTGAGACTTTGGGAAAGATTGCTAAGCAATATTATGGTAACGCTTCAAAATACCAAACAATATTTGCAGCAAATTCTGATATCCTAAAGAATCCAGATGTGATTCATCCAGACCAAGAATTAATTATACCAAACTTATAAGTTTCAGATTATTTAGTAAATAAAAACTCGTGCACTTCGATAAAAAATTAGTGAACGGGTTTTTTTATGCTCTCATGTGATGTATTTTTTCTTCAGAATGTTTTAAAACAAACTCAAATTGCTGATCTAAAGTCATATTAGAATTATCAACTTTTATAGCGCCTTCTGCCATTGTTAAAGGCGAATCTTCTCTTGTAGAATCTATATGGTCTCGCGTTTTAACATTTTTTAAGACATCTTCATAACTTACATCATCACCACGTTCTATGAGTTCATCATAACGGCGTTTCGCTCTTTTTTCTGCAGAAGCGGTCATAAACAACTTCAACTCAGCATAAGGAAATACAACCGTACCAATATCACGACCATCCATTACGACACCTTTGTCTTTACCAAAATTTTGCTGTTGCTTTACTAATTGCTCTCTCACTTCTGAAACCGTTGCTACAGGACTAACAAAACTAGAAACCTCTAAAGTTCTAATATCTTTCTCAACATTTACGCCATTGAGGTAGACTTCAGCAAAGCCCTTTTCAGGATTAAATTTAAAACTAATATTGATGTTTTGTAATTGAGAAATTAAACCTTCTTTATCAAAACAATCTGTTTCGATATAACCGTTTTGCATAGCGTATAACGTTACAGCGCGATACATTGCTCCAGAGTCTACATAGACATAACCTAAAGCTTTGGCTAATTGTTTGGCTACAGTACTTTTTCCTGTAGATGAATACCCGTCTATGGCTATGGTAATTTTTCTCATTATCTCAAATCAATTTGTAGTCCAAAGAAATTCGCATTACCTGCTCCTGTATATCGTGCATGTGCAAAATTAAATCTCATTTTATTTAGTTTTATACCTGCACCAAATGATAATCCTGAGAAATTTCGTTGATCTACAATTCGTAATTCTTCTGCTCTTCTAAAGTTATAGCCTATTCTTATATTAAAACCTCCCTCTGGAAATAATTCTGCCCCTATAATTGTATGTCTCAATACCTCATTAAAGAAGCCTACTTTTTCTTGGGTTTGATTTCCATCTAAATCGGTTGTTACTCGCGACGGATTAGAAAAACCAATTGGCCAAGCTTGTAAATTTTCAAATGTTAGATGCCATCTCAATGGCATGTTTTCTAAAGTTTGTGATAATCCTAGGGAAACTTCAAGAGGTAGTCTCTCATTTAGACCAGCATAAGTAACGATTTGTGTTCCAAGATTTCTAACAACTAATGCCGCATGAAAATCTAATCGTTCGTTGATATACATTGCGCCAAGATCTGTCGCAATACCAATAGAGTTATATTGTTCTAGTTTTGAGGTAATTAATTTTAAATTCGCACCCAAATAAAAATCACTATACGGAATTTGATAGGCATAACCCGCAGATAAAGCAGCTTCATTACCTGTAAATGTTCCTGTAGAGACACCATTAAGATCGTAACCGTCAAAACTTCCGTAGTTAACATAAGTCATTCCAATATGCAAAGTCTGTACGTGTCTATCCCAAGTGTATGCATACGCTGCTGTCCCATAACTAATTCCGCCTAAATAACTAGAATAATTGAGTGCTAACTGGTTATCCATTTCAGGATTAATAGATGCAGGGTTAAACAAGCCTCCAGTGACATCATTATCATAATTGGTAATAGTTCTCCCACCAAGTGCTGCTTGACGCGGAGATGACATGAGGTTTAGAAATTGATATGTAGACTCTCCTCCTACTTGAGCATAGATTGAAGTCGTCGTTAATAAACAAATAATAGCAGTAATTCTCTTTAGCATATAAGTTTGCAAAGTAAATAAATCTATCTTAAAACGAATGTATGTCTGTTTTATTTTTTGAAAAGAAAAATTCCTATTTTAATTGAAGCTTTTGTCCGATTTTTATAAGGTTATTAACTAAGCTATTTAGGGACTTCAAGGCTGTTACAGTGGTATGGTTTCGTTTAGCAATGCTATATAATGTATCTCCTTTTGATACGATCCAAACTGAATTTTGTTCCTTATATGTCGAATCAAAGTTTCTAACTCGTAATTTCTGATCTATTTTTATTAATGTTGTTTCTAAATTATTAGCCTTTTTTAAATCGCCCAATGTAGCCTTATATAATTTAGAGATTGAATAGAGCGATTCGCCTTTACGTACAGTATGAAAATTCGAACTACGATTTTCATAAGTAATAGGTTGCGAAACGTCATAAACCATATCTGTAACAGATCCGATTTTAGCGTGATTATCAGTTAATTTACTCTGCTCTGAATTAGAAACTGTATCTAAAGTAATTAAATTTAAATTAGTTGTGTTACTAGAGATAGTGCGGGTTTGAGTAAATTTTAATTCTGAACCTTTATAAATACTGTCTAGTTTTAAATCTGAAGAAATTGGATTTTTATTTATAACGGTATTACTAGCTTTAACTGAATCTTTTATAGTTTTAGCAGCTTTTGATTTAGCAACTTTGCCATCAGCAAAGGTTAGAATTCCAGTATTTATATTGAGTTTAGCTGGTTTACCATCTAAAAGAACATCTTTATTCTTTTCAGTTTGGGCAACAGCTCCAAAACATGAAGCTGTTACCAAAATAACTGAAGTTACTATTTTAAAGTATTTTAGCATTTTTTACTTTTTGATCGGTTAATGCTAGTTTAACTACATCACTCATATCCTGTACATAATGAAACGTCAACCCTTTCAAATAGTCTGGTTTAATTTCATCAATATCTCGCTTATTATCTTCACAGAGTAAAATCTCTTTAATTCTAGCGCGTTTGGCAGCTAAAATCTTTTCTTTTATACCTCCAACCGGTAATACTTTACCTCTTAAAGTAATCTCCCCAGTCATTGCCAAGCTCTTTTTGATCTTACGTTGCGTAAACAAAGATACTAAACTTGTTAACATGGTCACACCCGCACTTGGCCCATCTTTTGGCGTAGCTCCTTCAGGTACATGTATATGTACATTATATTTCGCAAACACTTCAGGGTCTATGCCAAATTCTTCTGCGTTTGCTTTGATGTATTCCATAGCTATTGTAGCAGACTCTTTCATTACCTTACCTAAGTTTCCAGTAATTGTTAGTGTGCCTTTTCCTTTGGACAAGATAGATTCTATAAATAAAATATCACCTCCTACTCTAGTCCATGCTAATCCTGTGACTACTCCGGCCACATTATTATTCTCATATTTATCACGTTCTAACCTTGGAACACCCAATACTTCAATGACATCTTCATTAGTCACTTTAAGATTATAGTCCTCTTCCATGGCTATGTTTTTAGCAGCATGACGTACTAATTTAGCAATTTGCTTTTCTAAACCACGAACACCAGACTCTCTTGTATACCCTTCAACCACTTTTTCTAATTGAGGCTTTGCTACTTTGAGGTGCTTATCTGTTAATCCGTGTTCTTTTAATTGCTTAGGCAATAAATGTCGCTTACCAATCTCTACTTTTTCTTCAATAGTATACCCCGTCACGTTAATGATTTCCATACGATCTAGTAACGCTGGTTGAATGGTATTCAAACTGTTAGTTGTTGCAATAAACATAACTTTAGAAAGGTCATAGCCCATCTCTAAGAAGTTATCATGAAACTCGCTATTTTGCTCAGGATCTAAAACCTCTAATAACGCAGATGATGGATCACCTTGATTTGAGTTAGATAATTTGTCGATTTCGTCCAATACAAATACTGGGTTAGACGTTCCTGCTTTTTTCAAGCTTTGAATTATTCGTCCTGGCATTGCTCCAATATATGTTTTACGATGACCACGAATTTCTGCCTCATCACGCAAACCACCTAGAGACATACGCACATATTCTCTTCCTAAAGCTTCTGCAATAGATTTCCCTAAAGAGGTTTTACCAACTCCTGGAGGTCCATATAAACATAGAATTGGAGATTTCATATCATTACGCAATTTTAAAACTGCGAGATACTCAATGATTCGTTTCTTCACATCATCTAAACCATAATGATCACGATCTAAAATTTTCATGGCGCGCTTTAAGTCAAACTTGTCTTTAGAAAACTCATTCCATGGAAGATCTAAAAATAAATCTAAATAATTACGCTGAATAGAATACTCCGCAACTTGTGGATTCATACGACGCATTTTAGACAATTCTTTGTCAAAATGCTCAGCTACAGTATCATCCCATTTTTTCTTTTTTCCACGTGTACGCATTTCTTCAATTTCTTCTCCTGAAGAAGCACCACCGCCACCCAATTCATCTTGGATTGTTTTCATTTGCTGATGTAAAAAATACTCACGTTGCTGTTGGTTCATATCACTTTGAACCTTAGACTGAATATCATTTTTAAGTTCTAACTTTTGAACTTCTACATTCATGTATTTTAAAGTCGCTAATGCACGTTCTTTCAAATCATTAATTTCTAATAATTCTTGTTTTTCCTTTACGGAAAGGTTCATATTAGAAGATACAAAATTCACTAAAAATGAATTGCTCTCAATATTCTTGATTGCAAAAGAAGCTTCTGACGGAATGTTTGGACTATCCTTTATAATTTGAAGTGATAAGTCTTTTATAGAATCTATAATCGCCGAAAACTCTTTATTATCAATTGCAGGCTTCGCTTCTTGTACGTCTTTTACGGTCGCTGTTATGTAAGGATCTTCAGTAACAACTTCTTGGATCTCAAAACGCTTCTTACCTTGAATAATTACCGTAGTATTACCATCAGGCATTTTTAGTACTTTTAAAATACGCGCTACTGTTCCTGTTTTGAAAATATCTTTAGCTCCTGGATCTTCTACATTCTCATCTTTTTGAGACACTACACCAATAACTTTACTTCCATTGTTGGCATCGTTGATGAGTTTTATAGATTTATCGCGTCCTGCAGTAATAGGTATAACTACGCCAGGGAACAACACCGTATTACGCAATGATAAAATGGGTAGCGTTTCTGGTAACACTTCATTATTTATTTCTTCTTCATCTTCTGGTGTCATTAAAGGTATTAATTCTGAGTTTTCATCAATATCCTGAAATGACAAACTGTCAAGCTTTAAAAATTTAGACTTAGCCATATTATGTTTTTAGTCATTCTGTCATTAAATCGACAGAATTCTAGATTTATATTAATTTCGATAATCACACTAACTACTCATAAACAACAAGTTAACAAGTAAATGTAATTACATACCTTTATCTAATTCCAATAGTTATGCCATTGTATGAATATTAATATTTCCGAAGAAATAAAATTTATTTTTAATAAAAGTGTAACATTTCGAGATACGTTGACTCTTTATATAAAAGCAATTGTTTTTTGACACTAACCAACCAAAATATAGAACAGCTATTACTGCTGTGTAAATCTGGAAACCAACAAGCACAAATGGAGGTTTATAATAGATATTACAAAGCTATGTATAATACCTCCTTAAGAATTGTTAAAGACAGTTTTGAGGCTGAGGACATCATGCAGGATTCATTTTTAACAGCATTTACAAAGTTAGATAGTCTTAAAGAGGTTAAAACATTTGGGTCATGGTTAAAACGAATCGTAATTAATAACAGTATATATCACTACAAAAAAAGCAGTAAGTATCAAGAAGTTGCTTTAGATGATGTTTTATATAAAGTTGAGGAGACTTCGGGAATACCAGAAGATTATGAAATTAAAAACCTTAAAGTAAATGAGGTTTTGGAAACTATGAAAACACTTAAAAATAATTATCAAACCTGCTTAACGCTTCATTTAATTGAAGGTTTTGATTATGATGAAATTTGTGAAATTATGGATATATCTGCAGCAAATTGTCGCACCATGATTTCTAGAGCAAAAAATAGTTTACGTAAAAAATTAGAGCCTTTAGTTCATTAATACTATGAAAGAAAAAGATAACATTAGAAAACTATTTAAGGACCTAAAAGGCACCTTTGATGCGGACATGCCAAATATGGGCCATGAGAATCGGTTTTTAGAAAAACTAAAACAACAAAACAATACTGTTGTTTCTAGTGCACATAAAAAAGCCAATTATTGGAAACCATTTTTAGCTTTTGCAGCATCTATAGTACTTTGCTTTAGCGTTTTTACGGTAATGCAACAACAGGATAATGAACTTAATGATTTGGCGAGTATATCTCCAGAGTTATCTCAAACACAATCTTTTTTCACAACTGCGATAGCACAAGAACTAGCTACTCTTGAAGCACAACGTTCTCCGGAAACAGAGGCTATAATATATGATGTAGAGCGCAAACTTAAAGTTCTCGAAGAAGACTATAAAACACTTAAAGTAGACTTAACCGAAAGTGGAAATGACAAACGTGTTGTCTACGCCATGATTGCCAACTTTCAAAACAGAATAGATTTATTACAAACCGTTTTAGAACATATTGAAGACACTAAAAAAATTAAACAAAACCAAAATGAAAACAACACTACTATATAAATTAATATTCACTTTGATATTAGTACCTACACTCGTATTTGCTAATGTTCATGATAAATGGAATGGAAATCATACCAAAGAAAAAACTATTAAAAAAGAGTTTAAAGTTAGTGCCGATGCCCTCTTAAAAGTCAACAATAGTTATGGTAATATTAATATCACAACCTATGAAGGATCAATAATCACGTTTGAAATAAGAATTAAAACAAATGGTGACGATTTAGAAAAAGTAACACAAAAACTTAATGATGTTGATGTAGAGTTCTCTGGTTCTAGTGCAATGGTGTCTGCCAAAACATTGTTTACTAAAAGCAAATCTAGCTCATGGTGGAGTTGGGGAAAAAACAACGCAATCAATATGGAGATTAATTACATAATCAAAATGCCTATTACTAATAATGTAGATTTAAATAATGACTATGGAAATATTGATTTAGACAAGCTAGAAGGTCGTGCCATCATTAATTGTGATTACGGAAAAATCACAACAAAAGAGTTAATGGCACCTAACAACTCCTTAACATTTGATTATACCAACAACACGTATTTTGAATATATAAATGGAGGTGACATTAATGCAGATTATAGTGGTTATACCGTAGGAAAGGCTAAAAAATTATCTATTAATGCAGATTTTACAAAGTCTGAAATTGAAATTGTAGAGAACATAAGCTACAATTGTGATTATGGTTCTTTAAAAATCAACAATGCAAACAATGTTTCTGGTAATGGCGACTACTTAACTCTTAGATTAGGAAATATCTATAAAAACCTAAATCTGAAAGCAGATTATGGGTCTATAAAAATTGGAGAAATGACAGCGAATGCTGGTAATATTGAAATTGATTCTAATTTTAATGGAATAACTATTGGTTACAATCCAGCCTACCAGTTCAAGTTTGATATTGATTTGGAATATGCCTCTCTGCGCAATGCAGATGATTTTGAAATTACGAATAAACGCGTCGATACCACAGACAAATACTACCAAGGCTATCATGGAGATGCTAACAGTCCAAACCTTATCAAAATAAAATCTGAATACGGAAGCATCACATTTAAAAGGAACTAAAAACAGTCATCAAAAAACTATAACATTATGAAAAAATCAATCGCATTAATTGCAGCTTTATTGAGCATTACGTTTTCACAAGCACAATGGGGCGGAAAGAAAATTAAAGGCGACGGAAATACCACAACAGTGACTAGAACAACATTAGATTACAATACCGTACATTGCGCTGGAAGTTTTGACTATATTTTAGTGGCTGGCACTGAAGGTAAGATTACCATACAAGGGGAATCTAATCTATTAGAATATGTGGTTACTGAAGTAAAAAGCGGAAAACTAATTATCAAAACAGAAAAAGGAAAAAATTTGAATCCAAGTAGAAACCAGACTATAAAAATAACAATACCTTTTAAAGATCTTGATGAAGTATCACTTTCGGGATCTGGAGACTTGTGGAATGAAGATCAAATAAAGTCAACCAATTTTAAAGCAACCTTGTCTGGTTCTGGAGATGTTATTTTAGATATCCAATCTAAATCAGTAACTGGAACTGTTACTGGTTCTGGAGATTTAACTTTCAAAGGATCTACTTCTAGTTTAAGAGCTGACGTAACAGGTTCTGGAGATTTTCATGGATTTAATCTTAAATCAACTAATACAGATGTATCGGTTACAGGATCTGGAGATGCCGAAGTTAACTGCTCTGGTGATTTAAAAGCAAGAGTCAAAGGATCTGGAGATATTGAATATCGTGGTAATCCAAGTAATAAAGACAAAAAAATAACGGGTTCTGGAAGTATAGAGAATTAAACAAAATAGTATTCGTAAAAAAGCCACTAACTCAAAAGTTAGTGGCTTTTTTTTATATGTTAAAAGATAATTACTGCTTCGTATACACAAAGATTAAATCTTGAGTTGTCGTTGCTGTAAAATCTGAACTAAAAGCAAAAAAACCATCGGGTATTAGTACTGATAATTGATTACCACTTAAAGTAAAATCTGAAACAGTCATTCCATCATCTATTGCTACGACACCTCCACTTTGAGACCATGTTAAATCTGTGTTTTCATCTTCAAACTCACACTCAAATGAATATGTGAACTGATCAGTTGTGCCAACTTCAATATCAAAGATAAAAGATGCAAAAGACGTACTCGTAGAAACAGCAGTACCATCTAAATTGAATACAATTGTTTCATTTTCATAACAGTCCATTTCATCTAAAAAATTTAAACTCTCAACACCATCTCCATTTAAATCAATAGCCGTTTCACCAACCCAAGCGGTTAGTAGCCATGTCCCTTCGATACCTGTTTCTTCTTCATCATTTACCTCACAATCTCCTAGAGCTTCTAATGCAGCTTGGATACTTCCATCTGGATCATTACAGACTTGAATCTGCGCTTGTAAAGCATTCCTATATGCAATACATAGTTGCGTGTAATTATCAGCATTAACAGATAAAAAATTTAAGGCTGCCTGTGCTGTATTAGCAATTGCTATTTCACAAGTTAATCCTCCAGATCCAGTTATAAAATCACCTTCTAAAGGTTCATCTTCACAAGACAAAAAAGTTAATAGTGCTGCACCTATTAATAGTGTAAATATCTTTTTCATAATAAATTCAAATTGGGTTTATACAAACATACTAATTTATTTGTTTTCCTTAGGAACTCTAAATAATAAAACAATACCTATTAAGAAGAAAACGAATAAAAATAGAATCCCATATCGCATTGACCAATATTCTGATACAATTGCAAAAATGAGCATACCTATTACGATACCTATTTTTTCTGCGACGTCATAAAAACTAAAATACGATGTCGTGTCTTCAGTTTCTGGAAGAAATTTTGAATACGTGGAACGCCCTAAAGATTGAACGCCTCCCATTACCAAACCAACTAATCCAGCTGCGATATAAAACTGGAATGGTAATACCATGAAAAATGCGTAAAAACATAAACACATCCAAATGAAATTGATTACAATTAAAGTTTTAATATTTCCGTATTTAAAAGATGCTTTAGAGGTTAAGTATGCTCCTAATATAGCGATTAATTGAATGAGTAAGATACTACCAATTAACCCCGTTGTTTTTTCAGAATCTGACGCCCAACTAATTTCTTTCTCACCAAAATATGTGGCAATAAGCATGATTGTCTGGACCGCCATACTAAATACAAAAAACGCATATAAGTAACGTTTTAGTCTCAAATTTTGTTTGAGCTCAATCCAAACCAATTTCAACTCTTTAAAACCATTAAAAAGAATCGCTTTAGTAACTTTATGACCAGGAGAGGTTCCATTTGGCAACACATAAAATGTATATTGACTAAATACAGCCCACCAAATACCCACAGTAATAAACGAATATTTCATCATTTCTACTGCACCTTCTTTAGTATCTTGACTCATTACCATAGCTAAATTTACAACCAGTAAAAGCACACTACCAATATACCCCATAGAAAAACCTTTGGCACTAATACTGTCTTGTTGTTCTGGATGTGCTATATCTGGTAAATAGGAATTATAAAAAACCAAACTTCCCCAATACCCTATTAATCCCATAAAATAAAACAAAAGACTTAAGTGAATATAATCTCTATCAAAAAAAAACAAACCTATAGATCCTAAAGAACCAACATAACAAAAGAACTTCATGAAATTCTTTTTATTACCCACATAATCTGCTATTCCTGACAAAATTGGTGACAAAATAGCAACCACCAAAAACGTAAATGCTGTAACTAGGGTAATTAAAGTTTCTTGCTTCATCTCAAACCCAAAAGCAGCAACTAATTCATCTTTATTATCAAATAAAGAAGCATAAAATAACGGAAATATAGACGAAGCAATCGTTAAGGTATAAACAGAATTTGCCCAATCATAAAACGCCCAAGCATTCAAAAGTTTCTTGCTTCCCTTTTTTAGTTCAATCATATTTAGAATATCTCATTATCATTATACTTTTGCCTCGATTAATGAGGTCCCAATTTAAACTTGGACTATTGAAAGCTATTATTTAACCAAGGATTCAATAAAAAAAAGCTGCCTTTATTAGACAGCGGGTAAATTACTATAAATTTTAGGTTATCATTACTAAAAATCACCAAAAATACAATTTTGACCGCTCCAATGGAAAGTCAGTTAGGAAACCTTAGTGTAAAACCAAAGAGGAATTTTATATTACACTCTATTAAAATTTTTATAATTGGCGATATTTTTTCATTAAAAATTAAATGAATACTTTTTATCACGAGGTAGTGATACTATACAACTCAAAAACGTCTCCTTTTAATTGCAAAGGCACTTACCTAAAAATCTTGAAATACAACTAAACATAAAACGTTTAAACGCGTTTATTAAAAATTACCTAAGGGTCTAAACTCATCTACTCCAAATTTTACAGCCTCAGCCTTAGCTTGTGGAGCCCATCCTTGTAAAGCCTTAATCCTTGTGTCATTAGATGGGTGTGTACTCATGAATTCTGGTGGCGCTTCTCCGCCACTATTAGCTTTCATACGTTTCCATAACTCTGCTGCTTCATCAGGGTTATATCCCGCAATGGCCATTAAATATGTACCAATCTCATCAGACTGTGATTCGTGACTTCTACTAAATGGTAGCATAAGCCCTACTTGACTTCCTACACCATAAGCTTGATTAAATAAATTACGAGACTGCTCATCTTTTATCGCAAGGTTTCCTGCAACAGTACCAACCTGTTGTAGCATCCCTGCACTCATTCGTTGCTGACCATGATTTGCTAAAGCATGAGCAACCTCATGTCCCATTATAGCCGCTACACCAGTTTCATTTTGTGCAATAGGTAAAATACCTGTATAAAACACTATTTTACCACCTGGCATACACCAAGCATTAACCGTATTATCATTTACTAAATTGTATTCCCATTTGTAATCATCTAAATATCCTTGATGACCATTAGCATTTAGCCAACGTTCTGCAGCAACCGCTATTCTTTGTCCAACGCGCTTTATCATATCTGAATCTGGAGTACCTGTAATTACATTATTGGCAGTTAAAAACTGATCATATTGCGCAAATGCAGTAGGAAATAATTGTGAGTTAGGCACCAAGGCCAGCGTTTTATTGCCGGTAAAAGGATTGGTACTACAGGATAGAAAAAGAGCTATAATTCCAACAGTTACAATGTTCTTTTTAATGTTCATAGTTAAGGACTTTTTATTATGAATGCTAATTTACAAAACGGTTCTATTATGTTTGACCCAATGTATTATAATTTTGTCACATTTATGACAAAAGTAATACCAATTAAAATGATATTAAACATCCCATTGAATTATCCATAAAGACAAAACTTCAAATTATATATCCAATACTTTTTTGTAAGCGTTAGTTGTCATCTCCGACTATCAATAATAAAAAATCATTATTTTTACACTATGAAAAAGATTATAACATTACTCACAATTGCTTTATTTTTTAGCTGTAATTCTTCAGCACAAAAAAAAGACAGTACAAATCAAAATGTATATCCAGTTAGCAAAACAGATGCGGAGTGGAAAAAAGAATTATCTAGCGAAGCTTATTATGTATTACGTCAAGAAGGTACAGAGCGTCCTTTTTCTAGCCCGTTAAATGATGAAAAACGTAAGGGTACATTTCATTGTGCTGCTTGCAACACACCATTATTTAAAAGCGAACATAAATTTGATTCTGGTACAGGATGGCCAAGTTTTGATAGAGAAATTGAAGGTAATGTTGCTTATGGATCAGATAACAAGCTAGGCTATAGTAGAGATGAAGAACATTGTGGCACTTGTGGTGGTCATCTTGGACATGTTTTTAATGATGGTCCAAGAAAAACAACTGGAAAACGTCATTGTATAAATGGTGTAGCTTTAAAATTTGTTCAAACAAATTAATTCTAAATAGCCAAAACACCTTAATAGCGATATAATTTCTATCTATAACTAACTTTAGATATTTAGAAATTGTATCGCTATTTTAATTCTGTATAATTATAACTAATGGAAAACTCGTATTTACCTAGTGTAGCTATAAATCGCTCGGGGACAAAGCAATTGCTCAATTACCTATTGATGAACTGAAACATGAATTCGCAGAAAACTCTAACTAAATTGCCATAATCATAAAACATATTGTAAGTCATATGATTAGTAGATGGACAAACTTCTTAACTAAAGATAGTAAAAAATAATGGCGCCATCGCGACAATGAATTTCAAGACTACTTTAAGGGTAAAGGAGAATCACTCGATTATTGGGCTAAAGGTTGGAACTATCTTTTTAATGCCATTAGACCACTATCTTCTGGAGATTTAGGCCATGTAATATCTATAAGAAACCAAGGTCAAAAAGTCATAGAGGCAATAAATAGACAATTAGCCCATTACGCTTATCATAATGGGCAACTTGTTTTTCTTGGTAAACTAAAAAAAGAAAAAAAAAAACTGGGAATCACTTTCTATCCCAAAGGGTCAATTACTAATTTATAACGAAGAAAAGTTTAGTAAAGAAAAAGGTCGTACACATTTTACAGATGACCTTTAATATTACAATTTGGTTTTGTATCTTCGTTACCTTAAAATTAAGACAAAAAAAGACGCATGAGTAAATACGATATTATAGTACTTGGTAGTGGTCCTGGAGGCTACGTAACAGCAATTAGAGCTTCACAATTAGGACTCAAAACTGCTATTGTAGAAAAAGAAAGTTTAGGCGGAGTTTGCTTAAATTGGGGATGTATTCCTACTAAAGCATTGCTTAAATCTGCTCAAGTTTTTGAATACTTAAAACATGCAGAAGATTATGGTCTTACGGTTAAAGACGTAGATCACGATTTCAACGCTGTTGTAAAACGTAGTCGTGGTGTTGCAGATGGCATGAGTAAGGGGGTACAATTTTTGATGAAGAAAAACAAAATTGACGTTATTAACGGTTTTGGAACACTTAAAACAGGTAAGAAAATTGAAGTGGACGGTAAAGTTTACAGTGCCGATCATATCATAATCGCAACAGGGTCTCGCTCTCGTGAGCTACCTAGCTTACCCCAAGATGGTAAAAAAGTGATTGGATACAGACAAGCCATGACCTTGGAGAAACAACCTAAGAAACTGATTATCGTTGGTTCTGGAGCCATTGGTGTTGAGTTTGCTTATTTCTACAACTCGATGGGGACAGATGTTACTGTCGTAGAATATTTACCAAATATAGTTCCTGTTGAAGATATTGACGTTTCTAAACAATTAGAACGCTCATTTAAGAAAAGCGGAATTAAAGTGATGACGTCTTCTGAAGTAACACATGTCGATACCTCTGGAAAAGGTGTTAAAGCTACAGTGAAAACTAAAAAAGGTGAAGAGATCTTGGAGGCAGATATCGTTTTATCTGCTGTAGGTATCAAATCTAATATCGAAAATATTGGTTTAGAAGATGTTGGTATTGCTGTAGATAGAGACAAAATTTTAGTAAATGATTATTATCAAACAAATATCCCTGGTTACTATGCTATTGGTGATGTAACTCCAGGTCAAGCATTAGCGCATGTCGCTTCTGCCGAAGGTATTTTATGTGTAGAAAAAATTGCAGGACAGCATGTTGAAGCACTTGACTACGGAAATGTGCCAGGTTGCACCTATTGTTCTCCAGAAATTGCAAGCGTAGGCTTAACGGAAAAACAAGCAAAAGATCAAGGTATTGATATTAAAGTGGGGAAATTTCCATTCTCAGCATCAGGAAAGGCAAGTGCTTCTGGAGCAAAAGACGGATTTGTAAAAGTAATCTTTGATGCCAAGTATGGCGAATGGTTAGGTTGCCATATGATTGGTGCTGGTGTTACAGATATGATTGCTGAGGCAGTTTTAGGTCGTAAATTGGAAACTACTGGGCATGAAGTATTAAAAACTATTCAC
>JAWUWM010000064.1:0-45000 GCA_034111845.1 Psychroserpens sp. | reverse complement strand
TGAAAGTTTCCCTAAATATTGAAATGGTGCAGTAAATTCATATTTCGGAATATTGAATTCGGCAGGTATTTCTCCACCTAAATAGCTTTCAGATGTTGATACTTGATTAAGACTATAAATCTGATTAGGCACTAATTTTTGAAATTCAAAACCTATTTCACTTTCTTTTAATTTTCTTTCAGTTCTGTGACCTTCATCACTATCGTAGGCTTTTATCAATTTCCCATCCTTAAAAACGAGGTCAATTGAGCTCCATATGTTATTAGCTGTTTCTTTATCTACAACTTGTGTTTCGAGTAATTTTTGGCATTGTTCATCTCCATTGAACTCACCTTCCCAGCCAGCTAAATAAATATGTTCTTCTTTTTGTCCAAAACAAGACGTAAATAAACCCATAAAAGTCAATATTATTATTTTGGTTAGTATTATCATTCCTCAAATTTGCTACAACAATGGTATATATAACATATGTTATATATACATCCAAATATAGGATATATATAACATATGTTGTATATATCTTTTATATAGTCTTAAACCTCTAAAGGGTAATTGTTTTATTAAAGATAATAACGACAATATGTAAATGTATTTACTATTTCGATTATCGAAATCCACAATTAGACCAAATTAATTGTTTTTTGTTAAGCAGTCAATACGTTTATATACCTGTTTTTTAGTAAAACTAGGTTTAATTTAAGAGCTGTTGTTAGGGTTGCCCGTAATGTGAATGAAGGAGACGAGAATGCACTAAATAGGGCTTAAATAATTAGGTAAAGACTTCTAATATATTAAGCTTTCGCTGTCATTTCAATTGTAGTTCAATCAGTTTGGTCTTAATGAAGGCTAATTTAAATGATATGAGTCTGTTTCAATGGCTTGTGTGAGTCGTTAGCCAAGTTGGATGTTTTTTTTTAAAAATCAATATGTAGTTCTACGTATATTTTTAAAAATGTTTGGAAGACAATAATGTTACTTATGGCTTCTCTTTTTTGAACTTCGAACTTCAAAAGTTTTGAACATTTTATTTTTATTTACTCAAATTCTTAACCCGCTCCAACAACGTAGGATGCGAATAATGCATTAACACATAAGCAGGATGAGGCGTTAAATTACTCAAACTGTTTTTAGATAATTTTTTTAGCGATGTTACTAAAGGTTCTCCTTTGTAAGTGTTTTTTGCATAATCATCTGCTTGGTATTCAAATTTACGTGAGAGTTGATTCATGACTAAACTGGTAATTTCAGAGATAGGCGAGTAGAGTAATCCAAAAGCAATCAACCCCACATGAAAACTAGGGATCTCAACACCAAGAGCATTAGATAGTAAGGGATTTGAAATAAACACAGACAAAATAAACAATGTCAATCCAGTCAACCCTATAGAAGCTACCAAATTAAATATGATATGCTTCTTTTTATAGTGTCCAACCTCATGGGCTAAAACAGCCACAATTTCCTCTTCGTTTAATTCACTAATGAGCGTATCATAAAGCGTAACACGTTTTTCGTTACCAAAACCAGAAAAATAAGCATTGGCTTTTGTGCTACGTTTAGAGCCGTCTAGAATAAATATTTTGTCGAGATTGAAACCAACCGATGTTGCATAGTCGGAAATTTTATCACGCAAATTGCCATCTTCTAAAGGCGTTTGTTTATTAAACAACGGTACAATCAACTTAGAATAAAACAGATTCATAAATACGGTGAATAGTGTTACAATTCCCCAAGTATAAATCCAAAACAACGCTTGTGTTTGCCGGTAAAACCAAATGATAAGCGCTAAAATTAAACCGCCTAAAATAGCCATCATGAGCAATCCTTTAAGTTTATCAAGTATAAATGTTTTTGTAGTGGTTTTATTAAACCCAAAGCGTTCTTCAATGACGAAGGTTTTGTAATAACTAAAAGGTGTAGAGATGATATCACTAGCTAGCATAATTATTCCGAAGAAAATTAACGCAATCACAATGGTGTTGTCGCTATAGCTTCTTGCGATGTTGTCTACGTATTCAAATCCGTCAAGAGTTAGAAACCCTATAGTAAGTAAAAGAGAAAACAGTGAGCTCCAAATCCCAAATTTATAATTGGTCTTTTTATAGGTTTGAGACTTTTTGTATTCGGTATCATCATAGACATCCTGTAATTCACTAGGAATTGGGTTGTCATAATTTTTAGCATTGAGATAATCTAAAATTTTATCAGTTATGAAACTGATACAGATTATAAAAATGATGATGTAGAATAGAGTGGTAGATGTCATATTTACTTAAATTCACGTTGCCTTTTAACTTCAAAAATCAAAATCCCTGCTGCAACAGATACATTCATACTGTCAATTTCGCCTTGCATTGGTATTTTTATGTTTTGCGTTGCCACTTGTCGCCAAGCATCACTTAAGCCATCGGCTTCTGTACCTACAACAATTGCAGTAGATTGTGTGTAATCTTGCTCGTGATAATTTACGGCGCCTTGTAATATAGCACTGTAAATTGAAATTTTTTGGTCTTTTAAAAACGCAATAATAGTGCTAGTATCACCAACTGCTATTTGATTTGTAAACACGCATCCTACGCTAGATCGTATGATATTTGGGTTGTATAAATCACCTTTAGGGTTGGCAATAATCACAGCATCTACATTTGCAGCATCAGCAGTACGAAGAATGGCACCAATATTCCCTGGTTTTTCAGGAGCTTCTGCAACAAGTATTAGAGGGTTTTTATTCGGAAATTTTAAATCTTGTAAGTTATGCTGTTTCATTTCTGCAATAGCAATAATACCTTCGGTAGAACTACGATGCGCCAATTTTTTAAATACATCTCTAGAGATTTGAATGCGTTCAATTTCCGAAGAAATTAAAGAATTTAAATCATCATCAGAAACCAAATCTGGATAAAATAATATCGTCTTTATCTTATAATTTGCTTGAGTAGCTAATAACAATTCACGTTGACCTTCAATAATAAACAAACCCGTTTTTTTACGCTCACGAGATTTATCTTTCAAAACAAGAATTTGCTTTACCAGTTGATTTTGTGTGCTCGTGATTTCTTTATGATGCATTGTGTTAAAATTCTATATATTTTAAAGTACACAAATCTACAGTTAATCGAGGATATACTTCGTTAATCTTCTAAATAGTATTTAAAACCTATTTTATGGAAGGCTAGGAAAATTAATAACAAACATGTTATAGTAATATGCGAATCCTTTGTCTCTCTAATATGGATTTGTAACAATTAAGCAAATAGTTATTTATGAAATAAAAATTACTTTTCCCGTTAATTATTCTCTTCTTTTCTCTTTTTACAAATGCTCAAAATCTTGTCATGCAAAATGGCGCTTGTACAGCATGTGATTTTATCTTGACAGTTACAGGTGTTGTTACTTCTAATTATGGAAACAACGAAAATTTGACCTTAACATTATGTTCTCAAAATGATGGAGATGCAATGACAATAAATTTTAGTGAATTCTCAATGCAATTCGAAGCAGATTTTCTAAACATTTATGATGGGGCATCAGCTTCAATTCCTCAGATTAGTAAATACTCTGGCACAGGTAGTCCTAGATATGTATTAGTAGATTATATTCAGTGACTGTTACCGATGCTGCGGGTTATTCTGCTTTTGCAGAAAATTTTGTAGAAACTTTTGTAGAAGAAGTAGAAACACTAGTGACTAATCAACCAGATGATATTATTTCATGTGGTGTGAATGATGCTTTTGATTTGATATCTGTTTATCCTCAGCTATTAGGTGGAGAAGATCCAGCCAATTTTCACTTAACTAGTAGTGATGCTTTTAATCAAACTAATGCGCTAGACATCCCAAAAGACTATACAGTAACATCAAGTCCCAAAACGATTTTTGTCGTCGTACAAAATATTAGTAATTCATGTTTATCCATTGAGTTTTTCGAAATTATATCACAGGACTGCCCGATAACAGTTGATTGGGGTAAAGATGCAGTAAATAAGACGTATTGTTATGAATTGAATTCTGCTGATGAATATAGGTATACGATTACAGACGGTTCTCCAGTGTAAGTGACTTTTAATTCTGGTCAGGTAGAGGGAAATTGGGGTGAATTAATTGTATTTAGCAATAACTATTCAACATTATCTGAGATGGTAGTTGGTTTTTGGGATCCAAACGATAAAAGAGAATCTTATGGTTCAAGAGTAAATTATGATGCTTTTGCAACTTCAGATGAGTACTTATATTACACGATTCGTTTCCGAAATTAAGGAACATTTGAAGCAGAATTTGTTAGAACAGATGTTGCTTTAAATAGTCAATTAGATGCGACAATATTCCAGATGTTGAGATCTAGTCATGATTATGTAGTGACACGAACAGGTCCTAATCTTGAATGGTTTTTCGAAGACATTAATTTACCAGCAAAACAAGATGAGCCAATGGCAGTAAAAATTTTGTGTATTGTAAAATTAAACTGAAATCTGGATATGCTATAGGACGTATTATACCAAATGAAGCGTCTATATTCTTTGATTTTAATTCACCAATAATCACCAATATTTTTGAAACCGAATTTGTAGAAGAGACTCTCTCGGTGACTATTGTTGATTTTGATTCGTTTGCTATGTTTCCAAATCCTGTAAAAGATAAGGTGACAATTAGAACGAATGCCAATACCTTCGGAACTATAACCATTAACATTATTGATCTCTAAGGAAAACTCATCTTAGAACAGCACATTTCCGAAGGAAATACTGTAGAATTGGATATTACAGATTTACAAAGCGGACTTTATTTCGTGAAACTAAACGCCAATAATAAACGTATAGTTAAAAAACGGATTATAGAATAGTTTTAAACTTAAATATTTTAAAGCCTCAGGAAATGTTCTGAGGCTTTTTTTAAAGCAATTCTTAGTAACTTCGTCAAAATTAAGTATTGAAAATAATTTTAATCAAAATCAAATAGCGACCAATGAAATCAACCAGCTTATTACTCATAGTACTTCTAGTTTTCACGTCTTGTAAAGACAACAAAACGTCAGAAACCATCGAATCTATAGATTACTCCGAAGAAAATTTAGACATCACTACGAGTACGTATCCAGAAAATATCACCACTATACTTAATACACATGGTGGCATCGATGCTTGGCGGAAAATGAAAACTCTAAAATTCACAATGCCTAAAGAAACAGGTGATGAAATCACAACTACAGATTTACATAACAGATTCTCTATTATAGAAATGCCTAAACATACTATTGGTTTTGATGGAGAGATTGTTTGGTTGCAAAATAAGGATAAAACAGCCTATGAAGGAAATCCTAGATTTTATTATAATTTGATGTTTTATTTCTATGCTATGCCTTTTGTTTTAGCAGATGACGGGATCATTTATGAAGATGTAAATCCTTTACGTTTTGAAGGTAAAGCATATCCAGGAATTAAGGTCTCGTATGAAGGAGGAGTAGGGGAATCACCAGAAGACGAATACATTGTATATTATGATTCTGCAACCGGTGAAATGGCTTGGCTAGGATACACCGTGACGTATTTCACGAAAGAGAAAAGCAAGGAATGGTCGTTTATAAAGTATAGTGATTGGCAAAAAGTCAACGGATTTAAATTACCAAAACGTTTAACATGGTATAATGTTGAAAACAACTTACCAACCACAAAACGAAACGATCGTAATTTCACAAATATTTTATTAACCGACTCTTCAAAAGGAGCGTCATCATTCGCTATACCTAAAAATGCAGAAGTTATAGAGTAATAGAATTACCCATTAAAAGAATCCAAAAAAAAACCTGTCTAGTTTAAAGCTGACAGGTTTTTTCATGGGTAAATCTAGTACTAATTCTGTGCCTCTAACTTTTTAGAGTAACGTTCCCACAACTCGGTTTGATGTGTGTCTAGACTAATTAATCTGCCATCAATAAACGCATGTGTTAGACTATTTGTTCTCATATCTAAAGCATCACCTTCACTAATAAATAAGGTTGCACTTTTACCAACTTCTAAAGAACCGTGAGTCTTTTGAATGCCCAATATTTTTGCTGGATTTAGAGTGATTAACTGCAAAGCTTGCTCTTTAGTTAAACCGTAAGCAACAGTAGTTCCTGCATAAAACGGAAGGTTACGAGAATTCATACGTTCCATCTGTCCGCTAGTTTCCAAAGCCACAATGACGCCCTGATCTGTTAATAGTTTAGCTAATTTGAAAGGCATATCATAATCATCATCTGTTTGACTTGGGCGCGTATGCACACGTTGTAATAACACCGCGACATTGTTTTTCTTAAGCATACCTCCAACTTTATGAGCCTCATAACCACCTACGATAACGATTTTAGATACTTTATGAGCATTAGATAAGTTAATGGCATCTGTTATTCCTTTTTCGTCATCGACATGGATGTATAAGGTTTTAGAGCCGTTAAATAATCCATTGGTAGCTTCATATGGTAAATGTATTGTGGATTTATCGCCAGCCATATACGTTTTTGTAGCGTTAAAATAATCTTTAATTTCAGTGACTTGTTCGTCATATTTGTCATTCACTTTCATTGCTGGGTCTTCCCCTAACCACGGTCGACCTCTAGAAAAACTATTTGGCCAATTCATATGAATACCGTCATCTTCTTTTACAACCGCATCTTCCCAGTTCCAAGCATCAAATTGCACGATAGAAGATGTACCAGAAATACGCCCACCACGAGGCGTAATTTGACCTAACAAAACACCATTGGGTCTCATAGACTCTACAATTTTAGATTCTGTATTATATGCAATTAAACTTCTTATGTGTGGATTCCATGACCCCATTTCAGAGTCATCATCTGTAGCTCTAACTGCACTAATCTCTACGAGTCCTAGTGTAGAATTAGGAACAATAAATCCAGGATAAACATGTTTTCCATTAGCATCAATGACTTCCATACCAGAAAGGTCCATTTTTACGAGCGTCATGTCAGTAACAGTTTTAAGGATGCCCTCTTCAAAAATGATAATACTGTTTTCAATTACAGTACCATTTCCAATATGAGCGGTAGCGCCAATAATTGCAATAATTTTGCTCTGTTTGTGAGCAGGTGTTTGCTGCGCGATACTTAGAGAAAAACTAAGTACAGCAATCAGTAATAATTTTATATTGAGTGTTTTCATTTTCATTGATTTAGTGTTGTGCATGGTCTAAGTAATCACAGTGCATTTGATCCTTTTCTTTCTTCTTAATCGGCTGTGTTTTTAGGCCTTTGTTTTTAGCTTTCATCATATCATTAATGAGCTCGCTTTTCTCCTTTTTAATTTGAGAACGCAACATTTCGTCACGTTTTAAATCAAAATAGGTGACCCCTTCAATAATCGTTTTCTCTGCTTTGGCATAAATAGACATGGGATGATCTGTCCATAAAACAACATCTGCATCTTTACCAACTTTAATACTTCCAACACGATCGTCTATATGTAATAATTTAGCAGGATTTAAGGTGACGAACTTCCAAGCATCTTCTTCACTAATACCTCCATATTTCACAGATTTTGCAGCTTCTTGATTTAAACGTCTGGACATTTCACCATCATCACTATTAATGGCAACAACAACCCCTGCATTATGCATAATAGCAGCATTGTAAGGTATGGCATCATTAACTTCATATTTGTAGGCCCACCAATCACTAAAGGTGGATCCACCTACACCATGTTTAGCCATTTTATCTGCTACTTTATAACCTTCCAAAATATGCGTGAATGTATTGATTTTGAAATCAAATTTTTCAGCCACTTTCATCAACATATTAATTTCACTTTGAACGTATGAATGGCAAGAGATAAAACGTTCGCTGTTTAAAATTTCAGCAATGATATCCATTTCAACATCTTTACGATATGGTTTTCCGCTTTTCTTTAAAGCGTCATAAGCTTTGGCTCTTGTGAAATAATCGATATATAATTGCTCAACTCCCATTCGTGTTTGGGGAAATCTATTTCTCGCATTGTCTCCCCAATTGGATTGCTTCACATTTTCACCTAGCGCGAATTTTATAAATTTAGGACTCTCATTATAAATCAAATTTGCAGCAGATTCTCCCCATTTTAATTTAATAATCGCTGAGCGACCACCAATTGGATTCGCAGATCCATGTAAAATTTGAATAGAAGTAACACCACCAGCCAAGTTTCTATAAATATCAACATCTTCATCATCAATCACATCTTCTATAGATACTTCGGCAGAGGAATTGTGTCCACCTTCATTAATTGAAGATGCAGCAATATGAGAATGTTCATCGATAACTCCAGACGTTAAATGCTTACCTGTAGCGTCAATAACTCTAGCGTTACCAGCCGAAAGGTCTGTACCAATTTTTGAAATCTTACCATTTTTAATCAGCACATCGGTGTTTTCTAAAATACCATCGTTCTCGTTAGTCCAAACAGTAGCATTCCTAAAGAGTAAGGTTTCAGCTTTTGGAAGTTCTGTAAAACCGTAAGCCATATTAGGGTAGGTGATAGGCATGATATCTTTTACATCGCTGCTATCGTTATCTTTTTTATTATTGTCGTCCTCTCCTTTATCTTTTTCTTCGGAAGTCTTTTCTACTGTATCCATTTTCTTAGCATAGAATGTCATTTCATTGCCATCAGGATAGACTGCTTTTCCATTTAGTGTAGTTCCATTGGATGCATTAGCCATTAAACGAATGAATTTTTGCTGAGTTGAATCTTTTGTGGTCATTGAGATATTGATCCAATCATCAGTAAAAGCAACTTTAGATCCCCTAGTTTTTCCGTCGCTAGTAATTTCAGATTTCAATTTACTAGGTGTTCCTTTTAAGGTCATTTTATAAACCTCACCAGCGATATTGAATTCATAATCACCTCTAAGGTCTTGAGTATTCATGTCTTCTAAAACAGTTTTATGTCCTTGAACCCAGTTTTCATAAAGCTTAGTTTTCTTTTCAAAGATATCACCAGATGTAATTAAGAAATTGGCATAAGCTCCATTTTGAAGTGAGCCAATTTCCGAAGACTTCCCTAATAATTGCGCAGGAATAGTCGTTAACGCTTCTAACGCTTTTTCTTTTGAAAGACCGTATGATACAGCTTTAATAAGATTTGGCATAAAGGTCTTTGGGGATTTTAACTCATGAGTCGTAAACGCAAAGTTAATTCCATTCTCTGCTAAAATCTTAGCATTTGCGGGTTCTTGATTCCATGCTTTCATGTCGCTCAATGCTAAAGACCGACTTAAAAAGGCATTTTCTACATCGTAAGCATTTTGGAAATTTACAGGTATAATATAAGAGGCGTTAGTTGCTTTTACATCTGCGATACGTTCATATTCATCACCACCGCCTAGCATGACATATTGAATCCCAAAAAGGTCACCAACTTTATCTGCTCTCATCGTATTCATTCTGCTTCCAGCACCAAAAATTTGTACCAAGCCTTTATTAGAGTTTAAAGCTTCTAACGATAAATCTTTAGTTTTACTGTTTCCATTAGCATACCAATCTGCATCATAATATAGTTGACGTAATAATGCCATAGACCCCATTATAGAACCAGGATACGATTGTCTTGAAGCGGTACTTTTACTGAATGAAAAGTACTGAGCCGATTGTGGATCTAAAATACGAGTTTCATTACCATCGTTAGCATTAAGCGCAACTAGCGTTCCTGTTCCTCTAACAATACCGTCTTCCATGTGCGTATTGACAACACCAAAACCAGCTTTCATTAATTCTTTTGCTGCTTTTCCATCGAACTTAAACTGATCTATAGATTTATTTTCTGGCATGACATGATCACTCCAATAATAGCCTGATCTGCTTGGTCCGTATTGTGGACTTTGCCCACGGCCAGAAGTGCTTTCTGGCTTTTTTACGCCAAATGTAGAGTACATATCAATAAAAGAGGGATACATACTTTTACCATTTAAATCTACTACAGTAGTATTTTTAGGAATGCTCACTTCATTACCAGACGCTACGACTTTACCATCCTTAATTAATAGTGTTCCATTCTCAATAATTTGAGTAGGAGTTACATAGATCTTAGCATTTGTGAAAGCTTGATAACTTGTGTTTTTGGTTTTTACACCATCGTTTTTAGGGAAATAATCTTGTGCAAATAATGCAAAACTGCAAAAGCATAACGCTAATGCAAACTTGATTTTAGTCATATAAAATGGTTGATTAATTATTCTTTTTAAAGATAAAGATTAACCACATATCAATAGACAAAATATGAATTTTTAACGTTTTTTGAAGTCATAAGTTATCGCATAATGACTTTATCGTATCGGATGGTCCTTATGATAATTAACCAAAAGTGCAACCACATAACTATAACTGTCCATACCACCAGATTGGTTGTTAGTCTTTAAGAAACCATCATAAGTTATTTTAAATATAGGTTCTAGTGGGTTTTCGTAGCTATCCCAAAAGTCTCTAGCCTCTTGATAGTTTTTAAGAATCCCTTTATGTAGTTGTGGCAATAAGACTTCATACAGCGTAAGGTCTCGTTTGTATAATTCTCCCAAACAATGGCGTAAAGCAAACGCATGCCCAGAATAATTAAAATAGACATCGGGATGATGCATGGCTGCCATACTACCAATAAAATTAGCTTCATTTTCGGCTGCGTAACCTAGTTGATGTGCAACTTCATGGCTTCCCGTTGTAGGGAATTTATAAGAAGGAATCAACCCATCTATCTGTGCCTCGTTCGTAAACGGATTTAAATATCCAGAAAACCCCATATACGTTAGAGGGATACTATACAAAGATCGTTTGATACTTCTAGGTTGATATTCTAAATATGGAAACTCTTTTGAAAGCGCACCGTAACCATCAGGAATCATTTTTAGAATCTCAGTTTTAGAGTAAGGCATGACCACTTTTATCGTATCTATTTTAGCAAGTTGCAGCTGTAATAGGTTTGTTTTACTGATAAGTTGCTTGGTTAGATCAACCAATTCTGTCGTGGTATACTCATGTTCTATTCCTAAAGATTTATGGAGCGGTAACCGATAATAATTCAAAGCCCAAAGGATATGAAAAGCGAAATAACCAACTGAAAGTGCAGATAAAACATCCAAAAACCAATGTTTGGTATCCTTAATAATACGTTTTTTATTTAAATACAACCAACTCAAAATATAAATTCCTAAGAACGTATATAAAACATCTCCAACCGAAAAAGGCAACCAGCCAAACGCGTAGCGCATCGCCTTAGAAATCCAAATGTAAATCCCATGGCTGTATACATGTTCTACAAAAGTAGGGTAATGTGCTAAAATTTTCAGAAGTATAATCTGAGGAATAATAGATAATGCAATAAGGAACTTTTTGTGTTTGAACATGATTCAAAAGTACTAAAAAGAATCGCCTTTATCTTGCAAGGTTTTAAAATCCTTATAGGTGTTTTACATATGTTATATGTTTTGTGAGAACCTCATCATTGTGGTTTTTAGTGAGGTTGGCTTCCTGCTTTTCGCTATAGCTTTTGTTCCAAAAGGCTGTCACTGCAATCAGGAGTGGCGAGAGTGGTTATTTTGTTTAGTTATAAATAAAGGTATAGTTAATTTTAGTCTACATTTTTTTTTTGATGATAAGTTGTAATTAATATTATTAAGTTTTTAGATACCTACAAGATTTCAAAATTTTTCAGAAGGTTAGGACTGTTTTAAAGTGTTTTTTATCTGTAATTTATTAGTTTCAAACTCTGATGCAAAAAGCAAATTATGGCGCCTCCTTTTTTACAAAAGGAGGACAATTCAGCAAAGCTAAATTAGGAGGGTTTTAGTCCAATATCAAGTGCAACTAAAAACCATCCGACACAAACTAGTCTAGTTGCACTACAATTCGTAACTTTACAAAATGGATATTTAAGTTGCTGTTTCTGCAGTGAAAAAGCTTAAAATCATCCTTAATTTTTAAACTACATATTTTACATGAGCCAAGAAGTAAGACAATTAGAACCAAAAGCACTTTGGAATAAATTCGCAGACTTAAATGCAGTACCGCGACCTTCTAAGAAAGAAGAGCGCGTTATTCAATTCATGAAAGACTTTGGGGAGAACTTAGGTTTAGAAACGATGGAAGATGACGTAAGAAATGTTATCATTAGAAAACCTGCAACTTCTGGTATGGAAGATCGTAAAGCCATAGTTATGCAATCGCATTTGGATATGGTGCATCAAAAAAATACCGATACTGTTTTCGATTTTGATACACAAGGTATTGATATGCATATTGAAGGGGATTGGGTAAAAGCAAAAGGCACGACACTTGGAGCAGACAACGGATTAGGCGTTGCAACTATAATGGCTATTTTAGAAAGCACAGACATTGCTCATCCAGCAATTGAAGCCTTGTTTACGATTGATGAAGAAACAGGAATGACTGGAGCAATGGGATTAAAAGGCGGTTTGCTTAAGGGTGAAATTCTTTTGAATCTTGATACAGAAGAAGATGATGAAATAGGAGTAGGTTGTGCTGGTGGTGTTGATGTGACTGCTACAAGAACCTATGAGCAGGAGGAAACACCAGAATTTAAAATCGGGTTTAAAGTTACCGTAAAAGGTTTACAAGGTGGACATAGCGGAATGCAAATTCACGAAGGCCTAGCCAATGCTAACAAAATCATGAATAGAGTATTATTTGATGGTTTTGAGAATTTTGGTTTACGTATTTCTGAAATTGATGGTGGTAGTCTTCGTAATGCCATCCCTAGAGAAAGTAATGCGATCGTTGTTGTGGATTCTATTCATGAAGAATCTTTTGTGTCTGAAATCAATGATTTAGCCAGCGAAATTCAAAAAGAATACAAAACGATGGAACCAGATATGGTTATTGAAGTGTTACCAATAGAGACCCCAGAACAGATCATGGATTTAGGAGTTCAAGAAGGCTTGACTCGGGCATTATATGCAGCTTTAAATGGTGTGCACCGTATGAGTGCTGATATTCCAGGTTTGGTAGAAACATCAAATAACGTGGCGCGTGTGATTGTAAAAGATGGTGCCATTAAAGTTGGATGTTTAACAAGAAGTTCGGTTGAGAGTTCTAAATGGGACTTAGGTAATATGTTGCGGGCAACTTTTGAATTAACAGGTTGTGAAGTAGAATTATCTGGCGACTATCCTGGTTGGACACCAAATATGGATTCTGATATCTTAAAGGTTTTAGTGCCACTTTATAAAGAGTTAAATGGAGGAGAAGAACCACATGTTGCTGCGTGTCATGCAGGATTAGAATGTGGAATCCTTGGAACTAATTATCCTGATATGGATATGATAAGTTTTGGGCCAAATATCAAAGGCGCACATTCTCCAGATGAACGTGCACAAATATCTTCTGCACAGAAATATTGGAAGTTTGTTTTGGAAATCTTGAAGAATATTCCGAAGAAATAATAATTAAATATGTTATATAGAAAAAGGCGATTTCAAATTGAAATCGCCTTTTTAGTATGTAATTCTTATCAATATATTTTAAAAATAAAATGTGTGTTTTGGACAAGTCGAGACTTGTACCTTTTAAATTATTATTTTTCTATCACACTCACCATCTCAACAATAAACGTTAAGTCTGTGTTTGGAGGAATTCCTCTATTTCCACTTTCGCCATAAGCTAAATGTGATGGCATATAAAAGAATGCCTTTTCACCAATAGCTAAAGAGGCTAAAGCTTCTTTAAATCCTGCAATCATTCGTGCAGTAGGATTTACCCACATTGCAGTTGGACCATAAGCATTGGCATCTTCGCGAGCTTGGTTAAACATGCCATATTTTGTTGCAATTTCTGGTCTGTCTGTGTCAAATAAACGACCGTCAGTAAAGTACCCTTCATAAAAAACTCTTACAGAATCTCCTGCTCTTGGTTTTGCGGTAGTCCCTTCTGTTAATACGTACTTCTTAAGACCAGAAGCTAAAGCAATAGTTTTAGACGTATAGTCATCTATCATAGCTTTAGTTGATACAGATGCAGTCGCTATTTTCTCTTCACGCTCTAATCTTTCTTGCTCAATTTTTTCTTTTTGATTTGCTTGGATTAGACTAATTTCTTCTTCTACTTTAGGTAATTGTGATTCAAATACCTCAGGCGCATTAAAAGATTTTGCGTCAGATCCTTTTCTAATAATAGTTACTTTTAAAATATAAACATCCTCAATTGGCTTCTTTGTTCTTGGGTCAACCGCTACATTTGATATCGCATCTTGTACTTCGATACCTTTCACTAATTCACCAAAAATAGAGTGACAACTAACGCCACGCTGTTGGCAAGGCTTTAGTTCTCCATTACCATCATAAGCATTTAAGCTCGGGTAAGGGACTTCAGTTACAAAAAACTGACTTCCATTAGTATTAAATCCACCACCATTAGCCATAGATAATAATCCGCCTTTGTCATGTTCTAAAGAAGGATGGAAATCTGCAGTAAATTTATACCCTGGATTTCCACCACCTGTTGCAGTATGATCACCACCTTGAATCATGAATTTATCCATAACACGGTGAAATGTTAAACTGTCATAATATGGCTTTCCTTTAAATTCGTCTCCCATCATTGGGTGATTTCCTTCTGCTAGTGCTACGAAATTCGCAACCGTTACTGGTACTTTGTCGTAAAACAATTTAGCGATCATCGTGTCTTTACTTGTGACTATTTCAGCATAAAGTCCATCTTCTAAATCAGGATACTCTTCATTACATGAGACGAGTGTTACTGCTAAAAATAGCATAAAAATTTTGAGTGTTTTGCTAATCAATTTCATTCTAATTATTGGTTTTTTGTGTTATATTATTTACGGTTACTTGTACTATTAAAGGAATATTTGTTCCTATTCTGTTTTTATCACCATAATAGCCATACGCTTTTTGTGACGGAAATAGAAAGGTTACAGTTTCTGTTGGTTTCATCAATTTTAGACCCTCACGTAACCCCTTAAAGATTTCTTGCTTATCCATGATATAGGTTTGGTTGCCGAGTTCTTTTTCAGAATAGATCGTATCACCATTTAGGTCTTTTATAGTATAGTCAAAATTAATAATGTCACCAAAACCAGCGGTCAAAGTATCTACTGCGGCTTTAGTGTGATACCTGTACCAAAACCCGCTATTTGAGACCACGTAGTCATATTCAGGATTTTGAGCCATTATAGCTTCAATTTTTGTGCGTTCTCGCGCGTTTAATTTCTTATTACGCTCTGCAGATTCTTTGTAGAATGAACCCGATTGCACAGACTCTGGTTTGCGAGCCTCAGGCGTTTTGCAGCCAAAAAAGGAAACAGCTATGACAAGAAGAATTATATATTTCATTAGGCTTTGAGGTCTTTTTTATACTGAGGCAAGATACTAATAAATTTATCAATGGTGTCACTCATATTTAAATCGCTTTTTCCGCCTGCAGCATTGGTGTGACCACCACCTTCAAAGTGGGATCTAGACAGCTCATTAACCGAAAAATCACCTTTACTACGTAACGAGATTTTGATAATATTATCTTGATGACTTTCAATAAAGATGGCTGCGAAAATGATACCTTTAAGTGATAAACCATAGTTTACAAAACCTTCAGTATCTCCCTTTTTAAAGTTAAAGGTGTTGAGCTCTTCTTGGGTTAAGGTGATGTATGCAGTTTTATATTCTGGCACAACTTTTAAGTTACTTAAAGCTTTTCCCAATAATTGCGTACGTTGATAACTATTAGTATCCATAATATTATTATGAATTTGAGAGTTATTAGCACCTTTTTCAATAAGGTTTCCTATGATTTTATGCGTTGCACTGGTCGTTGATGAAAAACGAAACGAGCCAGTATCTGTCATGATACCCGTATATAAGCAGGTTGCGATGTTAGCATTCACTTTATCTGTATCGTCTAACATATCCATAAAATTGTATACCATTTCGCAAGTAGAAGACATGGACACATCAGAGTATGTGTACTTAGCGTAATCATCTGGTTGTTGATGATGATCAATCATTATTTTTATCCCATTAGAATGCAATACTGCATCTTGCATACTTCCAATTCTGCCCAGAGAATTAAAATCTAATGTAAAAATAAGTTCTGCGGAAATGAGCAGGGCATCACAATCCTCTTTTTGATGGTCGTATTTTAATATATCACCTTCTCCAGGCATCCATTTTAAAAAGTCGGGATAATCATTCGGTGCGATAATAACTACATCATGATTATACTGTTTCAAATAATGTAAAAGGCCGAGCGTAGAACCAATAGCGTCTCCATCTGGGTTTTTATGTGGTATTACCACTATTTTTTTTGGAGAACTTAAGAGTTCTTTTATGTTGATGATATCTTCTTTATTCATAGGGGACGAAGATACATATTTTCATTTTTTTTTTGATAAAAAAATGAATACTTATTAAAAACAGTAAGATACGTAAGTAGTTTGGTACTATTGACCTGAAAATGCCTTTAAACTTATGTTGTGTATGTAAACAAATACGTTATTTTTGCACAAAATTGTAAAGAGGGGTTAGTTTTTAATTGGGCTAGGTTTTAATTACAATGTGATGAAGACACATGTATTACAATAAAAATTACTGAATAAAATTTAATAAAGAATAAAATGGCTACAAATAGAACATTTACAATGCTTAAACCAGATTCTGTTGAAAAAGGGAATATTGGTGCAATTTTAGAAAAAATCACTGCTTCTGGTTTCAGAATCGTAGCAATGAAATTAACACATTTGACAACTAGTGATGCTCAAGCATTCTATGAAGTTCACAGTGAAAGACCTTTTTACGGAGAATTAGTAGAGTATATGACTAGAGGACCAGTTGTTGCTGCTATCTTAGAAAAAGAAAATGCAGTAGAAGATTTTAGAACGCTTATTGGCGCTACTAATCCTGCAGATGCTGCAGAAGGTACCATTAGAAAACTATACGCAGCTTCTATGGGAGAAAATGCAGTTCATGGAAGTGATAGCGATGACAATGCAGCTATTGAAGGTGCATTCCATTTCTCAGGTAGAGAGATGTTCTAATTAGGACTTTCTTTTATAATATATATAAAGCGCAACCATTGGTTGTGCTTTTTTTGTTTTCAATGTTCTGTCAACACTGGGACCAAAGCGATCTCATTATGTAATTGCTATGTGTTTATTCTAGAGTAGTTGTTAAGTTTTGTAGAGTAACTCTTGTCTGTTAGATGATAAAAGAAATCTCAATTCGCTATGATGAGATTATTTAATAATCAAGAATGACATCTGTCTTTAGAACTAATAAATGACCTATTTTTTAACCCTCAAAATTTTCTCCATTTTACACACTCTCGCTAATTCATCAACCAGCTTCTCTAAAAATCTAACTCGTTTTGTTACTATGTTTTCCATGTCTTCAATGCCATAACCACAGATGACACCTTTAATTACAAGTACATTTGGTAGTATTGTAGCAGTCCTAAAAAATGTTTCAAAAGTGATGTTATCTGCAATGTATTTTTCTAGCTATTCCTCGTTATAGCAAGTTAGCCATTCAATCACTTGGTGTAATTCCTCTATCGTTCTGCCTTTTTTTCAACTTTGGCGACGTCATGCGGATAAACTGAAAAGAATTTCATGTTCGAAATTCGTTCGTCATGGTGACTTGTAGTGTTCATTTTTTATGAATTATTAACATTTTTCTTCGAAAATTTGCTGTTATACGAAGTTAGTTATTTTATATTAACGTCTCATATCATTTCAATCAGAGCTGAAACTGCTATTATTCCTCTAAAAGAGAAAGACTATAACGTTCGGTTGTATTTTTAAGATTTTCTGAAAGTGATTTCAGCCAATTTATATGATTTGCGATTAAGAACGCTTCTTGGAGTCCGTGGAGTGTTTCAGTATCTAATTCGGTGTTGCCTTTTTTTATGTTTTCATCTCGTAAATTTGATAATTGGGTGTATTTATCGAGTAATTGCTCTTGTAAATCTTCTGCAGAATTGTCTTGGATTTCAATTTCCGAAGTCATAGAATTTAAACTATTAATGGAGTGTTCTAAGGTATTAGAAATCTTATCGATAAGCACATTAAATGCATTGGAGGCTGGGGTTGTTTTATGATTAGTTACAAAATTACCAATTGAAGCAATAGCAGATATCATGGTTTGATTGAGTGTTACAATTTCATAAATAAGTTCAAATTCTTTCTGTTTCGATTTAGGGTCTTGTGTCAATCTTTGAAATGCAGCATTTAAATTACTTAAAGCGAGAAATGCTTCTTTCCTGGACACATTATAAGAGAGTTTGTGTTTTGATGTATCTTGATAAAGCTGTTGTGTTGCTATAAGGTACTTCCTGTTCATTTTTAAAGCGTTCAAAATGACCTGTTTCAAATTGTCGGCTTCCCAAGTTGGAAATATTACATAATTGGCAATGATGGCAATAACAGATCCTATGATGGTATCGATAACACGATATTGAATGACTTCGAAAGCATCTGGGTTTATAAAAGAATATAGAAAAATGATGCTGATCGTTACTAGAGCTGCAGCAGATTTATAGTTTTGTTGAAGCAATGAAAATGCTAATATTAATGATACAAATGCAAGTACAGCATAGACTAGTGTATTTTGAGTGATAAGCACAATGCCAATAGCAAATGTGGCTCCAATGAGTGTCCCTATGATTCGATCTTTTGAACGTTCTTTGGTAAGACCGTAACTAGGACGCATAATAACAACAATGGTCAACAGTATCCAATAGGTATTTTGAATATCAAAGAGTGTTCCTAGTAAATATGCGAATACAATGGCTATGGTAAAGCGCAGTGCATGTCTAAATAGTTTAGAACTGAAACTGAAATTTTGAATCAGAATATTCAGTCTATATTCTTGAAGTGTTAGAAATTGACTTGAATCTTGCCGTTTTAAAGAAATCTTAGAAGCGTCTTTCACATTCGCCATCGCTTGTCTAATCGCCTTAATTTCTTGTAGTAATTCTTCTTGATAATCGTGCAGGTTTTTTAATAATAAAGCACCTTCACGCGCTTCAGGCAATTTGACAATATCGATATAATTTGTGATAGAATCATTTGCTTTTGATAGCTTATTTAATAAATTATCACTCTTAGGGATTTTATCATTTTGAATCAATAACTCAGATAACCGTATGAGATGATTACCCATAGTTTTATTAAGTCTTTTTGACGCTTTTAAAAATTCTTTGCACTCACCAAAAATATCATCGATTAGTTTGTAATCTAAATGTGTGGCTTCAATTAATTCGAAAATTTTGATTGAGGATAAGAAAATTAATAGTTGCTTTTCTTCATAACGCGAACGTCCCGATCGTTTTCTTTCGCTAAATAATATTTCGCGTAATGTTTCATGCTTATCATTTATTTGATTTTGAAGCACAAAAGTTTGTTTGAGGAGCTGATCTCGTTTACTAATATTTGTTAATAATTTAGCTCTTAACTTTAAGTATTTACCAATAAGCAGAAGCGTATCTGATAACAACTGATCTTGATCTTTTTTAGGCGCTAGTTTTTGAAAGATAAAGGAAACCACCAAATACCACAGTCCGCCAATTCCCATTAAACCAACCTGAATTAAAATATCTTGGGGATTTTCCTTTTGAATCGCAAATGCCAATACCATAGCTAACAATCCAGAAAAGGATACCAAAGACGCTCTAAAACCATACACTGAAATCAAAGAAACCATGAATGAAGTAATGGCAAGTACAACCAATAATAGTGGTAGGATAGGTTTGGAAAATAGAATAATCAATGTGATTAGCATTGTTAATCCAATACTAATTAATATGGCATTGACTTTACGCTTGATACTTCCTGGAATATCGCCAGGTGCATTTAAAAACGTGCCGACAACAAAAGCTGGGGCATATTCAAAATAACCCAAGAGATAAAGTATACCAAAAGGCACAACGATGCCAAAACCAAGGCGAATACCTCGATCAAAATTGGAGCTTTTAAGAAATAATTCTATCTGTTTAAGTATGTTTTTCAACTGGTTTTGCAATTTGGCTGCAAAGATAGAGTAAATGGGATGAAGTGTGTTCTTGAAATGTTGTTTTAATGTAGATTAAATTCAGGCTTTAAAACGGTAATAGCACTAAGAGTTAGGGGAGCAGTTCTGGTGAGGGATTTCAATACTGAAACACTATAAAATTCCTCAATACTGCGGAATGATCAATAGCTTTTTGGAATACAACTAATAATGGGAACAAAAAAATGATAATGTTACTTTTAGAACTTGACTTTAGTACGAGGACTTGATATCCTGAATTTTATTTATACTAAACAAACGATTACTAGGCCTGTTTTGTTAAACTAACCATGATTTTATTTTAGCATAAATATTAAGATTACTTAATAAATCTAAATGCGTATTCTCATAAGCGACCCATGTATTCTTCTCCTTAAAGTGTAAATCTTTATCAGGATTCTCATGTTGCCCTAAGGCACTCTTTACATCAACCAAAGTATCTCCTATCATTCTAGGATATACATTAACTGTTGATTTTTCAATAGATGCTGCTACGCTATAACAGTCTATGTTTTGGGGCAACGGAATATGTTGTCTTTGATCACTTTGTCTTTCAAATCGGTCATTGTCCTGCCAGTCTTCATCAACTAGATTACCATGCCTTAAATCTGTTACGCCAGAACTTCTAATTTTCCCCAATCGAGCAAAGGGTTTTGTATAGGGTATAGACTCCAAAACAACATCCAAATAATTACCCGTTCTTTCCACAGGAGAACCATGGTGAGGCGTTCCTAAGAAAACAATTTTTTTAAGATGTTTAGTCCATTTTTTTTGCTCTTGCTTACCATAATATAACGCACTTCTAACGACTAAACCTCCCATGCTATGAGCAATAATTTCTAGTTGTTCGATGGGGACTGGCCATTGTTTAATTAGCTTTTCTAATAATATATTTAAATTTTGTCCATTAGAAGAAATATGTTTTCCGCTGTTATAATTTAAGTAAATAGCTGTTTTGTCTTGTTCTTTTGCTAAAACTTCTCCGTGGTTGTGTTCTTTTCGGGTCCATTGAATATCATTCATACAAGAACCATGGACCATCAAAATAATTTTGCCATTTATAGCTGGATAAGTGGCACCAAGACAATCGCTATCCAATAGTATCTCCTTTGATCTATACCTGAATTGCATTGTGATTTTTAAGGGGTTATCTTTTTCTTCTAAATAGTCTCCAACGATACCATTTAAGGCAGAACGTATAGCTTCTTTTTCGCCGGTAGCCTTTACTTTTCGAAGTAGAGGACTTAATTGACCTAAGGCTTTATCTAAGCCACTACCAATGAGTTTTGTGCTCCATCTTATGTTTTTAAATGTGATCCCAGAAATATTGGTAATCTGGTGTTGAATGGGTGTTGAAGGAAAACGAGGAGGATGAACGACTCGCTTATGCATAGCTTCAACTAAGTCTGTAATCCCTATTGTAGCATCTACTACTAAACGGTTGATGCCTTGTAAATCAGATTTAGGTTTTGTTTTTTTTGACATGTAAAAGGTGTCATTTAAAATTGGTTTATGCTTAATGCTGAAGGTACATTATTCTCACTCATAATGATATAGCCTTTATTTAGGATTAATCACAAAGATAGAAAATTTCAATGGCCTTGATGATTTTTTGGAGTTGCAATTAGGGAAGGATTAGCAATAAATTATATATGGCAGCATATGGCGTTACTTTTTACCTTTATTAAGTTCTAACCAAGCTTCCTTTTTCTGGTCTATGTTTTCCTGGTAACTTCCCTATAAACTCTAAATAATGACCATCAGAGTCTAAAACATATTGCTACAGCAGGTATATTTGCAAATACCATTGGTTGTTTTTTTTAGAAAATCCCAAAAATGTATAGTATTAGATTTTAGAAAATAAATTCATTTAAAACCTAGTCAGCATAGCATTCAAAAGCAAAATGTCTTAAATCGATTTCTTCCTTTGGTTTCTCACATAAAGCCAGCATTGCTTGTCTTTGTTTTCCAATCCAGAAAAGAGCTACTCTTCTATATTCTTCATAAAGATATTGTTCAATTTTGAGTGTATTCGTATAGAAGTCAATTGATCGTTCAATATTTTCAACAAATAAATGGGTTTCAAAGAGTTCTTTATCATCGCTATTTTAGTTTTTTTTATTACTATTAATATAGGTAGATAGGGCAGAAAGCAAATAATTATTTTGGCTAAGCCAGAACTATTAGTAAATTATATAGAGTGTTACCAAGTGTTTTTTTTAACTTTATTAGTTATCTTGATTTAGGTATTTTAATCCTTCATATAAAGCTATTAGAGGAACAGAACGATGGCTCTCATTATCATAAGATTTTACTTTAATATTTGCCTTTTCATTTGATTTTATTTTCATTAATTCATAGATACGGTCGTGTCTTTTTTTATTCTTTTCGAACCTCCTATTTACCTGATTTGCAGTAGCAATATAAATTTTTCTTTTAAAGGATATTGAGTTGATAGCATCAACTTTGTTTTCCATTAATTCTTCGTCCCACCATATACTAGGGTCAATAGAAATATAAGCATCGAAAATGCTACTTTTGTTCATGTAAGAATTTATGGTAAGAAGACCTCCTAAAGAATGCCCAACAAGGGTTCTGTAAGGCTCTGTTCTATAATTTTTGTCAACATATGATATGAGTTCCTTTTCAATGAAGTTCAAAAAGTTTTCCCCACCACCCATTGTATTTACTCGTTTTGTCTTTAGTTTATTAACTGTAAAATCTCTTTCACGGTCAACGTTCTCAATTGCTACTATTATAGTTTCTGGCATAAAATAATTACGGTTTCTATCAGAACTCATAAAATGTACAATTCCAGCAGTGGTTTTCAAAAAAGTATAACCGTCTAACAAAATCAAAATAGGGTATTTTTTATCTGCATGGGTTGGGTCGTTGTAAGTATCAGGGAGATCTATCAAGCAGGTTCTGTTTTCTTTTAGAATGGTGGAATAAATGGTAAATTTATTCTCAATAATACTATCTGTTTTACTTTGGCTCAATAAGGGCTGAAAACTAAAAACTAAAATATAAAAAAAAGGAATTACTAATTGTTTCATGTTTTCCTTGTGCTATAGGTTTGGTAGCGCTACTCTATATGTTAGTTGCATAGTTAAGCAACTAAATTAGTAAACAAATACGTACTAGAGAAAACTCTGAAGGGATTTTCTAGATAAGCACTTGCAAAAGCAATTAATTATCCGCGCCTATGGGCATTAGTGTTTTTTATTTCCAATTAGTTTTTTTATTCTAAACACCAATAATTGGACAAACAATATCAGAAAAACTAATTGTATATGGAATAATTAAATAAGTGAATTTTTCTGAAAGTTTTTGTATCTATCAGTTTTGAAAGCTAAGTCATGGCCAAATATTTCACTTAATTCATTTTCTATCGCAGCAACCCTATTCTTTGGTGTGCTAATTAATTTTCCATTTTTATCAAATAACAAATATGTTGGATATTCAACTATTTTCAATTCTTTTATTAAGTTACTTCCCCTAGCATTGACATTATAAAAAGGCCATTTTTGTTTTCAGAGAGCAAAACCTCAAGGTTTAAACTTATTCTCAAGTATATATTTAGTCGCTTCTTTTGGGTCGATGCTAATACTCATTATCGCTAATTCTGATTCGTATTTTTCTTGTAATTCTGGAATTTTTTTATTTCTTCCAAACAATGTTTGCAACCTTGAAACCAAAAATCCACTATAAGTACTTTTCTTTTTTAATCATTAAATGTTTTGAATTCTCCAAATTGATTTTCTAATGCGATTAGAGGGATTTCTAATTCAGAGTCAAGTCTATCTGCTTTTACAAAAAAGATATAAAGTCCAATAAAAGCAACTAGTAAAAAGACAATCAATCCAATGATATATCGTTTAACAAATCGTAATAATCTTTTTTAATCATTCAGTTTTAATTTTAAATGTGATTTTTTGAGTTCGTCAGGTAAATTAATGCAATCGTTTTGTATGTAACTTGTTACGAGTTTAAGCGACTAATGTAGTTAATATATCACAGATGGAAAATACGCTTGAATTTTCATAAGTAATCCAGAACTAGCAATACATTATATATGGTTTTGTAAAACGTTTTTAATCATTCATTAAGTTTTATTAATTAATTAATTAATTTTTTATCAATTTGTTACTCGTGTTTGGAGTTTTTGGAGCAGCTGCTGTACCACAATCTCGATATTGTTTTTGTCACGGGATTCAAGTGAAGAAATCAGTTGATTGAGATCATTTAATGAATAAACCAATTTTTCTGTTGATTCTTCGTAAGATGTTTTTACATTTTTAAAAATATTAATAGCATCTGAATGTGCCCCAGACTCCAGGAATTCTGCTAGACGCTCTACCATATTGGCATTACTGGGATATTCCTCATGCTCTAAGCTTGTTGTCACCTCTATCATAAACCGTTCTTTTTTTGCGGAGGCAGCAGCAAACCAAATTTGATCGGCGTATGCTTCACCAATTTTCAGGGCAGGCTCGTGAAACAGGTCTGAAACCATCAAAGCACGAGGCGTTAGAATGGCTGTTCCATGTTCGTATTTAAACCTGAAAAAGAGGTTCATCACTCCAACAAGAATAGCATTCCATTGCGGATAGGAGGTCGATACTTCAGTTATTTCTACTTGACCCATTATCGTTGATTGACCTGCTTCCAGTTTATCGACAGCTGTCGACAAAGACCTTTTATCAAGCAAGATTTGATCGTCGTCAATGATTGCAAAAACCGTAGAATTCATGAGTGAGTTCAGAGCATTTACATTTTCTTGTTTAGTTTCAAGATTACGTGCATCAACATTACGACGAATACGAGCGATCAAAGTTGAGAAACTTCGTTGATATACTTCAGCTAGGCCACCTGCCAGTTGCTCAAAAACAAGGTTAACCTGAGGTGTGTTATCCTTCAGATTATTTGCTTTGATAAATGTTTTAGCTGCCTTAAGACTGGCTGCAGTTAGTACTTCAATGGGATAGAGAGGTTGATTTATTGAAAGTATAATTTCCACTTTCTGGGGCTGCGACCATTTCTGAGAGATGATAGAGTTGAGCGTTTGTAAAAAACGATCACCTGAGCGATAAATTGGTAGCAAAATAGATATTTTGGGGATATCAAGCCAATCGGCAGAGTCGGCAATGATAAATTCATCGTTCGCTTCAAGATAATCGGTGCTGTTACCAACCCAGCATTTTGCTGAAAAAAGCTGATCCCCCATGAGAACTTTATTGCCCGCACAATCAATTATATAAGTTGTTGCCATACTATTTTATCTCGTTAGTTAAGTTGTTAAATCTTGCAAAGTTTACTAGATATCCATGGATTGATACTATATCAATTGTGATGAAAGTGGAACGTAGAATAAAAACTATTAATTATGTTTTTCTCTATTGTTCTAAATTTGGTTATTAGTTTATTCTTTGCTGTCTTTTAAATCCAATTTAGTGCGTAATTTTGTAATGTAATAAATTCAATAGATAGTTCTGCTTTTTGTTTTAAATTTCGGGTTGTATTCTTTAATTGATCTAAGAATCTCTCAGCATGTTTTTATTAATTTCACGTTATTAAAATTAAATAAAAACCCAAAAGAGGGCTAATTGATTTTCCATTTAGATTGTGTGATATAATATTTTACGACGGTTTTGTTTGCGATCAGGTGTTTGGTTAAGCACCTAATTTGGTTAACAAATACGAGCCCGATAAAATTCCGAAGGAATTTTCCAAATAAGCGATGACCAAAGTAATTAATTATACACGGTGTTGTGTTTAGTACTTTATTTCAGAAACCTAATTCTTTCTCCAGTATCAGGATCCGACAAATAGTACCATAGTTGATAATTCTTCTTTAACTTATAAATCTCTAAATTCTTTGAGATTTTTGTCTCGTCAAAATTCAGTTTAATTTTTTTCGTGTCGTATTGCTCAATAATTTCCCAAGTTCCAGGTGCGACTTCGTTATTAATTTCTCTGTCAAACAGATTTTGAGAGTTATTCATTTCGAAAACATTATCAGACTTAAATGTCAAAACAATACTGTCATTTTTAATTTCAGAAAGATATTCATAAGAAAACTTGTCCATTTTCCATGTGCCAATAATATCATCTGATTCTACATCTACATTTTTTGTCTCAATATTTGTATCAATTGGTCTCAAGAAATGGCAAGATGTAAGACATAGCATTAAAATCAATATAATTGAATATGTTTTTTTTATTTCAGTTCAGTTTTGAGTTTGTTAGGGTGTTAGATACAACAATGTGATATACGCTATAGTCTAGATCCACATTATAACACTAAGACAGCAAATCTTAAATTTTAATAAATGATTAGTCACTGGTTGAAAAATCGATACTTCAATCATTTTCTAACCATATCACCCAACTGCTTCCCAAAAACCCCAGCAACTCCTGCAGCCAATCCACCAATAAAACCAGTCACCAAAATCAACAGATAAGGATTTCCGCCAAGAGGTAGAAGTACAGCAATCTTTTTAGCCAAAGTAAAATCATTAGCACTACTTGTTATAAAAGCATAGATTCCCCAAAAGGAAAATACAGCTACAAAAGGCACAAAAAATACAGCAGACTTTTTAAGATTAAAAAAAAGTGAAGCAACAAATCCAGCAACCATTACAGACCACCAAGGTAAATATAGAGATAGGATTACTGTGATAATGATAGTGACGACGAAGTTTATTATATTTTGTTTGCTCATCTTATTCTTTATTTATTAAGGTTTGTGTCGCTATGATTTGATCTGTAGCTTCGCTGTTTTGCATGAAATTTAATTCGTGATACTTGCCAATTGCCCAATCATCTACAAAATTATCGTAATACCTGCTTCCTGGATTACCCGATTGCCCACCAGGATATATCCCTAAGGCTTTTGGAGGCGAGCTCATTTCTACAATCATTCGCCAAGATGGACCGTGCGTTTTAGAAGCAGCATTGACGATACTGCGATCTCCACCAATAGGTAAATCAAATCTCGAAAATGCAGGCAATGCTTGAAGTAGATGACCTGCTCGTGAGCCTTTATAGGCTTGCCAATTATAGTTACCATTTTTAGCTTTCCAGTCTATTAAATCTGTAGCAGTCTCTTTAAATGCTAATAAGAACAAATCGTGAGCGGTTTCTTTTTTTTGTGTTTCCACGATGTCCATAAATTCATTTTCAGGATTTGTGGTCATCAAATGAATCGTTTGATAATTATAAGGGGAGATTAACGCTTGATCTTCACTTTTAAACTCATCCCAAGTGATATCATATAGTTTCGCATACCACTTTGACCATATACTTGGCCCTAGTTTTTCGATATCGTTATTAAAATCCCATGATTTGATTTGATCGTAAATTTTTTTTTCTTCGGAAGTCAATGTACTCACATCCATTGTTTCAAAAATGTAAGGTAACAACTCCGCTGCTTTCAAATTGTAGTTGTTATTCTGAAGCGCTTTAAAATCGTCTACCGAAAATTTATCCTTAGAATTAAAATAGTCATTAATCACTCTATTTCTGTACGTCTCATAACCGTCATTAAAGACATAAAATGGATAGTTCTCATCTACAGGTCGTTGATTAGCGGAACTCACAAAACCACGTTCTGGATTTTTAGTATGTGCATTAAATACTTGCGGAATAAAGCTTTGCCAATCATGTTCGGGGTTAGAACCATCGAGTAAAAATTTTCCTTGTCCGTTCCATTTATTAGGAAAAAGACCTTGAATCCAAAGCGCGATATCACCTTCCGTAGATGCAAAAACAAAGTTTTGAGCAGGAGCAGTGTAATTTTTTAAAGCATTGACATAATCATCATAATTTTTCGCTTTATTTAATGCTAAAAAGGTGCGCTGATTGTTAGCACCTATATGACCAATCCATTTCATAGCATAACCCGACTTCTTGTTATCACTCATGAAATTATGGTCATAAGTTACGGGTCCAAGATGTGTGTAAATCACCGAATCTATAATCGTTGCAGCGCCTTTGACTTTAATTTCTTCAACACGAACTGTGGTGTTTTTCCAAGTAGTATCATACTTGTATTGTGTTCTTGTGTCGTCTTTAAATTCTATTTTATACCAATCTAAAACATCGCGAGTGGCATTAGTTTCTCCCCAAGATATATGATTGTTAAACCCTGAAATAATACCCAAAGCACCTGGTAAGGTTGCGCCCATGACATTGTGCTCTGGTGTGCTCAACTGCATGACAAACCAAATACAAGGTAAATTTAGACCTAGATGTGGATCATTAGCGAGAATTGGGTTTCCAGTGGTTGATTTTGCTCCAGAAACCGCCCAGTTATTGCTGCCATTATCTGGATTTGGTTTTTCTATGGTTGCAGGAATTGTATCTAATGGCAATTCGCTCTTAGGAGTTTCGGTCATTTCAATGTCTATAAAACTCCAATCGGTTTCTTTAGGTATTATAGGATTACTAACACCTAAATAATCTGGGAATAATAGGTCAAAACGATCTTTTCCAAATGTTCGCAGCATATTCGTGTATTCTAAATCATTGTCTCCACCAGCTAACATCTTCGTCATATACATCAATAGTAATGCTGTTTTTTTAGTCGTCCACGCTTCAGGTGTGTAGTCCAGTAATTTATATTCTACAGGAATACTTTTAGCATCTAAGGATTCAATATAACTATTAACACCATCACGATAGGCTTCTATTAAAGCAACCCCTTCAGGATCTTCTGGCAATTTTTTAAGTGTTTGTTCTGCACCAAATCCCATACCTCGTCTGCGCTCAGTACGATCATAGTTTAAGCCAGCACTTCCAATAAGTTCTGAAACTCGCCCTGCCGCCGCATGAGTTTGAAATTCCATTTGCCATAAACGATGTTTTGCTGTAATGTAGCCTTGGGCTTTGTACAAATCAAGGTCATTTTGTGCAAAAATATGCGGAATTAATTGTGCATCATAATGAATGGTTACTGGAGCAGATAAACCTTGGATATTCACATTTCCGTCGATAGTCTCATCCTTATCATTTTGCCAAATACCGCCTGAAGGATCTAAGAATTTACCAATAGGAGGTATAGATCCAAATTTTGTGTTGAGCGCGTAAAACACAGCAATGGTGAATATAAAAGATAAGGTGAGTTTGATGTATTTCATGTGGGTTGGATTATGTTTTTGAGATTACTATAATATATTGATGATTCTAAAGAGGATTTAAAGATCTATTTCAACCATTTCGGCTCTGGCTCCAAGACGAATTGGAAACATACTGGTTCCTATTCCTTTTGAAATGTACATTTTAGGTTCTTTATCTGTATACCATCCTTTTAGATATTGCCCACTACCACGCGGTGTTATGGGAGCATAACCTAAAAAAGTTATTTGCCCACCATGTGTGTGACCAGATAGAACAAGATCAATGGTTACATCTTCATTTAGAAATACAATGGTATCCCTATATTGAGGACAATGTGACAATACGATGTTTGTGCTAGATGCCTTTAGGTTTTTTATGGCTTTTTTAAAATCTGGTTGACCTCCAATTAAATCATCGACACCAATAATTGAGACTTGACGATTCTTAATAGTAACAGTCCTGTTCTCATTAATTAATAATTCACAGTTATTTTTAGAATACATGTGTTTTAACTCCGCAATGTCAACGTTACCCCAATATTCCCAGTTGCCCATAATCGCATATTTAGGGATAGCGTTATTGATTAATTGTAAAAATAATTGTAAAGTATCAATTTTGTCTGTGCTATTCACAGAGTCACCAGTTATAAATATTAAATCAGGATTTAAGGTGTTGATTTTTTCTGCAATTGATTTATGGAATGATCGAAGTGTGTCCAAATGCAAATCAGAAATTTGAATAATTTTTAACGTTGTATGCTTTTCATCTGAAATATCGAAATAGTTCCAGTCAATAACATATTTTTCAAACCATAAGATGTCTAAAACAAATACCCCTATTGCCGCCAGGAAACTTCTTTTAATAAATTTTCTTCTAGATAATTTTGACATGTTTATGAATTAATTAATGCAGGGTTAACGCAACACCAACTTATTAATCACCTTCTTGCCAATAGACTCATTAAGCATGTCTATGATTTTTTGTTTTCCGAAGCTTAATTCTTCACGAAGTACACTAGAACTTAAACCAATATATAACGTATCACGATCTAAGGAGACATCTGTAGTATAATTATTGACGCCATTTCCCATTATTTTAGCCCAAGCGTCTTTTACATCTACTTTATCCAAACCAGATTGTAGCTTGTTTTTTTCTACAAACTCTTTAAGAATATCACTAATTGGTAAATTTTCGTTGTGTCGCTTTGCCATAGTCGTTCTCTGAGTAATCAGAGGGCTTATTTAATTATTTAAAATCTTCTAAATTTATAGACTCATACCGTTTATAAATATACACATCTTTATTTGTGTTATTGAGAATTATTAATTGCGTTTCATTTGCGTTTAAAACGGTTTCTTTCCACTCAGCATAAGGTGTTTTGTAATAGATGTTAAGACTATCACCTTCTATTTTAATGCTAAAAACCTCCTCACTTCTAGAGCTCTCAAAGGTTCCAAACAGATTTGGTTTTAGTTTTCTTCGGAAGCCTGATAAACTATCAGAAACTTCAATATAATCTATCGTGTCATTAAAATTATAGTCTCTTTTTGTACCATCACTTAAAGTTACTTCGTCAATTTCCCAATACCCATTGAGATGACTTACCATAGCATTAGGATCGTTTGAGCAGTTAAATAACAGTAATGCTATAACTAGTAAAGAAAGTCTTTTGTACATGATTTTACCAAATTTTAAAAGCTAAAATTAAAGTTCTACCCGCTATAAAAATAGCATAGTATCAGAAATTAAATGTAAGGATTTATTAATAGCTCAAAGTTAAAAAAACAAAACACAATAACATCTTAATAAGCCTTTGGAATTTGGGATTTATTTTTTGGAATTTGAAATCCTTAAAGTTTAAATATTTTGTAAGATTGATGGATCTGTTTGATCACCTTTTCTGTGCGTTCTGCATGCGTATCACTGATGAATAACTGTCCGAAATCTTCATTATCAACCAAATTAATAATTTGAGCAACACGATTCTCATCCAACTTATCAAAAATATCGTCTAATAATAGGAGCGGAGTGACACCGTTTTGTTCTTTTATAAAATCAAACTGCGCTAATTTTAAAGCAATTAAAAATGATTTTTGTTGACCTTGACTTCCAAACTTCTTGATAGGATAGGTTTCAATTTCAAAATTGAGATCATCCTTATGAATACCAACAGTTGTATAGTGTAGTGCTTTATCCTTATTAACGCAATTAGTTAGTAAGTTTTTTAAATCATTGTCAAACAAATCACTTTTGTAGCTCAGACTAACCGGTTCATTGTCATTACTAATCGCTTTATAGCGCGCTTTAAAAATGGGAATGAATGTATTTAGAAATTCGTTACGCGTTTTAAAAATAGCGGTTCCGAAGGTGTGCAGTTGCTCATTATAAACATCAAGTGTTTGTGCATTAAAGGTATTATTTAAGGCGAAGTATTTTAATAAAGCATTACGTTGCGATAGTATTTTATTGTAATTAATTAAATTACCGAGATAGGCTTTATCACTTTGTGAAATGACACTGTCAATAAATTTTCGACGCGTATCACTACCTTCAATAATCAAATCGCGATCTGCCGGTGAAATAATCACTAATGGAATTAAACCTATATGATCACTAAATTTCTCATAAGCTTTCCCGTTGCGCTTGATGACTTTCTTTTGACCTCGTTTTAACGACACGACTACTTTTTCAGTTCTTTCGTTTTTATTAAAAATACCATCAACAACAAAAAAGGCTTCGTTGTGTTTAATGTTTTGAGAAGCAATAGGGTTGAAGTAGCTTTTTCCGAAGGATAAATGATAGATAGCATCCAGCGCATTTGTTTTACCAACACCGTTAGAACCGACAAAGCAGTTAATTTTAGCATCAAATTCGAAATTTTGTTGTTCGAAATTTTTATAATTAACTAAGCTTAACGTGTTTAAAATCATAAAAGTAACTGAGAATATTGGTGTTTGGTTGTCTTTATTATAAGCGGAAGTAAAAATAACAAATAAATTACCTTTTAAATCCCAATAAAAATTTTATTTTTGCGCCACAAATAAACAACCATGGCAACATACAAGAAAAGAGGATATAAACCGAAAGCTACGAAGGAGAAATCTGAAACTATCGAAGGTTTAGAACAAGAATCTACAACAGCAGAAGTATTTAATACGCTTGATGAAGGCGCTAATAAGGCTGAAGATTTTGTTGCTAAAAACCAAAAAGGGATTTTTATCCTTATCGGTGTTGCTGCAGTAATTTTACTTGGTTATTTAGGATACCAAAAATTTATCGCAGAGCCTAAAGCAGAAGAAGCAATGAATGAAATGTACTCGGCTCAAAAATACTTTGATGAAGCTGTAGTTGGTACAGATAAAGATTCTTTATTTTCATTAGCCCTTACAGGTGGTGGTGGTAAACTAGGTTTAATAGATATTGTAGATCAATATGGGTCGACACCTGCTGGAAACTTAGCAAATTATTATGCTGGTATGGCGTATTTAAATACTAAGGATTACACAAATGCTGTTAAGTATTTAGGTGATTTTAGTACAGGTGATGCTGTTCTTGGTCCAATAGCTAAAGGTGGTATGGGAGATGCTTTTGTTCAATTAGAGCAATTACCAGAAGCTTTAGAATATTATGAAAAAGCAATTACTGCGTCTACAAACGATTACACAACGCCTATGTATCTTTTTAAAGCAGCAAACGTTGCTCAATCATTGGGTGAAAATGCAAAAGCTTTAGAATATTACAAGCGCATCAAATCTGATTTTATAACTTCAGATCAAGCTAAAAATATTGATACCTTCATAGGTAGAGCAAAAACTAGCAAATAATTAATTATAAAAAGTTCCGATTTTTTCTTCGGAAAAATAAATATGGCAACTGCAAATCATAATTTATCTAATTACGATAAAAACACAATCCCAAGCGCGAAGGACTTTCGGTTTGGGATTGTTGTTTCTGAGTGGAATGAGAGAGTTACTGGCGGACTATTAAAAGGCGCAATTGGAGCTTTAGTAGATTGTGGCGCTCAAGAAGAGAATATCATAATATGGCATGTTCCTGGAAGTTTTGAGTTGATCTACGGAAGTAAAAAAATGATCGAAAAACAGGTTGACGCTGTTATCTCTATTGGGTGCGTCATTCAAGGCGAAACCAAGCATTTTGATTTTGTATGTGATGGTGTGACTCAAGGTATTAAAGAGCTTAATCTAACATCAGACACACCTGTTATCTTTTGTGTACTTACAGATAATACAGTACAACAGTCTATAGATCGTTCTGGAGGCAAACTAGGCAATAAAGGCACAGAAGCAGCTGTTGCTGCTATTAAGATGGCTGACTTAAGAAGGAAATAAGATTTTAGTATTCAGTATTTTTTTTTACTCTTTAAAAAGTTCTAAGTAGCAGTTTTTAATTTTTCACTAATGTATGTTTATTCATCTATTTTTTCTCGTTAAGTAGTCGCAGAGATGCTAATTTTACTCCTACATCAATTAATAACTTTTATTTTCTTCTAAAATTTTAAAATACCATTTTAATCGATGTTATAAATAAACTGAGAAACTCTCATATCTCTAAAGTTTAGAAGCACTCGTATATTACTATTTCTAAACATAAAATTAACCACAGTAGATTTGACTTTGTAATTTTATTAATACATTTTTGATTCGAGTAAACATATCTCAATAATATGGACCGAACTTGTTTTGATGAAATCAACTCAACAACATCTCAAATCTAGAATAAGAGGCATGAGATTGTTAACAATTTTTAAGATTTCAAGAGCTATATTTCCTTGTATTTTCAGTACTTTTGAAATGAATATTGTATAATTTCAAAGTAATTTGTTAAACCAAAGGAGAAATAAACGTTTTAGTTACAATCCTCAATCTAAAGGATTACGCAAAAAAAAGTCTGAGAATGATGTAGAAGCGAAATGGAATAAAATGCGAGCCAATGCGGAACGAAAGGGTAGTATCTTAACTTCAATGCCAGCTCTAATTCTAATTTTAGGCTCGATTTTTGTTTTAATTTATATTCTTAATAAATATATTTAAAAATCATATTATGGGACCAATAAAATTTACTGTATTTAAGGGGCTGAACAGAAATAAAAGGTTCAATTATACACCTATGCACTACAATGGTAAAGAAGACGTAGATACATCGCAATACGAAACAAAATTTGATGCTTTCGCCGATACATATAATAAAAACGATTTTTCTGGTCAATGGCATGAAAAGAGAATAAAAAATAGATCAAGAAATAATTATGGTTTTAACAAAACCATATACATATTAATTGTAATCTTTGTTTTAATCTTTCTTTATATCATAGATTTCGATCTTTCTATATTCTCCCGTAGAAACTAATGGGAGACATCATTCAATTGTTACCAGATCATGTTGCCAATCAAATTGCAGCAGGTGAAGTTGTACAGCGACCAGCATCGGTTGTAAAAGAATTACTTGAAAATTCTATTGATGCAGGTGCAAACACCATAAAATTAATTGTAAAAGAAGCCGGCAAGACCTTAATCCAAGTTATTGACAATGGTAAAGGGATGAGTGCTACAGATGCGCGTTTGAGTTTTGAGCGTCATGCGACGTCCAAAATACGCTCTGCAGAAGATTTATTTAGCCTCAGTACAAAAGGGTTTCGAGGCGAAGCTTTGGCTAGTATAGCAGCTATTGCTCATGTAGAATTAAAGACCAAACAAGATCAAGACGAGCTTGGAACACTCATCGTCATTGAAGGTAGTGAAATTAAAAATCAAGAAGTTACTGTGACACCAACAGGAACGTCGCTTTCTATAAAACATCTATTTTTTAATATTCCTGCACGTCGTAATTTTTTGAAATCAAATAATGTAGAACTTCGTCATATTGTAGATGAATTTCACCGTGTCGCGTTAGCACATCCTGATATTGAATTTTTGATGTATCATAATGGTAGCGAAAGTTTTAATCTCTCCAAAAGCAATTATAGACAGCGTGTGGTTAATATCTTCGGAAATAAAACCAACGAGAAGCTCGTTCCTGTTGAAGAAGAAACTGAGGTCTTAAAGATTTCCGGATTTGTTGGAAAACCAGAATTCGCAAAGCGCACAAGAACTGAACAGTTTTTCTTTGTTAATAACCGCTATATAAAAAGCCCGTATCTTAATCACTCAATAAACTCTGCTTTTGAAGGTTTAATGAAAGATGGCAGTCACCCAAGTTATTTTTTAAATCTAACGGTTGACCCAAAAAGTATAGATATCAATATTCATCCTACGAAGACTGAAATAAAGTTTGACGATGAACACACCTTATACGCCATTTTGAGATCTGCAGTGAAACATAGTTTGGGGCAATTTAATATTGCACCAGTTTTAGACTTTGATCGCGATAGAAATTTAGATACACCTTATACGTTTGAAAATAAGCGAGCGTCTACACCAACAGTAGAAGTTGATCGTTCTTTTAATCCGTTTCAAGAGGAAAAGAAACCGATTAGATTTAATAGCGTGTCTTCAAGTTATAGAAAAGAGCCTGCCGCACAGTGGGAAAGTCTTTATGTTGGCTTAGAATCTAAAGGCACCAAAAATGATACTGATTTTAGTGAAGTACAGTTTGAAAGTCAGCCAGAATCGACCTCTTTATTTGATGATGATAAGTCCATAGAAACAAAACAAACAACCTATCAATTACACAACAAATATATTATTAGCACTATAAAATCTGGGATGATGATTCTAGATCAACATCGTGCACATCAACGTGTTTTATATGAAGGGTTACTTAAACACTTAACGGTTAAAGAGTCTGTTAGTCAGCAATTACTGTTTCCATTACTCTTAGAGTTTTCTTCTTCGGAAATGGACATACTTCAAAATTTAAAAGAAGATTTAGAACATACAGGTTTTGTATTTTCGTCGTTTAAAGAAAACACTATTGAAATAACGGGAGTGCCAATTAATGTTCCTGAAAGTGAAGTCTCCATCATTTTGGAGCAACTCATAAGTGACGTAGAACAAGAAGTGCCAGATAGTAATTTTAGCGCAACAGATTTGTTGGCAAAATCAATGTCTAAGAGTTTAGCTATTAAAACTGGGCAAAGCTTATCGCCATTAGAGCAAGAACATTTGGTCAATAGCCTATTTGCTTGTAAAGAGCCTACAGTTTCGCCTACTGATAAAGTCACATTCATAACAATGAGCGTAGATGACTTTGATAAAAAATTTATATAGTTTATGATGAGAGGTATTACAGATACAGTAAAGCATTTAATAATTATAAATGTAATTTTCTTTGTTGGCACACTAACCGTAGGTGGAGGACAATTATTCTATCAATGGTTCGCTTTGTATTTTCCAGAAAATAGTTTATTTATGCCATGGCAAATTATAACGCACATGTTTATGCATGGTGGTGTGACGCATATTTTATTCAATATGTTTGCTTTATGGATGTTTGGTACCGCAGTGGAAACACAGTTAGGAGCAAAGAAATTTATATTTCTTTATATATCGGCAGGATTAGGGGCACTGCTCTTTCAGTTAGGCTTTTACTATTTTAGCTATATACCTGCTTATTCAGAATTAATTGCATCCGGTTTAACAGATTATGAGCTTACTCAAATGTTTAAGACCAATAAGGTAGTTGTCGAGTTGTCTAGTCTTCAATTAAATTTACTTCAAAATGCTTACGGTGCTTATAATGCAAGTATGGTTGGAGCCTCAGGCTGCATTATGGGAATATTAGCAGCTTTCGGTATTATGAATCCAGAGACAAAACTGATGATGATATTTATACCAATTCCAATAAAAGCGAAATACTTTATTCCTGGAATAATTATACTTGATATTATTTCTGCAATTTCTGGAAAATCTTTCTTTAGTCCAAGTAATACCGCTTTTATGGCACACGTAGGTGGCGCAGTAGTTGGAGCACTAATTATGTGGTATTGGAAAAAAACACAATTTAATAAAAACCGTTGGGATAGATGACCTCATTAAATTACGATTTTAAAGACAAACTCAAAAACTTAAATGTTTTTGAAAAGATCATGGCAGTTAATGTTGTGGTTTTTTTCATAGGTTGGTTGATTCAGGTATTTTTTAAAATACCTAGATCAAGTACATTATCTTGGTTAGAATTACCAAAAGATTTTTTAGACTTTATTATGATGCCTTGGTCTATATTGACCTACGGATTTACACATTATGATTTCTTTCATCTCTTATTTAACATGGTAGTGCTGTATTTTGTATCCCGCAGTATGGTTAATTTGTTTCCGTCTAAACAATCTCTAAATATTTATTTTTTAGGAATTCTAGCAGGAGGCTTATCGTTTTTAGTAGTCTACAATGTGTTCCCTAGTTCGTTCTCTATGACTGTTGGTTCTTTAGTTGGAGCATCTGCTGGTGTTAACGCACTACTAATTTTTTTATGTGCATATATGCCTAATAGAGAAACACGTTTCTTTTCTATTTCTATAAAATTGTGGCATATAGGCGCTGTTATAGTATTATTTGATGTAATTGGATTATTTGGTGTAAATCAAGGAGGGAAAGTAGCACACTTAGGCGGAAGTTTATTAGGTTACATTTACGCTACACAGCTTTTAAAAGGAAAAGATATTGGTTCAGGTTTTGGTGAGTTTGTAGATCGTGTTGTAGGCATGTTTAGTTCTAAAACCTCATTAAAAACGGTACATAGAAGTAAAAAAAATACGGTTGCAGGACATAATAAACAGGAGTTTAACGAGTTTAATACGCAGAAGAAAATTGATGTTATTCTTGATAAAATCAGTAAAAGTGGTTATGAAAGTTTAACTAAAGAAGAGAAAGCCTTTTTATTTAATGCAGGTAAGAAATAGTTTATATGCGTAAACTTAAGATTTTTGAGAAATTTGTATTTGTTATCAATTCGTTGCTAGCATTTGCATTACTCTTGTCTTATGTATTACCCTATGTGGAACCTCGTAAATTTGCATTTCTATCGGTTTTAAGTCTTGCTGTACCCTTCTTAATCATTGTTAATATATTATTTGTTGTATACTGGTTGCTAAAGGTGAAAAAGCAATTAGTACTTTCACTTCTTATTTTAGTACTGGGTTACAACTATGTGTTTTCGTTATATAAGTTTACAGCTTCTAAAAATGTGGACGATAGCGAGAATATTTCGGTAATGAATTATAATGTGCGCCTATTTAATCTTTTTGACTGGATTGATAATCCCAATTTAAAAGAAGATATGTCGACATTTCTTGTGAATAACAATCCAGATATACTCTGTATGCAAGAATACAGACCTGATGAGAAGATAAATTTAAAGGCTTATCCCTATAAATATATTAAGCTGTCAGGAAAGAAGATAAAGAATGGTCAGGCTATTTATACTAAATTTCCGATTATCAATTCTGGATCTATAGAATTTCCGGATACATCAAACAACGCTATTTTCGCTGATATTGTTAAGAATCAAGATACGATTAGAGTCTATAACCTTCATCTGGAATCCTCACGTATTGATCCAAATGCTGAAGAATTTTCAAAAGAAAACTCTCAACATTTATTTAAACGTGTAGGTTCAACCTTTGAAAAACAACAGTCACAAGCAGAGCAGTTTTTAGCTCATAGAAATAAATGTACTTTTAAAACGATTATTTCTGGGGACTTTAATAATACAGCATATTCCTATATCTATAATGAGATTAAAGGCGATATGAAAGACACATTTAAACAAGCTGGTAATGGTTTTGGACGGACGTTTGATTTCAAATTCTTTCCCGTTCGTATTGACTTTGTGCTAGTCGATGACGCTTTTGAAATTAACGCTTTTAAAACATATGACGTCATGTATAGCGATCATTATCCTGTGATGGCTAAGGTGAAGTTAAAGGATTAGTTTAGTCTCAGTTTTCAGTGTTTACAGTTATACTTACTCTTATGCTATAGACAAGACCCGATAGTTGTCTGGAGCACGAGTGATTTTATGCGCGCTGTTAAACGTTTATTAGGGCTGATTACTGTTTAATCAACAAAACAAAATTTAGAATTATAGGCTTTCTTCTTAAAACACAAGTTAACCATGTATTTACATGAGTAAACAATCCACCCAATCTGCAAGCATATGAATTAATAAGCCGAAACCAATAATCCTCGTTTTCTTTATTAGTGTCAAAACAATATAAAACCCAATAGCATAGTAGGAGTGAAGCGGATGAAAATTGATGCTACATCGTGTTGGGTCAAAAATTGGATTTGCAAGTATATGATCTATATCAATTACAATAGCGCTAAGCATAATGATTACTGCTACTTTCCAGTGTTCTCTATAGCATATCAACGCGACAGCAATTGGTACTACAAAATGAATCCCGTAATGTACTATGTTTTGTATCATTACAGTTGGAGTGTTTGACCGTTAAGATATAATGGTGTGTTTGGGCCTTCGTTAAATAAAAGATCTAGAATACTAAGATTTGATAAGAACCCATGTTTGTCGTCGAATACTTGAGCGTACGGTTTGAAGTTCTGCGGAATTTCCTTTCGACTGTTTGACAATAACCGCCCATCCAAAGCATGTTTTGGTTCTAGTTCAAAACGTTCGGTTACGGAGTACTTAAACGGAAGTTGCAAGCACTCAAAAATGAGTTCAAGACATTTAAAGTTATAGTCCATAATGTAATTTGCTTCCGAAGTAAATAAAGGCATTAATTCATCAATATAGAACTCAAAGAATGGAGATGTGCGATAGGCAGACTCCAAAGACTTTAGGTGTTGGATTTGCCAGTTATCATCATTAAATATTTTGACATCCTTATACAGTTGCCTATTTTTTTGTGTATAAACAACAGGTATATTCAAATCTAGTTTACCATTAGCGCCATAAATTGATGCCCGGTTACGGTAGGTTTGTTTTTGGTAGTTATCACAAACTTCAAATACAAGATCATTAGTCTTCAACACAGCCACAAATTGTGCTACGTTTGGAAAATATGTGGGATGAAGGATTGTTTTCATCTTTAAACGAGAACGCTATTTATGCCTTCTTCTTCTTACGCCAAGCATTAAACCCAAACCAAGCACCTAATAGTACCAAAAATGGAATTAAAAAAGATGATGCCATTCCAGTTCCACTAACAGTCGTAAACCAACGTTCCCAGCGTGGATTCTTTAAACCGTCCCAACTCATCCAGATAAACACAGGTTTTCCAACAACATGGTCAAAAGGAACATAACCCCAAGCACGAGCATCAATAGAATTGTTTCTATTGTCTCCCATCATCCAGTAGTAGTCTTGTTTAAACGTATACGACGTTGCAGGTTGATCGTTTATAATAATTTGATTACCTCTAGTAACGATACTATTTCTTTCATACTCTCCTATAACGCGTTTGTATAAAGGCAGTACTTCCATTGTGAGTTCTACGGTTTCTCCTTTTTTGGGGATATAGATGGGTCCAAAATTATCATAACTCCAATCATAACCAGCAGCTCTAGGAAATAATGAATTGGAATCAATACCTCTTGGTGTTGCACTTCTTGTAATGCTTCCCACATTTGGGTGGTTTTTGGCCATGGCAGCAGCTTCTACCGTGGCTTCTACAAGTAATGTCGTTTGTCCTATTTGATATACATCTGTAATGTCATAGCGTTTAAGTCCGTCATAAATTTGTGCACCACTATATTGTCCTTTCAATTCAATTTGATACGCAAATTGAAGTTTAGCACGATCAGGTAACTCATTAGGTTTTCCGTTAATAAAAACATAGCCATTTCTAACTTCTAAAGAGTCTCCAGGCACACCAACACAACGCTTAACAAGGTTTGTTTTTTTATCTATTGGTTTGTAATAATTACGATCTGGTTTGAAATCGTTCATATTCAGTAGTGTATCTGCAGGTTGATTAAAAACCACAATATCGTTACGCTCTATATTTTCAAACCCAGGAATTCTCATATAAGGCAACTGTAATTTATTTCTCCAAGATGTCTTTCTCTCATCAAAGTTGTCGTCAAAAACATATGATTTGATATTTGCTATTGGAATAGTGTCATGAACCATAGGTGTCCCAACAGTTGTCATTGGTAATCTTGCACCATAATGAAACTTACTTACAAATAAGAAGTCACCAACGAGCAAAGATTTTTCTAAAGACGAACTTGGGATGGTAAATGGTTGAATAAAATAGGTATGCACTATAGTTGCTGCAACAATTGCAAATAATACAGAACTCGTCCAATCACCAGAACTTGATTTTGGATTAATGTCTCTATCTTTAACATAAGTAACATCTGCTACATAATTGAGATAAAAATTATAAAACCCTAAACTAATCACTGCTAAAAAGGTGTCAAGGAATTGATTTTTACCAAAACTCCTAGCAGTTTCTACCCATACTACGGGTAACATGATTAAGTTTATAATAGGAACAAATAATAATAGAGTCCACCACCAAGGCCTATTAATGATTTTCATCAATATCACAGCGTTATAAATGGGAATAAAGGCTTCCCAAGCTTGACGTCCAGCTTTAATGTATAGTTTCCAAGTTCCAAGTCCGTGAATGATTTGGATGACCAGAATAAATAATAACCATTGTGTAAGTGTCATGTCTATAGTTTAATTTCTTTAATGAGTTGAAAAGTATTTAAAAACGTTACGTTGATTAATGCTATTAACTAATGTTTAAGACGTCTTTCATTGTAAAGACCCCTTTTTTATCGTGTACAAATTCTGCAGCTATCACAGCACCTAAAGCAAAACCTTCTCTGCTATGCGCAGTATGCTTGATTTGGATACTATCTACTTGAGATTCATAAATTACATCATGAGTTCCAGGTATATTTTCAATACGTTTTGCTAAAATACCAATCTCCTTTTGTTTTGGCCTATCTAAGGTCCATTTTTCGTAAATAGTTTCAGTTATTATTTCGTTGGCGAGTGTAATAGCGGTTCCGCTGGGTGCATCTAACTTTTGTGTATGATGAATTTCTTGAATAGATGCTTTGTACTGCGGAAGCTTCGTCATTAACTTAGCTAATGTTTTATTAAGTTCAAAAAACATATTGACACCTAAGCTAAAATTTGAAGCATACAAAAATGTACCTTTTGACGCATCACAAAGTGACACAATGTTATCATAATACTCTAACCAGCCTGTTGTTCCAGATATCACCGGAACACCTGCTTCTAAACAACTAGAAATATTAGCAACCGCAGTTGTTGGAAGACTAAAATCTATGGCCACATCACAATTTTGGAGTGCTAAAATTTCCGAAGAACTTGAAACCTTTAGAGTAATACTGTGTCCTCGCTCTATCGCAATAGCTTCAATCGCTTTACCCATTTTACCGTAGCCTAAGAGTGCAATTCTCATACTTTAGAATTTAAAATTGAGGGTAAGACCTAGGTTTGTCGTGTTTTCCATCTCATTGTACTTAAAATGCGGACGTAATGATAAATCTTCATCGATATTAAACTGTAGTAAATGCGCATCAACATTGGCATCTACGATATTTAAAGCATACATGCCAATAGCGAGTAATAACGCTAATTCCTTATTACGTCTTAATTGTTGTTGGGCACGTATTAAACCATCATTAGAGACCGTTGGATAAGGATCGCCTTCTCTACCTTGATTAAGGCCTGATAAGCGTTTTTTGTACTCATCACGATATAAATTTAGTTCCTGGTTATTGGTGATGTAAAAATAGGTAGGGATACCAATGGCAGCATAAACTAGTGGGATTTTCCAATATTTCTTGTTGTATGCTTGACCTAAACCAGGTAAAACAGCCGAGTAGAAGGCCGCTTTTGATGGCGCCAATACATCAAAGGGACGTCTCTTTTTCTTAATAACGGAGTCTTGCAAAACCATTAACCCTGTATCTACTGCGTCAGTTTTTTTATCATCTTGAGCGAATGATATACTACTGAAAAGGAGAAAGAAAAGACTACTATAGACTAATTTATTTAGCACTTTCAACTAGTTTTTTTATACGATTAAAATCTTCTTCAGAATGAAAAGGAATTGTGATTTGTCCCTTACCATTCTTTGACAATTTAACGCCAATTTTATGCCCAAAGTATTCTGAAAATTCTTTTATGCCTTTTTTAACAAATTTAGGTAGTTGTTGAGATTCGGTTGGTTTTTTAGTTAAAGGATCATGATAATTCTTAACCAATTGCTCGGTAGCTCTAACTGATAATTTATCTGTAATTATTTTTTCGTAAATATCTAATTGATCATTCTGGTTTTCGATATTTATCATAGCACGTCCATGACCCATAGAAATAAAACCATCACGCATCCCTGTTTGAATAATAGGATCCAACTTTAGTAAACGTAAATAATTAGCAATTGTAGATCGCTTTTTACCAACACGTTCACTCATTTGTTCTTGAGTTAGCGCAATTTCATCAATTAAACGTTGGTAGGAAAGTGCGATTTCTATGGGATCTAGATCTTGGCGTTGAATATTTTCTACTAAGGCCATTTCTAACGACTCTTGGTCATTAGCAATTCTAATATAAGCAGGAATTGTTGTGAGCCCAATAAGCTTTGATGCTCTAAAACGACGCTCTCCAGATACTAATTGAAATTTATTAAATTCTAATTTGCGAACTGTAATGGGTTGAATAACTCCAAGTTCCTTAATAGAAGACGCTAATTCTCTTAGTGTTTCTTCGTTAAAATTAGTACGTGGTTGAAAGGGATTGAGATCTATAGCATCAAGATCCAATTCTACAATGTTACCAATAATGGTATCAGCGTTTTTATCCTGAGCAGTTTGTATATCATTAGAAGGGTCTTTCAACAATGCTGATAAACCTCTGCCAAGTGCCTGTTTTTTTGTTGCCTTCGCCATTATGCGTTTTTCTTTATAATTTCTTTAGCTAAACTTAAATAATTAGTAGCGCCTTTACTGCTAATATCATATTTAATGATACTCTCACCGTGACTAGGTGCTTCTCCTAATCTTACATTTCTTTGAATAATGGTATCAAACACCATATCACTAAAATGTTTTTGAACTTCTTCTACCACTTGGTTCGATAAGCGCAAGCGTTGGTCAAACATGGTTAATAATAAGCCTTCTATATCTAAATCTTTATTATGTATTTTTTGAACACTTTTTATAGTATTCAATAATTTACCAAGACCTTCTAGAGCAAAATACTCACATTGAATCGGTATAATCACAGCATCTGCTGCGGTCAAAGCATTTAATGTTAATAAGCCTAAAGAAGGTGCACAATCAATTAAAATATAGTCATAAGACGATTTTAAGTGTGTAATTGCTTTTTTAAGCATGTATTCACGATCCTCCTTATCAACTAGCTCTATTTCAATAGCAACTAGATCAATATGTGAAGGAATGAGATCTACATTTGGTGAATCTACTGTAATAATGCATTCTTCTGCAGTGGCTGTATGTTCTAATAGTTGGTAGGTTCCAACATCTACTTGTTCTACATCAATACCAAGACCAGATGTTGCATTGGCTTGAGGGTCTGCGTCTATAAGTAATACTTTCTTTTCTAGAACTCCTAGCGATGCTGCTAAGTTTACAGACGTTGTTGTTTTACCGACGCCTCCTTTTTGATTGGCAATTGCAATGATTTTACCCATTAATTGATTTAGTTTTATTACATAGAGACTTAAAATATCTCTAGCGTAAAAATACGATTATTTGTGAGTTTTGAAAATTGAAGTTGTTAACAGTTCGTGAAGATTATGACTTTAAAATTTAAGCTATAACTCAATATTGGCTTTCAATTCTCTAATTATTTTATCTAAGGCTACTTTTGGTAGTTTTGTCACACACATAATTTCAGAGTCATTATTAAGATCTTCAATGACTAG
>JAWUWM010000063.1:0-36182 GCA_034111845.1 Psychroserpens sp. | reverse complement strand
CTACTCCTTCTCCTAAAGTGTAGTCAAAAGTTGTAGGAATTGGTCCATCCTCAGGAACCTCTTGAGAATACAAATGCCAATGATCATCAATTGATGCAGTTGAAACTAAAACATATTCTGTATCTGATATTTTTTCTACGTAAGTTTCCCACTTCACAGGTTCAAAAATCCCTGAATTATCATCTGCATTAGTATTGAATGATAGATTAGAAGCTCCCGAAGTTTTCAAGTTGAATTTCAAATCTACATAATCTGGAGGCATACATTTTTCATCATCACAAGCCATATACTCTACTTCTCCTTCAACAACAGATAATTCTTGGTTTAATACTTTGATACGTTGTCTAAACTCTGCTTTATCTCCAAAGAATTTAATACGCATTTGAAACACAGGATCATCAACAGTATGACCTTCTTCTTCAGAAGTACTTCCGTTTAATTCATAATCAGTATTTGCTTTATAAAGAAATGTTGTAGGTATTGGGCCATTATCTGGTACACTTTGAGAATATAAGTGCCAACCATCATCTACAGTAGCTGTAGAAATTAAATCATATTCGGTATCTGATATTTTTTCAACAGAAGTTTCCCATTTAACAGGCTCTAGTACTTGAGCATTTGCAGCAACTGAAAATAGAAGTAAACCACAAAGTGTAATGATTAAGTTTTTCATTTGAAATAATTAGGTAAGCTATGTAACTATTTTAGTTAAACGTAAAAACTACGTATTACTTACAATACCACATAAAATAATTTGGATATTTAAAGATGCTAAATTAAATAAAACAAAGGGATTAAGCGATAGCATTTGGACTTGATTGACAAATATCAATTTAAGTCATAAAAAAACCGAACTAAAGTTCGGTTTATGATTGTTATTGTAATGTTTTAATTTCATTTCCGGCAAATTTCCATTTGGCAATTCCGCCTTCTAAGTCATAAACTTTTGTAAAGCCAGCCTCCTTAAGTTTTTTAGAACATTTACCGCTACGTCCACCAGATTTACAATAAACCATTACAGATTTTGTTTTATCTAACTTCACCAAATCCTCTTCAAAGGTCGGCGACGTATAATCTATATTTTGTGAGTGTTCAATAAAACCAGTTTTATACTCTTCTGGTGTTCTCAAATCTACTAGTTGTATATCTTCTAATTCTAATAGTTCTTGCATCTCTTCTGCCGAGACCATGATAACTTCATTTTGTGTTGCTTCCTTACAACTAGATACTAATGCAAATAGCGCGAAACAATAAACTAGTACTTTGATTTTCATTTTGATTGTTTTTTTTTAAATTGAAGCTACTTCTCCTTTCCAATCGGTAAAGCCTCCAACGAGATTATAAGTGTTTTTAAAACCTAACTGATTCATAACACTGCAAGCTTGTGCACTTCGTCCTCCAGATTTACAATACACATAATATGTCTTTGAGGTATCTAGTTTGTCAATTTCATAGATAAATCCTTGACCTTTATAAATATCAATTGCAATAGCATTTGGTATAATACCTTGAGCAACTTCTTCTGGTGTTCTTACATCTAAAATGACTGCATTTTCATCTGCATTTAATTTAGAAGTCCATTCGTGTTGTGTTAAATCAGCCATAGTTTTTTTATATATCAATAATCATGCAAATTTAACGCTTCGTTATGATATAGACGAAAAAAATCCGAAGTGTTACACTTCGGATTGTTAAATTTTAGAATAACAGCCTTTATACCTTAATAGAACAACCAATTGCTCTTGTCTTTGCTTCTGGCACATCTTTACCTTCTAACAACGCATTTATTGCATCTTCAGCATAGGTTTTAGTTACTGCACTAGCATCTTGATAATTATCATCAATAGCTCCAATATACTTTACTTGTGGTCCTTTTCTAGTTTTCTGTAGAATATAAATGTGAGGCGTTTTTGTTGCTCCGTACTGTGGATAAATTTTTTGACCTTCATCTATTAAATAAGGAAAAGTGAAACTTTTGGCTTTTGCTCTAGCTTTCATTGCTTCTATATTATCCCCTGGCTTCACATCTGTATTATTTGGCATAATCGCAATTACGGGATATCCCTTATCTGCATATTTCTTATTTAATGCTTCTACTCTATCCTCATAAGCTACTGCATATGGGCACGTATTACAAGTAAAAACAACAATAAATCCCTTGGCATCTTTATAATCTGCCATTGACACCATATTCCCATCAATATTTTCTAATTTAAAATCTGTAGCTATGTCACCAATATCATATCCAGTACCTATACTCGTAAATGCAAAAGCTGCTACGATTACAACTAATGCCAATACTGTTTTTAGTGTATTTTTCATGTGTTTATATTTATTTGTTAATTTTAAATGTCACATGCAGTTCGCAACTAATCATTCACTTGAATACTAAAGTTTAAAATCTGCTCGTTTGATAATCATTTTTTTTTAATAAATTGTTTCAATTCGGTTTCCAATTCTTGATAATTAAAAGAGCGTTCGTAAAACTTAGCCTTATTTTTATTATAAATAACAGTTGCTGGTATCGCTCCAGACCATTCTTCATTTACTTTAGGTATCCATGAATTAGAATCAACATCATCTAAAACGACAACCTCACTCCTCAACCCCTTCTTCTCTAAAAAAGGTATGAGTTTAGATTGTATTTGCTTCGGAAAGTCTAAACTCACCAAAATAACCTCAACATTTTGATTTGAATAGTTCGAATTTAATTCTTCAAAATATGGTAACTCTTTGACACAGGGAGCACACCATGTTGCCCAAAAATTAACTACGTATGTCTTATTACTATCCTTGGTTTCAAAATAAGTTTGTAGTTCCTCAAAATCGAACTTTTTTATCTCCTTTGATTCTACTATAATTTCACTGTCTTCGGAAACATTAACCTGTGCAGTTATATTTCCGAAGTAAAAATACAAAAGAACTAAAACGGTGATTTTAAAATTCATGATTTAAAGTTAGTCATCAAAAAACGGACACTAAAAACTTTAACATAAAATTAGAATCTAAGTCATAAAAACAGATTACATTTGTATATACAATTGTTGTATATAAGATAGTTAAATGGAAAAAATAAACGAAAGATTAAAAACCAAAGTAGATTTACCACTATCTAGGCAAACTCTGATAACTATTTTTTTGACAAATAACATCATCAAAACTGGATTACTAAGTGTACTAAAACCTCATGACTTATCGCTAGAACAGTTTAATGTATTACGAATTTTGAGAGGCCAAAAAGGAAACCCTCTTAATTTACAAGACGTACAAGAGCGTATGGTAAATAAAATGAGTAATACAACACGATTAGTAGACAAGTTGCTATTAAAGAATTTTGTAAAAAGAGCGGAATGCAAAAACAACAGACGTAAAATTGAGATTTACATAACTAAGTTAGGTTTAGATAAACTAGCAGAACTCGATAGTAAAGTTGATGCAACAGAAGAAAAAGCGACGTCAAAATTAACAGCAATAGAATTAAAGCAATTAAATAGATTATTACATAAAATTCAATAAAACCAAAAACAAATTTAAACACAAAACAATGAAAAAAAACATTTTAAAGTCAGCATTTATCGTAGTATTAGCATTAACATTTGCATCATTTACAACCCTTCTTAAAAAAGAATTAAAAGTAAAAGAATCAACTGTGGCATGGAAAGGCCACAAAGTAACTGGTTCTCATGAAGGTACAATTAATTTAGTTGAAGGCACACTTTTATTTGAAGACGATGCTTTAACAGGTGGTAGCTTTGATATTGATATGACGTCAATTAACGTTACAGATTTAGAGGCAGGTAAAGGAAAGGAAAAACTAGAAGGACATTTAAAGTCTGATGATTTCTTTGGAACTGAGAATCATGCAAATGCTTCATTAACAATTACAGATGTAAAAGGAAAAGATGGATTATATAATGTTACAGGAGATTTAATGATCAAAGGTAAAACAAGTCCTATTACTTTTGAGATGACTGTAAAAGATAATGTGGCAGTTGCAAAATTAAAAGTAGACAGAACAAAATATGATATAAAATATGGATCTGCTAGCTTTTTTGATGGATTAAAAGACAAAGCAATCTATGATGAATTTGACCTAAATGTAACGATGGTATTTTAAGTGAATTTGATTATTAGAAACATTTAATGAGCTAAAGATTCCCAAGATAACGGGAATCTTTTTCATTTTTATCAATTTAAGTTTGAAAACTAAATTATGATTTCTATCTTTGAGTTTTACAAAAACTATGAACTTAAACTTAAATCGTACTTGGTGGTGGACGTCTCGAAACTCAACATTCGTGAACTAACCCTATAGGTATATTTAAAAAATATAAATAAAAAGGCTTGTCATTCACGACAAGCCTTTTTTTATTGCAAAAAAATGAAAACATTTAGCTTATACACACATTACAAGAAAATACTAGCAGATACTATTACACCTGTGAGTATTTACTTGAAAATTAGGGATAAATTCCCAAACAGTATTCTCTTGGAGAGTAGTGATTACCATGCCAATGATAATAGCTTCTCTTACATTTGTTTCAACCCAATAGCATCTATTAAAGTAGATAAGAATGTCATAGAACAGCATTATCCTGACGGGAGTTCTAAAACTAATAGCGCATTAAATATTTCTGTTACTGAAGAAATTCACAAATTCACAAAACGATTCAAAGTCAACTCAGACGAAGACTTTAAGTTTATTAATAATGGGATTTTTGGTTACACAGCATATGATGCCGTTAAATATTTTGAGGATATTGAAATCAGTAAAAAACCAGACTCTTTAGATATTCCAGATATTTATTATGCGGTTTATCAAAATATCATTGCTATTAATCACTTTAAAAACGAAGCCTATGTTTTTGCACATTGTTTTGAAGCCGAAAATAATATTGATGAAGTATTACAACTCATAGGCTCTCAAAACTTCGCGTCTTACACTTTTAAAACAGACTCTGATATTTCATCGAACCTTACAGATGAAGAATACAAAAGTCATGTAGATTTAGCAAAAAAACATTGCGCTAGAGGTGATGTATTTCAGTTAGTATTATCAAAAAAGTTCTCACAAGCCTTTAAAGGTGATGAGTTCAATGTGTATAGAGCTTTACGAAGTATTAACCCATCTCCTTACCTCTTTTACTTTGACTACGGAAATTTTAAAATCTTTGGGAGTTCTCCAGAGGCACAACTTGTAGTCAATGAATCTGTAGCTGAAATTCATCCCATTGCAGGAACATTTAAAAGAACAGGAAACGATGAAGAAGATCAAAAACTAGCAAAAAAACTTGCAGAAGATGTTAAGGAAAATGCAGAACATGTTATGTTGGTCGATTTAGCAAGAAATGATTTAAGTAGACATGGAAGTCAAGTTAAAGTGGAAACATACCGAGAAGCTCAGTTCTTTTCTCATGTGATACATTTAGTAAGTAAGGTGACAGGAAAAGTACATGATAATACTGCAACTATGCAAGTTGTTGCAGATACATTTCCTGCGGGAACTTTAAGTGGTGCTCCAAAACACAAAGCGATGCAACTAATTGAAAAATACGAAAAAACGAGTAGAGCTTTTTATGGTGGAGCTATTGGCTTTATGGATTTCAACGGTAATTATAATCACGCAATTATGATTAGAACCTTTATGAGCAAAAACCATGAATTACATTGGCAAGCAGGTGCAGGATTGGTTTCAAAATCAAATCCAGAAAGTGAACTACAAGAGGTATATAACAAATTAGGTGCTTTAACAAAAGCAATTGAAATGGCAGAAGACATATGAAAGTATTAGTAATAGATAACTACGACAGTTTTACATATAATTTGGTTCACTATTTAGAAGATCTAAATTGTGAAGTAACCGTAAAACGAAATGATAAACTCACACTTGAAGAAGTAGATGCTTTTCACAAGATAGTGCTCTCACCTGGACCAGGAATACCTGATGAAGCTGGCTTATTAAAAGCTATCATCAAAATGTACGCACCAACAAAAAGCATCTTAGGTGTTTGTCTTGGTCAACAGGCAATTGGTGAAGTTTTTGGAGGCTCACTTATTAATTTGGACGACGTGTATCATGGTGTAGCAACTAACATTGAGATTACCGTTGACGACGAACAATTATTCAATAATATGAATAAGACCATAGAAGTTGGTCGCTACCACTCTTGGGTTGTCGATCCCAATTTACCTGAGGTATTAGAAGCTACTTCGACTGACAGTAACGGACAAATAATGTCACTAAGACATAGGTTTTATGATGTTAAAGGTGTTCAATATCATCCAGAAAGTGTGTTAACACCAAATGGAAAGCAAATCCTAGAAAATTGGATTAAGAGTTAGTTAGAAGTTAGCAAAATAAAAAGACAACATTAGGAAGAAAAAAAAAGTAAAAATTCATGCCACAAATCAATTCTGAGAATTGAAACTTGAAATACAGAAAGAATGAGAGAAAGAATGAAGATGCAAAGGGAAGCTTTAAGCACGTAATTCTAAAAATAAATGTTCCGCAGGATTTTCCTCATTTCAATATGAATTTTTGATTTTGTATTAAGTTTAAAATATCTACCGGACATTTCAATCTAAATAGTGCTTCAAGACAAAATGAACAGAAGTAAAAAGAAAATAAAGTTGAATTAAAGAGATTCCCACTTTCGTGGGAAATGAATATGAAACAGATACTAAACAGATTAATAAACCACGAAAGCATCTCTAGTCAAGAAGCAAAAAACGTGCTGGTTAATATTTCCGAAGGAAAATACAACCAAAGTCAAATTGCTTCTTTTCTTACTATTTATATGATGAGAAGTATCACATTAGAAGAATTACAAGGCTTCCGTGATGCACTATTAGATCTTTGTATTCCAGTAGATTTATCAGATTTTGATGCTATTGATCTATGTGGAACAGGTGGTGACGGAAAAGACACATTTAATATCTCCACGCTATCATCTTTTATTACAGCGGGAGCTGGAGTAAAAGTAGCTAAACACGGAAATTATGGCGTGTCATCAGCGTCTGGATCATCTAACGTTATGGAAGCTTTAGGCGTGAAATTCACTAATAATGTCGATACGCTTAAACACAGTATTGACGATGCAGGAATTTGTGTGATGCACGCACCATTATTTCATCCAGCAATGAAAAATGTGGCACCAATTAGAAGAGAATTAGGTGTTAAAACATTTTTCAATATGTTAGGACCAATGGTTAATCCGTCGTTCCCTAAAAATCAAATGGTAGGTGTTTTTAATTTAGAACTACAACGTATTTACGGATACTTATACCAAAATACAGACAAGAATTATAGCATAGTACATGCATTAGATGGTTATGATGAGATTTCTTTAACCGGAAATACTAAAATCATTTCAAATGCAACTGAGACCATGTTAAGTCCGTCAGATTTAAATGTCAAACAAATAGAACAATCAGAAATATTTGGAGGATCCACGGTAAAAGCAGCAGCTAAAATTTTCAAAACTATAATTAATGGAAAAGGAACTGATGCTCAAAACAATGTCGTTTGCGCCAATGCTGGATTAGCCATTGCAACGGTAAATAGACTATCACACCAAGACGGATTTCAATTAGCAAAAGAAAGTCTAACAAGCGGAAGAGCAAAAGCAAGTTTAGAACGATTAATAGAACTGAGTAAGTAATGGATATTTTAACCAGAATAGTAAACGACAAACGTTTAGAAGTTAACCTTCGCAAACAACTCATACCTATAAAACAGTTGGAGCAATCAATACTGTTTGAAAGAGAAACAATATCACTAGCAAAAAAGCTTAAAGAAAGCACTACAGGAATCATTGCTGAACACAAAAGACGATCACCTTCAAAACAAGTGATCAATCATGACTTAAATATTTTTGATGTTGCTCAAGGTTATGAAAGTGCAGGTGTATGCGGAATGTCGGTATTAACCGATGGTAAATATTTTGGAGGAAGTCTTGATGACCTCTTAACAGCAAGAGCAAGTTGCGATATGCCCTTATTAAGAAAAGAATTCATTATTGACGCGTATCAAATAATAGAAGCAAAAGCTTACGGAGCTGACGTTATTTTGCTCATTGCTGCTATTTTAACTAGAGCAGAAATCAAGCAGTTTTCAGAATTAGCAAAGCAATTGAATCTAGACGTTTTACTTGAAGTTCATAATGAAGATGAGCTACATAAATCAATTATGCCAAGTTTAGATATGTTAGGCGTCAACAATAGAAATCTAAAAACTTTTGAAGTCAGTTTAGACATCAGTAAACAGTTGAGTGAACTGATTCCAAACGATTTTGTAAAAGTATCAGAAAGTGGAATTAGCAGTATTCAAGCAATTAATACACTAAAGCCTTACGGTTATAATGGTTTTTTAATTGGAGAGAATTTCATGAAAACTGATGATGCAGGAGAAAGTGCTGCACAATTTATAAAAAAGTTAAAATAATAAGATTTCCGTTTTCACGGAAATGAAAAATAAATTTTCAATGAAACTAAAAGTCTGCGGAATGAAATACAAAGACAATATAAACGAAGTTGCACATCTGCAACCCGATTATTTAGGCTTTATATTCTATGAGAAATCAAGTCGGTTTTTTAATGGTGATATTCCGAAGTTACCTAATTCCATTAAAAAAGTTGGTGTGTTTGTAGATGCGTCAATACCATATATATTAGAAAAAATTGAAACTCATAATTTACAAACTATACAGCTTCACGGTGAAGAATCACCCGAGTTTTGTGCAGAATTAAAATTGAAGTATCACACTGAGCGCAGTCGAAGCGCTAATAAAGACTCTAATAATGAGGCTCCTACCTCCCTAGTAATGACAGAAATTGTAAAAGTTTTCAGCATCAAAGACAACTTCGATTTTTCAGTCTTAAAACCATTTGAAAAAGTATGTGATTACTTTTTGTTTGACACTAAGGGTAAACTGCCAGGGGGAAACGGTTACACATTTAATTGGAACGTTTTAAAAGAATATCCATCAACTAAACCCTTCTTTTTAAGTGGTGGCATTGGACTAAATGAGATTGAAAAACTAAAAGATTTCAAAAACACAGAAGCTTCAAAATATTGTCATGTCATAGATGTGAATAGTAAATTTGAAATAGAAGCTGGATTAAAAAATAGTATAGAATTAAAAATATTTAAAAATGAGCTATAACATTAACGAAAAAGGATATTACGGAGAATTTGGTGGCGCATACATTCCAGAAATGCTCTATCCTAACATTGAAGAATTACGTCAAAAGTATTTAATAATAACCGCAGAACCTTCATTCCAAATGGAGTTCCATCAGTTACTAAAAGACTATGTTGGTCGCCCTTCACCATTGTATTTAGCGAAGCGTCTTTCAGAAAAATACAACACAAAAATATATCTAAAGCGTGAAGATCTTAATCATACTGGAGCCCATAAAATCAATAATACCGTTGGACAAATTTTACTCGCACAACGCTTGGGTAAAACAAGAGTTATAGCAGAAACTGGAGCTGGACAACATGGTGTTGCTACTGCCACAGTTTGCGCACTTATGGGTATTGAATGCATCGTATATATGGGAGAAGTTGATATCGCTAGACAAGCACCAAATGTTGCACGCATGAAGATGCTAGGCGCTAAAGTAGTACCTGCATTATCAGGAAGTCGTACGCTAAAAGATGCTACAAATGAAGCGATGCGAGATTGGATCAATAATCCAGTAAACACACATTATATTGTTGGTAGTGTTGTAGGTCCTCATCCTTATCCAGACATGGTAGCACGTTTTCAAGCTGTAGTTTCAGAAGAAATTAAAATTCAGTTACTAGAAAAAGAAGGGACAGAAAACCCAGACTATCTTATTGCCTGTGTTGGTGGAGGGAGTAATGCTGCTGGCACTTATTATCATTATTTAGATAATGAAGATGTAAAAATCATAGCTGTTGAAGCTGCAGGAAAAGGCGTCGATTCCGGCGAAAGTGCAGCAACATCTGTTTTAGGAAAAGAAGGTATTATTCATGGCAGTAAAACCTTACTAATGCAAACCCAAGATGGACAAATTACTGAGCCTTATTCTATTTCGGCAGGTTTAGATTATCCAGGTGTTGGACCCATGCATGCTAATTTATATAAAACTGGTCGTGCAGAATTCATTGCTATAACAGATGATGAGGCGATGACCGCTGGTTTAGAATTATCTCAACTAGAAGGTATTATTCCCGCAATAGAAACATCACATGCTTTAGCTGTTTTTGAGCATAAAAAATTCAAACCAGACGATGTAATCGTTCTTAATTTATCAGGTCGAGGTGATAAAGATTTACAAAATTATATAGATTATTTTAAACTCTAATGAGACACCTTATTCGCATCTGTTTTGGTATTGTATTATTTACTTGTCACTCTCAAGACAAGCCTAAAGCAATTTATGTATCTGTAATTGAGTCAGTTATAATACCCAAACATTACATTATATCTAAGGCATCTGAGAATATAACTGTAGATGGAAAAGCATCAGAGTTAAGTTGGGAAAATGCCAGTTTTACAGATTTATTTATCGATATTGAAGGAGTTAAAGAACCAAAGTACGCGACAAAAACAAAAATGCTTTGGGATGATCAATTTTTATATGTGTATGCTGAACTCTCTGAACCACATATTTGGGGAACATTAAAGCAAAGGGACACCATCATATACTACAACAATGACTTTGAAGTATTTATTGATCCATCTCAGACAGGTATTGGTTATGGTGAAATAGAAATCAATGCTTTAAATACCGTTTGGGATTTATATTTAAATAAACCTTACAGGATTGGTGGACATGCGAACTTTGAATGGAATTTAAATGAGCTAAAATCAGCAGTTCAAATTCATGGGTCTTTAAATAATCCTAATGATATTGATTCATTGTGGACAGTAGAACTAGCTATTCCCATAAAACCATTAATAGCGCTTAAAAAAAGGCCCAAATCAGCACCAAAAGAGGGAGAACAATGGCGTATTAATTTTTCTAGAGTGCAATGGGATCATGATATTATTGATGGTAAATATTATAGAAAAAAAGAAGATGGTAAATTTTCACCAGAGTATAATTGGGTATGGAGCAATCAAAAAGTAATCAACATGCATGAACCTGAAAAATGGGGTGTATTACAATTTACTGAAAAATCAAATACACAGAACATTCCTTTTATACAGGATGCCGATTTACTAATAAAACAAACTGCTTTTGCTCTATTTAGAAAAACAAGATATAAGGATTTAAAATATCTCTTGGATGAACAAGATGGTAGTAACAAAGAAATGAACGTCACTATATCAATGGATAGGGCTATCAAAGTCGTTTTTCACAAAACTTTGTTTGGTTTTGAATATGAAATTAAAAGCCCAATTACAGATATCATATACATTATTAATCAAGAAGGCACCTTAAAAGTATTATGAAACGAGCATGTTCAAAATTTTATTACCCTAGGAAATTATTAATAATGAACAACATGTGACCATTGCAAAACAATACATATAAACACATGAAAAAAGCATTCTTATTTTTAACAGTTATATGTTTCGTTGCATGTAAAGAAACGCCAATGCAAAAAAACTTAGACGAAAAAACCACTAAGAATAAATTTGTATTTGCGTCATGGGCGCATGCAGGTGGAGCTTTTGACACAGCTAAATGGGAAGCCAAATTAGCCAGCTACGATTCGTTAGGTATTTCAGAACTTTTGATTGGAGGAAGCCCACAATTTTACGAACAATTGATTCCATTAGCTTCAGAAAAAAATATAAAAATTCATGCTTGGATGTGGACATTAAATCGTCCTAATGATACCATTGCAAATAAACATCCTGAATGGTATGCAGTAAATAGGGCAGGGAAAAATTCATTAGAGTATAGAGCTTACGTAGATTACTACCAATGGTTAAGTCCGTTTCACCCTGAAGCACGAGAACATATAAAAAATAACGTTCGTAAGCTTACTAAAATAGAAGGCTTAGCATCAATTCATTTAGATTATGTGCGCTATGTTGATGTGATTTTAGGTAAAGATTTACAGCCGAAATATGACTTAGTACAATCGACAGAAATGCCTGAATATGATTATGGCTACCATCCCATTGCTAGAGAAGGATTTAAAACCATTTTTGGAAAAGACCCTCAATATTTTGACTATCCAGAGCTAAGTACAGAATGGCGTCAATATCGCTTAAATGCTGTAACATCTTTAGTTAATGAACTTGTAGAAATTGCTCACAGTAATAACCAAAAAATGACTGCTGCTGTTTTTCCTTTTCCTGAAATGTCACGTCAAATGGTAAGACAGGCATGGGATAACTGGAATTTAGATGCTGCCTATCCAATGGTCTATAATAATTTTTACAAAGAAAATGTAAACTGGATTGGTTTTGCTATTGAACAAGGTCTTAATGACGTAAACTTTCCTATATATGCTGGTTTATACAGTCCCGCTTTAACAGATCCCAAAGATTTAGAAAAAGCCATTAGACTGGTAAAAGAAAAAGGAGCTCAAGGGATTTCCATTTTTACTGCAGACCATTTAAGTGAAGAACAAAAAGCTGTATTTATTAAACTGAAAGAAGAATTTAATGATGAATAGAATAAACAAAAAACTAAAAGAAGATAAAAAGCTCTTATCCATTTACTTTTCCGCGGGCTATCCAAGCTTAAACGACACCGTTTCTATTATTGAGAACTTGGAGAAAAACGGGGTGGATATGATAGAAATTGGTTTACCATTTAGTGACCCCTTAGCAGATGGCCCAACCATACAAGCAAGCTCAACTCAAGCTTTAAAAAACGGAATGTCTAGTGATATTCTTTTTGATCAATTAAAAGACATTCGTAAAACAGTTTCTATACCGTTGATTATTATGGGTTATTTTAATCCTATGTTACAATATGGGGTAGAAGCTTTTTGCAAGAAATGTCAAGAAACTGGTATCGACGGACTCATAATTCCAGACTTACCTGTTGATATTTATAATGATCAGTATAAAGCCATCTTTCAAAAATATGGTTTGATTAATGTGTTTTTAATCACACCTCAAACTTCCGAAGACAGAATTCGTTTTATAGATTCCATTTCCAAAGGATTTATATATATGGTAAGCAGTGCGAGTGTTACAGGAAGTAGTGCTGGTTTTGGAGGTGAGCAAACGTCCTATTTTAAACGTATTGCAGATATGAATCTCAACAACCAACAAATTGTAGGTTTTGGAATTTCTAATAACGAAACGTTTAATCAAGCCACTAAATTTGCGAAAGGCGCAATTATTGGAAGTGCATTTATAAAACACCTATCAACTCATGGTGTAGAAGAAATTAAAACTTTCACCAATTCGATATTAAAAAACGACTAGTATGTACTAGTATTTACCAGTTATGAAACACAATTACGTCAATTTATCTGGACGCGCCAGACGAAAATAATATTGGATCTTTGTGCTTGTACAAATTATTATCGCTAGTTTAACTATCGCGTATGCATCACTTATTGATGAAGCATTTAGAGTACCAATTATCAATGGGTTTTAAGTTTGCATTTATTAGCTACACTTATTCCTTAGCTGGCATTAAACGTAAGGCGACTTCATGATATAGGTAAAAGTGGAGGCTATATATTTCCTAATTTTATTCCTATAATTAGTCGTGTTTGGTACATTGTTATTGTTGCTACAGAAGGGGAATATGAAACTAATAATTATGGTGAAGACCCAAAATTAGATTATTATGATGAATTGGATGATATCAAAAAGCTAAATCAATAACTCAATGAAATTTCTTAACGATTTTAGAATTATAATACTTCTTTGCCTTACTTTAGGCCTAGCTCCTTTTTTTCCAGAGCCACACATATGGGGAAAGTTAAAATGGATTGCTGGTGGAGGAAACAAAATGCAATTAAAAGACTGGCTTGATGTACTTTTACATGGATTTCCTTGGATACTTTTAATTCGACTTATAATTGTCAAATCTGTTTTAAACAAAAAATAAAATGTCTCTTAATATTGTTTTATTCGAACCCGAAATACCAAATAACACTGGTAATATTGGTAGATTAGCCTTAGCATCTGGCTCTAAATTACATTTAGTAAAACCCTTTGGTTTTGAAATAACTGATAGTCGTTTAAAACGAGCTGGATTAGATTACTGGCAACATTTAGATGTCATAATTTACGACTCTATTGAAGATTTTTTCAATAAAAACAGAGATGCCAAATTTACCTTCTTTTCTAGTCATGGAAAACAACCACATTGGAATATCGAATTTGAAAAGAATCTTTTTCTTGTCTTCGGAAAGGAATCGGCAGGTTTACCAAAAACTATCATTGAAACACATGAAGAACACCTTTACAAAATACCATTATATAGTGAGCAAATAAGAAGTTTAAATCTAGCAAACGCAGTGGCAATAGTTATTTATGAAGGATTGCGACAATTAAAATAAATATAGAAAATATCAGCTTCCTTATAGTATGGTTTTGTAACTTTTCAACAAACAATATAACATCTTGAGACATTCAAAAACTTATAATTTTTTATCAGAATTTGGTCAAATTGCATTTGGAATAATTCTTGCCAGTATTGGGCTCAAAGCATTTTTACTACCTAATGGTTTTTTAGATGGAGGAGTCACAGGTATGGCTCTATTGGTGCGTACACAAGTAGATATAAGTATTTCTTATTTATTAATTCTGTTTAGTATTCCGTTTTTAATATTAGGTTATTATACTGTTTCAAAACGTATTGTCTTAAAATCTATAGCAAGCATCATAGGGTTAGCATTGTTTATTCACTTTGAGAATTTTGGTACAATCACTGATGACAAACTATTAATATCAATTTTTGGAGGTCTATTTTTAGGTGCAGGAATTGGAATTTCTATTCGAAATGGCTCAGTTTTAGATGGTTCTGAAATTCTAGGTATCTATCTCAATGATAAATTTGGATTTAGTATTGGTCAAGTAATTCTACTATTTAACATTATCTTATTTAGTATTACCGCATATGTGATTTCAATAGAAGTAGCTCTCTACTCTATCTTAACTTATATTGTTACCGCTAAAGTAACAGATCTCGTAATTGAAGGCTTTGAAGATTTTATTGGTGTTACCATAGTATCAAAAGAATACAAAACAATAAAGCTCGCCATCATAAAAGAATTAGGAGCAGGTTTAACCTCTTATAAGGGAAGTAAAGGGTTTGGTAGTCAAGGTGAACAAGATGATTTTGATATTATACATACTATAATAAATCGAATTGATATCAAGAAAATGCATCGTATGATTGATAATATAGACGACAATGCGTTTATAGTGGAATTTGATGTCAACAATGTAAAAGGTGGTGTACTACGCCATTATTTAGATAAAAAGAAAAATAAAATTCTACCTAAAATATTAGAATAAAATAGCAAATAAATACTTTTTTTAAAAAACTAATTAGATTAACGCTTATTTCTTAACATCTTTAAGTACATATACTCAACCTTAGTTCTTGCCCAAGGAGTGCGTCTTAAAAACTTCAAACTTGATTTCACAGTTGGATTATCATTAAAGCATCTAATATTAATGATGGTTCCCATATATTCCCAACCATAGTGCGCTTGTAAATCAGTAACGATTTGCTCTAATTTAATACCGTGTAAAGGATTATTTTTTTGAGTTTCCATAGCGCCTATTCTAACATTTTTATGATTTTAACCGCCTTTTCAAAATGATTAAGTTGATGGGTTTTAATCCACCAAACTGCAGCCTCCATCAATAATTTTGGAGTATCGTTCTTATTTCTAAAAAACGCATAAAAGGAGATCCCAACGTTATCCCCTTTTTGAGCAATTTTCTTATTACAAACGTCTATTATTTTTTGCCTTAAATGCAGAGGTCATGACTAGCTTCTTCTATCGTTACGACGTCTAGAGCTACTGTTGTTGTTTCGGTTAGAACTACTTCTATTACCACCAGAATTCCCTCCAGAGTTTCTAGAATTACTATTTCCATTTCTATTACCACCACCTTGTCTACCTTGACCTTGTTTAATTGGCTCAGTAGATGCATTAGGATCTGGTTCAAAACCTTCAACGATTTCTACTTCAATTTTCTCTCCAATTAGCTTTTCAATATCACGCAAATACGTTGTTTCATCTGCACTAACTAAAGATATAGCTTTACCATCTGCTCCTGCTCTACCTGTTCTACCAATACGGTGAACATAATCTTCAGAGATATTAGGTAATTCAAAATTAACCACATGAGGTAACAACGGAATATCCAAACCACGCGCTGCAATATCTGTAGCAACCATGACTTTTACACTTCCACTTTTGAAACCAGCAAGCGCTTTTGTTCGAGCACCTTGACTTTTATTACCATGAATTGCTGCTGCACTGATTCCTCCAGAAATCAATTTCTTAGTTAATTTATTTGCACCATGTTTTGTTCTATTAAACACAAGCACTTGTTTCCATTTTCCTTCGGAAATGAGCTTGATTAGCAAATCTTGCTTTTTTCCTTTGGCAACACGATATACTTTTTGAGAAATGGCTTCTACTGTTGTGTTTTCTGGTGTAGCTTCTACTTGTACAGGATTATTTAAAATCCCATTAGCAAGCTTTTTAATATCTTTTGAGAATGTTGCAGAAAACATCAAATTTTGACGTTTTGCAGGCATAACTTTCATAACACGTTCTATATCTCTTAGAAAACCCATATCTAGCATACGATCTGCTTCATCCAATATAAAAACCTCAACACGGTTAAGTGATAACAAGTTTTGATTATGTAAATCTAAAAGACGTCCTGGAGTCGCTACTAAAATATCTACACCACGACGAATCGCAGCTGCTTGTGGTTTTTGATTAACACCACCAAAAATTACGGTACTTCTAATATCTAAATATTCACTATAATCCCTTACACTCTCATGGACCTGAGCTGCAAGCTCACGTGTTGGGGTTAAAATCAAAGCACGAATTGGTCTAAATTTAGCTTTAGGATTCTCAGACAAATAGTGTAATAACGGTAATGTAAAACCTGCTGTTTTCCCTGTTCCTGTTTGTGCTGATGCTAATACATCGCGTCCATCTAAAACTGGAGGAATCGCTTTTTCTTGAATTGGACTTGGAGTAGTGTATCCTTTTTTACTAATAGCTCTTAGTAAAGGCTCAGATAAGCCTAGATCTTTAAATGACATATATATATTTTGGTCAAATTACTGTTTAAATGACCTTCTGTGTATTAAGCGTCATTTTGTGTTGTATGCAAATGTAGTGCTAATAAATTTGATAGGGTTATTTATGTTGGGTATCTCAAGTGAAATAACAATTCTTGGTAGTTTTACATAAAGACAATTGAAACAACTGTAATATTGACACATTAGGATCGCTAATTAATCTATAAATAAAACAGTACCAAACACATCAGAATTAACATAGCCATCATCATTATTAGTACCGTGTGTTTTTTTTGAGCCCATGAAATTCTCTCGAGTATCATTTCGATCGTTATCACCATAAGCAATAGAAAATCCAATGCTTTTTTGTTCCAAAATTTTGACAGGTCTATTTTTACTGCTGTTTTCGTCAAATTGGTTATCAAAAAGTTTAATAGCCATTTCCCACAGGTATTTGTCACCTTCTTGTGATCTAATAACGTCTATATGATCATCAAAAAACACAGTTTCTTGCGATGTGTTTTTATCAATCACATGACCTTCTGTCGAAACATGATAAGCAAAAGCTTGATGATTAAATTTGTGATTTCCTCCAGACTTGTCTTCATCTATAAAAACTTCTACATAATCACCTTTCCAATAATTCTCTATACCATTTTCAAGTGTTGGACTTAATTTATCATCTACAACTTCAACCAAAACATACAAATATTGACTATCCCAAGCTAATTTAAATCTACCTTTATAATCAGTAGTGTCTACTTTATTACCCATCCACAAATAATTCATATCATACCAATCTACGCTGGACCAAATTCTATCTTTATTGCAACCGTCAATTTGTACAGGTGATTTTGATTTATGTGCCTTAAAAAAGCCATCTTCCATAGTTTTGGTTATGGTTGATTTTAAATCTAATTGACAGGAAACAGAGGCAATAGAGGATTTTTGATTTACTGTTTGAATGTTCTTGCAACTTGTTAAGGATGATATAAAGATGACTGACAGAAGCTTTAATAACATTAACGCTTTTACTTTCTTTCCATTCACTGTTAAGCTTGTCAATTCCATTATTTTTTTTTCTAAAATAAAATTTTTAAATCCGTGAATTCCACTGCTAATAATTAAAATTCCAGCAGTCACAAAAGCAGTATAAGCAATAGTAATTTGCACATCTTGATTAGCAATACCAATAGCAATTAGAGCCCAAGCACCAACAAAAGCAAATTCACGCATGTTACGTTTACAAGTGATCGTCAAATTTATTACTGCGGCTATTATAATCAAGACAAGTGGCCATGTTACTGGTGAAATTCCGAAACCATCCCAATTAATTTTAACTAAATAGATTGATACGTTGGCAATACTTGCAACCGCTACCCAACCACTATAAATAATAAATGGCCACCATAAAAAAGCAATCACAGAGATTGGAGCACCCCATAATTTCATACGATTGTTCCATACTATTTTAAGTAATGAGAATAAGAATATAAAAAAACAGGATAATCCTGTGTAGCCATAAATCCAACTCGCAATCCAAAAACCATTCGCAACACAAGATAACATAAACCACCCACCTACTCGTAACACAAAATCGTCATCACGCACTTTCACAAACAAACTTCGCCCTTGATAGATTCCAAACCCTAAAAGAAGTAGACATATAGTTCCCCAAATAGAAAAAGCGTAACTTACAGTTGTGAATAGTGTTTGTAATCCACCAAAAATTTCGCCTATGCTAGTGTCATTCATCAATCCTGTGTTGGAGAGATAATTCATAACAATAGTTGAAACTAAGGCAACTCCGTTACTTATTTGTAGCGTTTTTTTCATAACACTAAATTACAAAATTCATAACTGCATACTAATTCAATATATAATTAAAAGTGTGTTATTTACTTGAGTATAAAAACAGGTACATTTACCTGATTCTCAAATCACGTACTTTCTTAATTAAAATCAATGAACTACATATATAATCTTTGTAAAAAACAGATATCATGTTCAAACAAACCGTAGCATCACAAAACGAAACTTTAAAAAAAGAAAATATGCTCCCTAGAGGTTCTGCATTAATTACGACTTCGGGCAAACTCGCTAAGTCAGGTATTTATGCAATCATAAATGCTGCCACGGGATCTATGACTAAATCTGGTAGTCTTTTTGAACCTACAAAAGACTCACTAACGCAATCTATAATAAATTCGTTTAAGCTCCTAGATGCAAATTCATATAACAAAATAGCTGTCCCGTACATTTGTGGTGGTATTTTTAAAACTAGAATGGGAGTTACTAATGAGCAATTAGCAAAATTAATAATAGACGTGTGCTTTAAAGCAAATCCTGATGCTAGCAAATTTGTATTAGTAATGATTGATTATCATATTTATAAAATTTTTGAAACAATTTTAATTAAGGATTACCCTAAAGTTGACACCAAAGCTATTTTAAAACAAGGAAGTGTAACAGATTTTAATATACATAAATGCAACACAATTATGAATGCTTCTAATATGGAAGTTTTATTTGGTGGCGGTTTAGCTGGTGCCATTGGAAGTGCTACTGGTGATAAAGTAACTATAAATAATCAAGCACTTGCTGAAATTAAAACATTTTGGAAATAAAACACGAATGACTATTCCACTTCAAAATCAAAAAACGTTTTAGGAAACGGTTCCCAGCGTAATGTAAAATGCCACCACTCTTTTGGGTAATTTCTAAAGTTATGCTTCAGCATTACTTTTTGTAATAATTGTCTATTAGCCAATTGTGTTTTGGTAAGAATTGGATGGTCTACCCACGATTCTTTTCCGAAGAAATCATAAGGACTTCCCATATCTAATGGCTCATTGGTGTTTCCATCAATAATGGTTAGATCTAATGTGCTTCCACGACTGTGACCAGAACGCGAGGCGATATAACCATCTCTAAATAAGTGACGTTTATTGACTTTAGGATAAAACGCTTGCTTTTTTAAGGTGTCATTTAAATTTTTTGCCCAACGTAAAAAATGATTTACTGCACGTTGAGGGCGATAGCCATCATAAACCAGTAAACACAAATTTTGCTCCTGCAACTCCTCTTGAACCTGTTTTAAAGCCTCTGCCGATGGCTTAGTCAATATCAATCTATTGGATTTGTAACCAGTAACGGTATCTCCTACAAAGTTATTGGTCGAAAAATAACGCAACTGCACATTCAAATCTGGAATGATATCCTTCACATAAACAAAGCCTTCAGGTAGCGATTTTTTATGTTGAAAGGTAAATCCCAAAGCAATTAAGGCACATATTAAAATTATTATTTTGTGAATCTTCATGATATAGCTAAATTAGATAAAAATTAAGTGATGGACTTATTTTCCGAAGAAAAAAGGCGTTTTACGCTACCAAATGCCAAACTGATTTATATCGACAACTTCTACGATACAGCTATTGCAGACCAGTATTTTGATATTTTAAGAAAGACCGTGAATTGGCAACAGGATGATATTACGATCTTCGGAAAAACATATAAGCAACCCAGACTAACTGCTTTGTATGCTAATAACAATAAACCATACAGCTACTCTAATATTACGATGCAACCGACGTTATTTACTACAGAATTACAGCAAATAAAATCAGATATCGAAAAAGAAGCACATCATAAATTCACTTCGGTATTATTAAATCGTTATCGCGATGGAAATGATAGCAATGGTTGGCATGCAGATAATGAAAAAGAATTGGGTACAAATCCTGTAATTGCGTCTTTAAGTTTGGGTGAATCAAGGCCTTTTCATTTTAAACACCGAAAGATTAAAGAAGAGCGACATAAAATAAATCTCAGTCATGGGAGTTTATTAATTATGCGAGGCGACATGCAACATCATTGGTTACATCAAATTGCAAAAACAAAAAAAGATATTGGCGAACGTATTAATCTTACGTTTAGGACTATTATATAAAATGTTAGCTGAGCTCTCCCTGCCAAAGCTCAAAATAGCGCATACGAAAAAACCAAGGTCCCTCAACCTTGGTTTTCCTTAATTTGCTTTTATGTGATAGATTTAGGGTCTCTAATTCATAACACATGCAAATATTAATTAATTAATCCATTGAACTAAAAACTAAATCTTAGTACACTCCAAAGATATAATGCTTTTTGAATATGAACGATTAAAAACATAATTAATCGATGAAATACACTATATTTTAACATTTAACGACCAAGTATTGCCTTTAATCGATGAAATACACTAGCTAATATTTAGATATCGTGATATTTTGAATCCATGAATCCATAAAAAGCGGGGTTAATTTTGATTAACTTTGGTACATAAATTATAAAGCACCCAAAACAAAGATGAAATATTACATAAGCTTTCTATTAATTTGTTTCTGTTTAGTCATAAACAGCCAAGAACTTAATTACAATAGTCAAGATATTGCCATTAATAATTTAATAGATGGTACACTTCTAACTCCAAATGATACTGAGAAACCTAAGCTTGCTATTATTATAGCAGGTTCTGGACCAACAGATCGAGATGGAAACCAAAATTTCATGAAAAATAACGCTTTGAAAAAACTTGCAGAATCTTTAACCAATAAAGGCATTGCTTCTTTTAGATATGATAAACGTATCGTCAAACAAATTAGAAGAAACAACGTAGACCCTAATATAAAGTTTGACGATTTTGTGACTGACGCTATCTCTGTAGTAGATTATTTTAAAAATGAGAATGCCTATTCTGGTATATATATCATTGGCCATAGCCAGGGTAGCTTGGTTGGTATGCTTGCAGCAAAAGATAGAGCTGATGGGTTTATCTCACTAGCAGGAGCAGGACAATCTATTGATGAAGTCATTACAGAACAAATTGGCGCCATGGACCCATCATTAATTGAAGCTACAAAAAAAGCATTTGAAAGTTTAAAAACAGGTAAAGCAACAACAAACTACCCTACTCCTCTAGCTCCAGTATTTAGGGAAGATGTACAACCGTTTATAATGAATTGGATGAAGTACAATCCACAAGAGTCTATTAAATCTTTAGATATTCCTGTACTTATCATTAATGGCACCAGTGATCTTCAAGTTTCCGTTGGTGAAGCTCAATTATTAAAAGATGCTTCAAAAACGTCTGAAATTAAGATTATTACGAACATGAATCACGTGCTCTTTATTATTGAAGGAGATCAGCTAGTGAACTCAAAAAGCTATAATGAGTCGTCTCGTAAAATTTCCGAAGAATTGATTACTACAATTTCTCAGTTCATACTAAAGTAGATTCATAACAACATTGGCAAATAAAAAACGCATCTCAATTGAGATGCGTTTTTATTAACTAACCAACCAATGTAAATGTTACTCCATTATGCGAGGTAATCACTCCTCTTCTAAGATCGACATAATCACTTACACTATCTATAAAGCAAATGGCGTGCCAAACTTGATTTGGTAACTATAAATATTTGATGTAAATTTGATATCATATTAATATCATATTAAATTATATAACTAAAAATATAAAACCAATGAAACAAGAAAAAATCATCGTCCCAGCAAATGGATACCTCATGCTCTTCGTATTCCTTATTTTATTCTTCGGAAGCATAGGGCTAGCGATAGCGCTTAAAAATCCAGTATTTATATTATTAGTTCCAATATCGCTTTTTATAGTTCCTGGATTTATAATGGTACAGCCTAATGCGTCTCGTGTACTACTTCTCTTTGGAAAATATATTGGCACAGTGAAACAAAACGGGTTCTATTGGGTAAACCCATTTTATACGAAAAAGAAAATATCGCTTCGTGCTAGAAACTTTGACAGTGAACGTTTAAAAGTTAATGACAAACTTGGCAACCCTATTATGATTAGTACCATTTTAGTTTGGCGTGTACAAGACACCTATAAAGCTGCATTTGATGTCGATGTCTATGAGAATTTTGTTAGAGTTCAAACAGATGCTGCTGTTCGTAAACTAGCTAGTATGTATCCCTATGACAATTTTGCAGATGAAGGTACTGATGAAGATATCACATTAAGATCTAGTGTTAACGAGGTTAGTACAGCTTTAGAAAGAGAAATTGATGAACGCTTATCAATTGCTGGTATTGAAGTTCTCGAAGCGCGTATTGGTTATTTGGCTTATGCTCAAGAAATAGCAAACGCGATGTTGAAACGCCAACAAGCTACTGCCATTGTTGCTGCAAGACATAAAATTGTAGAAGGCGCTGTGAGCATGGTTGAAATGGCAATTGAACAACTAGAAAAAAAGCAAATAATAGAGTTAGATGGCGATCGCAAAGCTGCCATGGTAAGTAATCTAATGGTGATTCTTTGTGGAGACAAAGATGCGTCACCAGTATTAAACACAGGAACCTTAAATCACTAAAATGAACAAGAAACAAACGTATAGCACTGCTTTAGGCGTCGCATTTGCAACTAGCTTTGGAACAATAATAGGTGTAGTTTTTGACAATGTTGCTATGGGAACTGTATACGGTTCAATGATAGGAACCATCATAGGAGTCATTCTCGCACTAGCTATTTTTAAAAGTGACAAGTCTTGTAATTAAAACTAATGAAACGAGCAAATTAGAAGAGTTCTATTTTCAAAGAACATGATTATAGCGAATAGCATGTGATCATTTAAAAACAATACATATTAACACATGAAAGAATATAAAGTAATTACACCAAAAATAGGTTTTAGAAGCAGGGTTAAAAATTTTGAAGAAGAGCTTAATAAATATGCTCGAGAAGGGTGGGTTATCAATCATGTAGCCCAAGGCTGGGCAAGCGTTATTTTAGAACGAGATAAAAATAGATAGTTTGAAAAACAATAGACCTAGAATAAATGTGCCTTTAGAGCCTTTAGATAATATCGTAGATTTGATTTCTGCAACGGTACTAACTATGATCGTGGTGTATACAGCAATTAACTTTAGTGACTTATCAGAAACGATACCAACCCACTTTAATGCCTCGGGTGAGCCAGATGGCTTTGGTGATAAAATATATATCTGGCTATTACCAGCCATAGGAATTATTACTTTTGTAGTACTATTTGTACTTAATAAATTTCCTCATTTTCATAATTACAAGTTTAATATTACGGAAGATAATGCGCTAAAAAACTACCGTTTTATGACGAGAGTCTTTCGTTTCACTACTCTATTTATAGCTATACTATTTATATTTATACAATATATGATGATTGAACAAGGCAAAGGTAACGCCACAGGCTTCAGTGCGTGGTTTACGCCTTTAATTATAGTAATCAGCCTTGTTTTCGCAGTCTTTATAGCCATCTATCAACAAAAAATAAATAAATCATGATACACATAACTATTTATCTATCTCTCTTATTCGTGTTGAGTATCGTGCAATACTTCTTTAGACAACGAGATATTATGTCTTCGGAAATTTTAATACATAACAGTAGTATTCAATTACATGGAAATTTGACCTATAACACTCCAAATTCATTGCGTTTTAAAGAACTAACTACTGAAATTGAGAATTTTATAAAAAAGTAAAATGGCCAAGAAAAAAGCATTCGCATTACGTATCAATGAAGATATGATCAAAGCAATCGAAAAATGGGCTTCTGATGAGTTTAGAAGCACCAACGGACAGATTGAATGGATGCTCATGCAATATCTTAAAGAACAGAATAGGATGCCTCATCCTAAAAAACCGAATGACAACAACGAAAGCGACTCTTAATTGAATCGCTTTTTTTATGCAGTTTAATTTTGGTATTTTGCGAAACAAATAATAACTCAATATGGACACGACGCCTATTTTTACAAATGATACTATCATTTTTGGTCTTTTAATGCTCTCTTTGGGCTTTGTATTTTATACAGAATCCATAGAAACAGGGTTTTGGCCAAAATTCTATAAAATAGTTCCCGGACTATTTATGGCATATATGATTCCTGCAATACTTACCACCTCAGGACTAATATCTCCAGAGTGGATCACTATATCAGAAACAGGAGTAGAAACCGAAGGTAGTTCAAGTCTCTATTATGTGGCTAGTCGTTATTTATTACCAGCAGCTCTTGTACTAATGACATTAAGTATTGATTTAAGAGCTGTATTCAACTTAGGATGGAAAGCACTTGTTATGTTCTTTACAGGTACTATTGGTATCGTAATTGGTGGACCAATTGCGATATTAATAATTGCCTATTTTTCTCCAAGCACTGTTGGAGGCGTTGGACCAGACGCAGTATGGAGAGGCTTATCAACATTAGCCGGAAGCTGGATTGGTGGTGGTGCCAACCAAACTGCCATGCTAGAAATTTATGAATACAACCAAGCTAAATATGGCGCTATGGTATTTGTTGATATCGTTGTTGCAAATATTTGGATGGCGATTATTTTAATTGGTATTGGCAAACGTGACCGCATCAATAAATGGTTAAAAGCAGACACCTCGTCTATTGAAGAATTAAAAGAAAAGATGTCTACGTTTTCAGAAAAAGTAAAACGCAACCCGTCACTTACAGATATCATGATCATTGGAGCAATTGCTTTTGGATCAGTAGGAATTGCGCATTTATGCGCTAGTTTCTTAGCACCATATTTTAATGGTGTTGTAGCGCGCATAGAAAACCAAACCACTAGAAATATATTCACATTCTTAGGTTCTTCTTTCTTTTGGATGATTAGCATTTCTACACTCATTGCGATCTTACTATCCTTCACAAAAGCAAAAAATTATGAGGGTGCAGGTGCTAGTAAATTTGGTAGTGTATTTATATATATTCTGGTTGCTACGATTGGAATGAAAATGGATTTAACCTTGATTTTTGAGAATATGGGACTTATAGCAATTGGTGTCATCTGGATGACCATCCATGCACTTATGCTTATTGGCATCGCAAAACTAATAAAGGCACCATACTTTTTCTTAGCTGTAGGAAGTCAAGCTAATGTTGGTGGTGCAGCTTCTGCGCCTATTGTAGCGTCAGCTTTCCACCCATCTTTAGCTACTGTTGGCGTATTACTTGCTGTTTTTGGTTATGCCATTGGTACCGTTGCCGCTATAGGTTGTACAATTTTAATGGAATTGGCTGCAGCTGGCTAGTATTTGAAAGAAATTTACGTGATATTTGTGCACCTTAAAACTTATAAGATGAAGCAAATTATTGTCGTATTAACAGCACTTTTATTTTTTTCCTGCGGAAATGAACCTACTCACGATTTCACGCTTAAAGGATATGTCAAAGGCTTAAAAAAAGGAACGGTATACCTCCAGCGACAGAATGATTCACTTATGGAAACTATAGATTCATTGGAAGTTAATGGGAGTCCGAATTTTGAATTACATGCTAAACTGTCAGAGCCTGAAATGCTCTTCCTAGTACTCGACAAAAATGACAATGATCAAGGTACAGTCGTATTCTTTGCGGACAAAGGAATTACTGAAATCAATTCTACATTGAAAAACTTCAATTATGACGCAACCATAAAAGGATCTAAACAACATGAAACATTAGAAGAGTACCTGCTTATGATGTCTAAATTTAGTGATAGAAATTTAGAGCTCATACAAGAAAGTTTGGAAGCGAGTAAAGCAAATGACACCACAGTTTCATTTGAAGACAACTACAACAGACTCATTAAACGCAAATACTTATACACGATTAACTTTGCAGTAAATCATCCAGATAGCGAAGTTTCACCTTATTTAGCTATAAGTGAAGTACCAAATACCGGTGTAAAATTCTTAGAAGAGATTTATAATGCGTTAACAGATAAAGTCAAAGATTCTAAATACGGAATTCGATTAAAAGATATGATTGCTGAGCGTAAAGTAGAATAGCGTTGTGAAACAAAAAAATCTCAATTTCAAGGGTTGAGACTTTAAATGAATATAGAGCCCGCGGAAGAACTTACTTTGGCTATTCTCAGCATAAACTTCTCGTCCTAAATTATCTTTTTAAAACAAAAAAGTTCCAATCAGTAAGAAAGGAACTTTTAAAAAACTTAGAGCCGATGGAGGGACTCGAACCCACGACCTGCTGATTACAAATCAGCTGCTCTAGCCAGCTGAGCTACATCGGCTTTTAAGCGTTGGCAAATATAATATTGCTATTCCAATTTGCAAACACTATTTGAATAAATTAAGTTAATTTATTCAATTTTTCGATTAACACCCTTCCCTGAGTTTCAAGATCGCTATTTATCGCTTTAAAATGCGCTTTTTTATTCTCTGTACTTTTATCATTTACTCTTGCAATTAAACCATCAAAAGTCTCAATTGCTTCGTCAATAATAGCTTCACTTTTTTTAGTGTCTTTATCTGTGTTTGTATATTCCCAAACATAAACTGCTTCAATAATATCACCTAAAACAAAATTTATGTCTTTTTTAAGGTCTCTAATATTTGCCATAATCTTAATCTTTTATTAATTCGCCACAAAACTAAACATAAACTTCTAATAGTGTAGCATTAGTGGACGTTATTTTATAGGTTTCTATTGCTGCTGGAAGTAAAACTGTTTCTCCTTGCTTAATAAACTCTGAAGTTGTTTCAGTTTCAATCAAGGCTTCACCTTCAACACACACATATATAAAGAAGGAATCTTTAGTATTAAATTTTAAAATAGGCTCAGTAACATGAAGAAAATTGGTTGTGAAATATGGACAACTTACCATATCATTTGATGTGTTTTTTCCTTTTTGATATTGAACTCTAAAGTTATCTGGCATATCAAAATCAATGGCGTCAATAGCCAAACTATTATGTAACGCTCTCTCGTTACCATGATCATCAACGCGATCCCAATCGTAGACTCTATAGGTAACATCACTAGTTTGCTGTATTTCGGCAAGCATCACTCCTGCTCCAATGGCATGAACACGACCAACTTCTATAAAATAAGTATCTCCTACTTTAACCTTATCAAAATTGAGGATTTCGGTTAAGGTTTTATCTTCGAGATGTTTCAGATACTTTTCTGGCGTCATTTTCTGATTAAATCCAACGATCAAATTAGCAGCATCATCTGCCTGCATAACATACCACATCTCTGTCTTTCCGAAAGAATTATGACGCTTAGCTGCAAGCTCATCATTTGGATGTAATTGAATAGATAAATCTTCCTTTGCATCAATAAATTTTATGAGTAGCGGAAATTTATTTCCGAAGATATTATAATTCTTATCTCCTATTAAATCACCTTTATACGTTTCTAAAAGATCTCTGAGTGTTTGATTTTTCAAATTACCTTTAGAAACCTTAGATCTATCTCCATCAACATCACTTATTTCCCAACTCTCACCCACATTTGGTAAGTCTGATGTTTTGTTAAGTAATGATTTTAACTTCTGCCCTCCCCAAATTTTGTCTTTCAAAATAGGTTCAAACTTTAGCGGATAGAGCTTTTTTCTCATTCTCCAGAATAGCTTACAAAATTTCGAGGTGTTTCATATAGGGTGACTTCCATATCCAAGTCTGTACTTAATTTAGGTTTAAGTTTGTTATAAATGACAACAACAATATTTTCTGCTGTTGGATTTAGATCCTTAAAATCCGGAACATCAAGATTTAAATTTTTATGATCAAAAGCATCTTCAACTTCAGATTTGATAAGATCTTTTAATAGTTTAACATCCATTACGTATCCTGTTTCAGGATCTATTTCTCCCGTAACACTTACGATAAGATCATAATTATGACCATGATAATTTGGATTGTTACATTTTCCGAAGATTTCATCGTTCTTTTCAAAACTCCAATCCTTACGATATAGACGATGTGCTGAATTAAAATGTGCTTTTCTACTTATTGTAACTCTCATTATTTCGTGATGTTTATATGTTCATAAAACTTATCAAATATGATTTTAAACCACTCTGTATAGATTTCTGGATGTGACTCTATATCTGCCTTAACCGTTTCTAAAGACATCCATTTCCAAGCTTCAACTTCATCTGGATTGATAATTGGCTCATTGTTAGAATGACCTACCATAATGTGGTCAAATTCATGCTCCGTTAAGCCATTATCAAAAGGAGCTTTATAAATAAATGATATGGTATCTTTCAAATCAACAACGAAGCCCATTTCTTCCATTAAGCGACGTTTTCCAGCTTCTAAATTACTTTCGCCTACTCTTTGATGACTACAGCACGTGTTTGTCCATAGTAAAGGAGAATGATATTTTTGTTTAGCACGTTGCTGTAACATCAATTCATTTTGGTCATTAAATATAAATACCGAAAATGCGCGATGTAATACCGCTTTTTCATGAGCTTCTAATTTAGGCATTGTACCTATTTGCTCATCTTTATCGTTAACAAGAATTACGTGTTCTTCAATCATAGTTTGCAAAAATAACAACTAAATTCCATAAAACCATCACAAATAAAAAAGCTGCCTTAAGAAAGACAGCTTTTAACTATATTTTAATACTATTTAAACAATTGTATTAGTTTTCAGGACACTTTTCACCGTTAATGCTGGTGACTATAAATTCACTTCGTCTATTTACCTGGTGTTCTTCATCACTACAATTAGAATCATTTTTAGGTTCACAACCACAATTATTTAATAATCTTGACTCTCCATAACCTTTAGCCGTTAAACGATCTACAGCGACTCCCTTATCAACTAAGTATTGACGTGTTGATTGCGCTCTATTATTAGATAACTGTTCATTATAGGACATTGTTCCTCTGCAGTCTGTATGACTTCGAATATCAATAGTCATTGTTGGGTATTTATTTAATACTGCTAATACCTTTTGTAGCTCTAATTCGGCATCTCTTCGTATATCGAATTTATCAAAATCAAAATAGATGATTGGAATATCTAAAAGTTTAGCTAAATCTGCACAAGGCTCTAATTCGATTTCGTCTTTTTCTAATAATGACTTTAACTCAAGTTTCTGTTGTTTTTTAGGTGTCGTAAATCGTTGTTCTACTGTTGCGTATGTATCTGCTTCGATTCGTATTAAGTATTCTTTTTCACACTCTAATTTTTCAAATTTATATGTCCCATTTACGCCTACAACTAGTTGATTGAGTTCATTACCATCTGCATCCAATAAGGTTACTTTAGCTCCTACAATAGGCTCTTCAGTATCTTGATCTTTAACAACACCTTCAACAGTTTGTTCACATTCTGGCACTGTAAAGCTATAGATATCATCATCTCCTTTTCCTCCTTCCCTGTTTGAGGTAAAGAAACCTTCTTTAGTCCCTAAATTTTCATAGTACCCAAAATCATCCATAGGACTGTTAATTGGACGTCCAATATTCTCCAAAGCCATTGGTTGTTTTAATTCTCTTTTATTTTCAAAATCTCTAATCACAAAAACATCTAAGCCTCCTAAACCGTTAAAACCATTCGAAGACAGGTATAAGTCACCTTGCGAATTAACAAAAGGGAATGTCTCTTGTCCTTCTGTATTTACAGATGGCCCCAAGTTTATTGGATCTCCTAGCGAACCATCTTGTTTAATTTCTACTTCAAAAATATCTGATGATCCTAAAGTCCCAAGCATATCTGATGCAAAATACATCTTTGTTCCTTTAACATTAATTGTTGGATGCGCCACACTATAATCTTCACCATTAAAAGGAATAGACTCAACATCACCCCACTTGTCATATTCGTTTAATGTTGCTTTAAATATTTTTAATCGATTTGTACCATCCTCATCTTTCTTATATTTTTTCTTAAAATAATTATTTCGTGTAAAATACATCACCTTATCATCTGGTGTAAAAGCGACTGTGGATTCGTGGTATTTTGTATTAATATCTGAGTCTAATTTCTCAACACTACTATACGTTCCATCTTCTTGTTTTTCTGCGGAAAATAGATCTAAAAATGGCTGATCATTCCATTCGTAATTTTTACCACCTCCTCGTGAGGATGCAAAAATCAATTGATTTTGGTATTGAGTAGTTCCAAAATCGGAAACAGCTGTATTAAGGTCTAAATTATTGACTTCAAAATCTTTACTTACCTCATCAATCATTGTTAAATAATCTACTGTTGAGAGAAATGCACGTCCTCTTAAATCACTTCGATCTAAATCTGCAAACTTTTTCATCCATTTATCAGATTCGGTATAATTCTCAACAGATTTCAGTGCTTGTGCGTATCTAAAATAATATTCTGCATCGATATCCTCATTCATCTTCATTAGTTCTCCGTACCACTTAGTTGCTTGCTCCATTTGATTGTTGAAATAGAATGAGCTGGCCAATTTCTGAAGTAAATCAACAGATGTATAACCGTTCTCAGCTACCTCTAATAAAATCTCACTGGTTTTCAAATATGCTAAGTTATCATACTCTTTTGTAGCTTGTCGTACTTTTGCTTTTTGAGCATAACCCGATGAGAAAACTAAACTCAATACTAGGATAAATATAATTTTATATGTTTTCATAATATTTTTTTTTAGAAAAATCTTGGTGATAATATTCTACCTACTTTTTGTAATTCAAAACGTAACATGATTTCATGTGACCCACTGTTATAATTATTAAGGTTAGTAGTAGTGGCATCATAAGAATATCCAATATATAATCCATCTGTAACTTGAATTCCAGCTAATCCACTTACAGAATCATCCCAACGATATGCAACACCAAGTGTGAATTTATCATTAAACAAAAAGTTTGCAGATACATCTGCAATAATTGGTGCTCCTGATACTGCTTTTAGCAATGCTGCTGGCTTAAACTTTGTTTTTGCGCTTATGTCAAATACATAACCTGCTATTAAATAGTAACTCATACGTTCGTTTGCAATGGACACTTGATTATCATCAAAATGCTCTGTCCTCAGAAAATTAGGAACAGATAATCCTACATACCATTTACGATTATGAAGATATAGTCCCGCTCCTACCGTTGGAGAAAACACACTTAGATTATCTGCAAATGTTGGATCGCCCAATTGCTGTATTACGCCTTCGCTCCAATCTGAAGTCAAGCCATGTAATCCTGCTTTAGCTCCAAATGATAGTTCTGTGTTATTGGCACCAACCTGAATCGTATATGAAAAATTGGCATCAATATAATATTCATTTACAGGTCCTAAAGCATCATTTACTATATTAAGACCTAAGCCTATTTTATCGTTCCTGAGTGGTGTATGGATACCTAAAGTTTGGGTTTGTGGCGCACCATCAATACCTACCCATTGTGTACGGTGTAAGCCAGTAATGCTTAACACCTCTCGTTGGCCAGCATAGGCTGGATTCACGCTCATGGTATTATACATGTACTGCGTATACTGAGGGTCTTGCTGAGCAAAACTACTTGTATTAATAGTCAATACTACAAATACTAACAGTATTAATCCTTTTAAGAATGATGTTTTCTGTATCATTTTAATATCGTTTTTTAATCTTGCCTTATTAATTATCTGTTAATATATAACCAACCTACTCGAGGCTCTGAACCATCTCCTAAGTCAATTACATAGTAATAGGTCCCAACTGGTAATTTATCACCTTGACTTAGTACAGATCTTCCATTTGAGGTACCATCAAAATCATTATTATATTCTTTAGTTTCATAAACGACATTACCCCATCTATTGTAAATCTCTATTGAGTTATTAGGATAATTCTCTATACAATCAATTACAAAAACATCATTAACACCATCGCCATTAGGAGAGAATTCATTGTAGATGGTTAAACATATTGGATCAACACCAACTGAATCAGTATTATTATCCTCATTTTCATCATCTCCACCAATAAAGTCTATGATAGACGCAGTATTTAAATAGTCACCAAAGCCTAAGACTTCAACAGTAATTGCTAAAACTTGAACATCTCCTGGATTTAATGATCCAACAACCCATTCTCCAGTAGACTCGAAGTACGTATCAGGAGTTGTACCAGTTGTTGCTAAATACGACACGAATGTATATCCGCTAGGTATAATATCTTCAATAATTATTCCAGTTGCGGTAACGAAACCTTCATTTGAAACTGTTATTGTAAACGTTACGTTATCTCCAATTGATGGTCGTGTTATATCTACTTCTTTAGTTACAGAAAGATCGAAACCTGTGTCTGTTAATGTATCAGTAGAATCATCTTCAGTATTACCGTCTGTATCATCACCATCATCACTAGTATCATTAAATGTATCTCCATCTGGATCATCTCCAGTTGCCAGTACACTATTGCTCACACCTCCTACATTAACATCATCTTGTGTAATTAAATAAGTAGCTAAATAGGTTGCTGTTTCTCCAGCTAACAAAGTTCCTTCTAAACTACCTAGATCAGCATTGTCAAACGTTGGTCCTGTGGTTAATGTTAGGGCATTTCCATCTATATCAGTAAACGTATCAGTTATTACAACATTATTTAAAGTGACATTACCTGTATTTTGAACTGTGATAGTATAGCTAATACTATCATCTACCCCTATTACAGTATCTCCATTATCTTCAATATCTGCTATTTTTACAACTTCAATCCCTGGTGCTGCACAACTATTAACAGTTGCATCTGTAGAACTAACATCATTTTGTTGACCTGAGCCACCATCAACTATAGGAATACCTTCGGCATCTATAGTGTCACCTAAAGAATCATCTGCATCTAAATCTGAGGCAGTAAATCCACCATCACCTTCTAGTGCATCTGGACATCCATCATCATCACTATCTGTATCTAAGTAATCAGGAATACCATCATCATCTGTATCTGGATCTGTTGTTTCTGGATCAATAAAGTTTGTTACACAATCAAATTCAATACTATGAAACCTTTGTTCATTTACTAAAGCTAGATTAGCAAAGACACCTAATTTTATAGAATAGCTTGATAAATTAAGATATCTGGTAGATATATTTATCTCTGGGTTACTGCTATCACTTCCAGGGAAATTTATATTATTTGAATTTATGACTATCTGGCCTGCTTCTGAAGTAATTGCTAAATTAGTTGGATCATCAACCGTATAACTTATTGGACTTGGTAATTTTACTCGTTCAAATAAGTCTACATCTCCATCAATATCGTTAATATTTATAAAGGTCTCAAGAAAAGTTACAGGAGTTGTTGTTCCTGCTTGCACAAACTGAATGTTATATTCAACGTATGCTTCTTGTCCAGCACTTAAATTAGTTACTACAGAACTCGGTTTAAAGGACGTAGGACTTGATGAATTATCATCTAAAATTCCTACGACAGCATTTACGTATTCAACCAATGTTACTAAGGCATCTGTACCTGCTGTTACATTTGTAAATCTGAATACTTCACCCTCTAATAAAGTCGCTACATTACCATCTCCAGTTTCTTCGGTTGGTATTGCACTAAAATCAAAAGGAGTTTGATCTCCACAATCAGGCTGACCGCTAGTTGTTGTTCCTCGCTCATCAGTATCTAACAATCCATCATTATCGTCGTCTAGGTCACAAATATCATTAAGACCGTCTCCATCAGAATCATTAGCAGTAACTGTACCTGCAATCGCGCCTTCACTGCACGGATCAAAGTCTATTACGGTATCTGTAGGATCATCTGGATCACCATCGTTGTCTGGATCAATATTTTCATCATCATCTGGGTCATCACTATCATCACTAACATTAGTATCATCTGGACTATCACCTGATGCGAATGCAGTATTACTAACTCCTCCAGCATTTACATCATCCTGTGTGATACTATAAGTTACCAAATACGTTGCTGTTTCTCCCACTAATAGCAGTCCTTCGGCACTACCTTGATCTGCACTATCGAAAGTTGGACCTGTTGTTAAGGTTAGCACATTTCCGTCAAAATTAATTAAAGTATCAACAATATTCACACCATCTAATACCGTATTACCAGTATTTTCTACAGTAATTGTGTATTCAATTATATCTCCTACACCTAAGACACCATTACCGTTGTCAATAACAGATGCACTCTTCTCAGCTATAACATTTGGATCTTCGTCTATAATTGTATCTGTTGGATCATCTGGATCTCCATCATTATCTGGATCTACATTGTCTGTATCATTTGGATCATCACTATCGTCTGTAACAGTGGTATCATCTGGACTATCACCTGATGCCAATACTGTGTTACTAACACCTCCTGCGTCTACATCATTTTGTGTAATTATATAAGTCGCTAAATAGGTTGCAGTCTCATCAACTAACAATAGGCCTTCTAGACTACCTGCATCTGCACTATCAAATATAGGACCTGTTGTTATCGTTAATATATTTCCATCAAAATCTGTTAACGTATCTATAATGTTAACGCCATCTAAAGTTACATCTCCAGTGTTTTCAACTGTGATTATATAATTAATTGTATCTCCTGCCCCTAATACGCCATCGCCATTATCTATAATCATAGCCGACTTTTCTGCTATAATACTTGGGCTTTCAAATAATGTATCTGTCGGATCATCTGGGTCGCCATCATTATCTGGATCAATATTCTCTGGATCATTTGGATCATCACTGTCATCAGTAACCGTTGTGTCATCTGGACTATCACCTGATGCTAATACCGTGTTACTAACGCCTCCTGAATTTACATCATCTTCTGTAATCACGTACGTTGCTAAATACGTTGCGATCTCATTTACTAACAAAACCCCTTCTAAACTACCTTGATCTGCACCGTTAAATATTGGACCTGTGGTTAACGTTAATACAAGGCCATCTACATCGGTTAACGTATCTGCAATAGTTACACCATCTAACGTTACATTTCCTGTATTCTCTACAGTAATTGTGTAATTGATTGTATCTCCTGCTCCTAAAGCACCATCACCATTATCTGTGATTGCTGCACTCTTCTCTGCTATAATACTTGGATCTTCTGTGATTGTTGTATCTGTTGGATCATCTGGATCACCATCATTATCTGGATCTACATTCTCTGGATCATTTGGATCATCACTGTCATCGGTAACCGTTGTATCATCTGGACTATCAGCTGATGCTAATACCGTATTACTAACGCCTCCTGCATCTACATCATCTTGTGTAATTACA